>DATKNZ010000441.1:0-2954 GCA_035541055.1 Candidatus Acidiferrum sp. | reverse complement strand
GCGAGCCACCCCCTTCGGGCTTCGGATTTCGGCCTTCCTTCGGCCTTGGGATTTCGGGCTTCGGCTTTGGCACGCCAGCTCCCCCTCCGCTGGCCGGCCCCTCTAAACTTCCTCTGCAAGATCCCGCCGCCCGCCCCGTATGGGTGGGTGATGTGCAACAACATCAACATTGCTGAAGGACGAAAGCTCCAGTGCCATGATTTTGCCTGCTGAATTCGCGCTGCTTGCCAGCCAGGCGGGCTTCGACGCCCTCCAGGCTGGATTTGTGCTCACCATGCTGGCGCTGGCCTTTCTCGTCCGGCAACCACCCAAGGCCGGTCCGCGGAAGGGGGGCAAATGATCGGCTTCGCCCACGAATTGAGCGCCGGGCTAACGGCCTCGACGCCACCGGCAGCGCCAGCGCGGCTCGAGGATCAGGGCGACGCCTCCGCTGGGCTGAGCCTGACCCCCGACGAGGAGCTGGCCGAGGCCGCCCAGCGCGGCGAGATGGAGGCCTTCGAAGAGCTGGTGGCGCGGCACCGGCATCGCGTCTATGCGCGCGCTTTCAGCATGCTGCAGCACCACGAGGACGCGCTGGACCTGGCGCAGGAGGCCTGGGGGATCATCTGGCAGAAACTGCACCAGTTCCAGAACAAGTCCAGCTTCGTGACCTGGATGACGCGCATCGTGATCAACCTGTGCTTGGATCAGCTCCGCTCCCGGCGGCGGCGCCACATCGAGTCTCTCGATCAGCTCAAGGAGCATGGCGGCGAGTCCAGGTTCCGGATGCCCGGCAGGCAGGTGCATCCAGCCGAGCGGATCGAGCGCGAGGAGTTCTGGGCTGCCGTGGGTTCCGCCTTGGGCCGCCTGTCGCCGGAACACCGGGCGGTGCTGGTGCTGCACGAGTTCGAGGAGATGCCTTACAAGGACATCGCGCGGACTGTGGGCTGCTCGCTGGGCACAGTCATGTCGCGACTGTTCTACGCGCGGCGCAAGATGGCCGCCTTGCTGTCCGAGCCCTCGGGTGAAACGCCCCGGGATTGGAGGTCCCAGCGCAAGGCGTCGCTCGCCTGCCTCAGTTTGCCGGCGCTCTCCTGAATACCACGATCCGATTGGTGTTCGTGCCCTTGGCGTTGTTGTCCACGCCCCAGCAATTGGCCGTCTTGGTAAACTTCTGATCGTTGATCAGCACCAGCAGCGGTTCCAGGCCCGCCTCGATGCCGCAGGGCACCACCGCCTCCTCCAGCTTGACCGTGCCGCCCCGTACTTCGCCCACCTCGAAGGCCACATGACCGCCCGGGCGCAGCACGCGCGCCAACTCCCGAAACACCTCGGTCATGGCGGCTTGCCAATCCTGCAGTTTCCGGGGCACGGTCAGATGCACCGAAGCCGGGTCCACGCCGATGAACCAGCAGCGCAGCCAGTTGTCCCCGGCGTAGTCCACGATGTTGAGGAAGGGCGGCGAAGTCACCACGAGGGACACGCTGCCGGAGCGAATCTCGGGCACATGGGCAGCCGGCTGCGTCAGCGTTTGCGCCCGCCCGGCCACACCGGATAGGACCTGCCTCACGCGCTCGTCACAGTCGCTTAGCAACAGCCGGCTCTTGCGGGCGATGATCTCAGCCACGTTCTTGGGCGGCGGCTCCTGCCCGCGCGCCTCGTTGATCTTGCGCTGAGATTTGACCGAGACCGCCTGGTTGGGCGGCAGCGTGTACACGGAGAAGAACCCTGGCGAGTGCCCCGTCAGCCTGTTCACGGCGACCATCCTGATCCAGTCATCCACCGGGTCGGCTTGGCCGCGCGCCGCCCGGCCAACCAGGTACTCGCGCAGGGCGCCCAACTGCCGGAGGGTCTCGGGGTGATAGAAGACCAGCAGGTCTTCCGGCAGCTCCCGCGCCTTGGCGTACTCCAACTCCCCCAGCCGGCGCACGATCGCACTGAGCAGCGGCGGACGGAGCCGCGGCCACGTCAACACGGCGCTCAGCGGGTTCACGTCGCACCCGCAGGGCACCCGCCCAAGCAACGCCGCCTCGATCAGCGTGGTGCCCCGCCCCATGAACGGGTCATACACGAGGTCGCCCGGCTGGGTCAGGCGCTCGATAAAGAACCTGGGCAGTTGCGGCTTGAAGCAGGCGCGGTAGGACACCTCGTGCAGACTGCTGGCCGCCCGCTGCTTCGAAGTCCAGAATTCATTGACGTAGGTTGGCACGAGCAATTGCTGGCCGTTGAATCCCCGGGCTGCGGTCTGGATCACCCGCGTCTCCTTCCCGAACTCGTCGAACGCCTCCAACTGCTCAGGCAACGAGGCCCTCGCTTGGGGAGGAGCCTCGGCCCGCTCTGCGAATCTGAACTCCAGGTTCTGTTGCAACACTGTTCCGCTCGGCAGTTTGGATGATCGGCCGGGGTAAAAGCGAGCCCGTATCCGCAGACGCACACGGCGCCAGGCACTGCCTCCATTTTGTAGTAGAGCAAGCCTCCGCCTTGCGGTCGTCCCGCCAACCTTCCAGGTTGGCGCCCCGCCCGCATGCATGCGGCAAGCTGGAAGCTTGCCGGGACGGGTGCAAGCCGCAGGCTTACGCTACTGCTCGGGGGCAGTGCCGAGAGGCGCCCCCCGAACCGCGGGACCCGATTTTGAACTGGCGGAGGCTGCCGGGGCTGATATACCGGAAGCCGTCGCTTATGAAGAAGTCATCTGTCGTTCTGCTAGTGCTGATGCTTGCCCTGCTGGGGGCCGCAATCGGTTGCGCCGACCAGTCGGCCAACCTGAAGCGCCCTGTTCCGCCGGGCGAGCAGCCTGGGGCGACCGTGGTGCATGAGGCCCCGCCGCCGACTCCGCCGCAACAGCCTGCCCCTGCGCCCGGGCCGGAGTACGCCTATTCGTGGGTGCCCGGCTCCTGGGCTTGGGAAGGCCAATGGGTTTGGGTCAACGGCGTCTGGCTCCCGCGCCCGGCGCCGCACGCAGAGTGGGTGCCCGG
>DATKNZ010000440.1:0-24101 GCA_035541055.1 Candidatus Acidiferrum sp. | reverse complement strand
ACGAGGGCAGCGGCGTCGCTGTTCTTTACATCAACGGCCAGGCCCAGGCGCAGCAAAACCCGGGTTCCTACACCGCACGGACCCTGGGTGACTTTTACCTCGGCGTGCGGCCTTACGACGGCGGCGCGGGCACGCGGTTTGTGGGGCTGATGGACGAGGTCAGCCTCTACAACCGCGCCCTCTCGGCCACGGAGATTCAGCAGATTTACCTGGCCGGCGCCTTGGGCAAGTGCCCCCCGGCGCCCCCGGCCATCGTGTCGCAACCAGCGAGCCAGGGCGCTGTCGAGGGCGGCAGTGTCAGCTTCATGGTCGTTGCGACGGGCGCCCAGCCGATGACCTACCAATGGACGCTCAACGGGACACCCATTCCCGGCGCCACGCGAGCCGCTTACAACCTCAGCAGCGCGCAGACCACCAACGCGGGCGCCTATGCCGTAACCGTCCAGAACAGCCTCGGCGCCGCCCAGAGCGCCGATGCTACGTTGGCCCTTATCCCTGCCGCCTGGGCGATTGAGTATTTTGGCGCCGATTACCAGAATGAGCCCTTCGCCGCTCCGGATGCAGACGCCGATGGGGACGGAGTTACGAACCTCCAGGAATATCAGCAGGGCAGTGACCCGAACAAAATCCGCTTCAGTGTTCAGTTCGACAGTTTATATGTTCAGGATTATCCCGCCACCGCCACGTTCGATGTGGTCGCCGGGCACCCGGCGCAAATGGCCGTGCTCGTGGACAATACAAACCTTGACCTGGCGGCTTGGGTCCCCTACACCCCGTCGGTGTCCGTCCCCCTGGGTTCGCTCGAGGGTCCGCACGCGGTGTGGATCGGCCTCAAGGGCTTTGCCAGCGCGTCCGTGCAGACCTGGGAAGGCTTCCGTCTTGTCCGCGATACCACACCACCCGTAATCGTCATTACGAGCCCACTGGCCAGCACCGTTACCCGGCCGGTGCTCCAGTTGCAGGGCTACAGCCTGGAGCCGCTGAGCAGCCTGAGCTACGATCTGGCCAACGACGCCGGGACCGTGAGCAACCTTGAGGGCTACCTCGAGCGCCAGTGCTTTGACACGAACCTCTTGGACTTCACGACCAACTGGTTCGAGTGCCTGGACATTCCCCTGACCAACGGCGTCAACACCATCACCCTCTACGCGACTGACCTGGCGGGAAACGTCTCGACCAGCACCCACACTTACACCCTCGACTACTCTGGCGTAACGAGCGGTCCCGTTCTGACTCTGTATTGGCCGCCAAATGGAGCACTGGTGAGCGGCAGCAGCTTCACGCTTCGCGGCATGCTGGACGACCCTACGGCCACCGTGACGGCGCAGATCACCGATGCCGGCGGCGCATCCACCCAGGCCCAGGGGCTGGTGGAGCGGAACGGACTGCTTTGGGTGGAAAACTTGCCTCTCAGTGCCGGAGCGAATACGCTAACGCTCACGATGACAAATGTGGCGGGGCTTTGGACCTCGACGAGCCTGACGGTGACCCAGAGCGACGTCCTGCTGACGATTGATGACCTGTCCGGGGTGGACCTGAACCAGCCGTCCATAACGGTGAACGGAACAATCGGCGCGGAGGGATATACTGTCTGGGTAAATGGGGTGGAGGCTAACCCGAATGGAGATGGGTCATGGAGCGCCATCGGAGTGCCCGTCAACGACGGGGGTACCGCGGTGATCCAGGCCCGCGCGATCCCTGAAACGGACAACGGCGGCCAGGGGACAGGCGGCAGTGGCGGAACGGCCAGCACCATGGCGAACCCTGGCAACCCATCCTCGGTCCAGGCGGTAGATGTGGAAGCGGCGCCTGACAAGGCGCCCGTTGTATTGCAGGTTCATTATGACAAGGCCCTGATTGATGATTGGCAAGGCACACCGGCTTCTCCTGGAGTAGTAATTGAAACCGACGCCATCGGTTGGGACCTAGGGAGCTCAGGCATGAGGTTTGTTGACCATTGTACCGGAGGTTTAGACCGGTGGTACTATATGTTCACAGACTACCAATGGAATTCGCATGGGATTGGAACCAAGGGCCACGGCTTGACCCCCACATGTGGTGACAGGACCTACTCTTGGATTGAGAACTATGCCGCACCCACAGACTGGGGTGGTGAGTTTTGCGAAGTCAGCGCCGAGCGGGACGACTGCGCCGGCCCAGTGATCATTGATCATCTTACCCGTTCGCGAATTGCGCATTCACGCTATATACTTCGTACTGGAGGGAAGCGGACCCAGGCTCGCATGAACATTTTCCAGGTTGCCGCCTCGTCCCAGAGTATCGCGAATCCTTTCTGGCCGGAGGCGGACAGTATTGCGGGGGCTTCCGCCATTCCACCTACAAGCATTTCAGCGGGAATATTTGGATTTCTGGACGGCACCGGAAACGCATACAAACAGTTGTACGACGGTATGTCCGTGGACGTCACGCCAACTGTGAAGGGTAATCCCTACTATATATTCGAGGCCCCAATAGTCTCGAAGTATCACTCGTATTTTACAGTATTCGTTATAATGCCGTCACCGCCACCGACAATGAAGCTTCACGACGGTAAAAACTGGGGCCATGCGTGGTGGCTGCTTAGCTCTGAGGCTCCCCCTTCGGTCGTCAATCACTTCTGTCCGTTTGACTGCACGAGCCTGTTGGGGCAACCAGTTGGTTATGCGGCCTCAGGCTGGCCAAATCCCGGTAAGCTGCCTTGGCTAGGCTATCTGAGGGTACCTGACGACGCTGCGAATCCCACAGTCACAAGACGATCCGAGATCAGCTCCGATTGCTTAATCAATGCTCTGGTATACACGAAAGCCGTTCAAGACAGCCACGAATATTACGACTTCTTTGGGAATAACTGTGCTACAAAGGCCTACGATGCGGGATGTGAGGCTGGGGTTGTACTCCCCTTCTCACCATTTCCGGAACTTTTCGGGTGGTACATACTCCAAATGCCACCTCCTTGACCAATATGAACATACGAACCTTGGCACCACTCATTGCGCTCATGTGTGACATAACGGGCGCTCTCGCGGTGCCCAATCTACCTCAGGTCAAAGAGTGGCCATTCCTGGCCGAAAACACACAGAGTAACATCGTATTCCGAGTACTTGATATCAGTTGCTCACGTCCGTGTCCTTCACAGTACACGAACGTCCTGTCTAACACGAACCTGTACAGCGTGCAGCAACGGGAGTTGCTAAGTACTATACCGCTCAAGTATCGGGACGTGACCACCAACTGTGGACCAGCCGAAACCAGGTTGGTACGCTTAGTAAAGGTCCGTTATGACCGCATGGAGGGAGTTCTAGCGCATTTTGCATATAATAAGTCCGCAGCCCAAGATGATGTCGTGTTTCTTGGTCGAGAGATGATCGTAAAGCACCAGACAACGCCAAGCTCGGGCTACTATTTCATGCTTGTGGATGGCAAGGTCTCCTCCTACCAGGAATTCGCTGACGGGAAGCTCAATGGCCTCTTTACGGACTTGCATACGTGGCTTCGATTTACGAATGGGATGGCGGTAGGCACATTTCTCGTGTGGGGGAAGCACTTTCAGAGTGCGCCACCACCCAATGTCGTGTCCGATGCGCTGATGGTCGACGCTGAGATTACGAAGCCCTATGACTTCTGGAAGTACCAGCAAGGGAGCCTAGACCTGACGTGGGTTGATTTCCCCAGTTCCGAAACGGTCCTATATCCGAAAGTGGAGGCCGATAAGGCCAAACCGTGAGGGTGGTCGATGGGGTCAACCCATAGTTTGGGTCGGTTTTCTGCTATTGACAGGCTCTGGCCGACAGGGTATGCCGCCGACATGCCTCGGAAGCTGCGCATTCAATACCCTGGGGCGATGTATCATCTCATCAAGCCGGGGTCAGACCGGAGATTCGTCCCCCCGGGAGATATGGCGGATCAATGACAGACCAGAACAGTTTTGGCAGAGTCTTGCTGGCGCCGGTGCGCAAACCAGGCGGCAGTTGCCGGAGTATGATCGAAGTTAACTGACCGAATAGAACGGTCCAGTTGCCTCAATATGCGACAAGTTGAACACAGCGACAGTTTAATGACGTCGGGTGATCTGCCTGGTCCACCACCCACAAACGTGGTTTCGGTTTGGAACGCTCAAATGGCAGCCACGGCGGTGTTTCTAGTGACGTTGAGTCTCCAAGTACTATCCCCGCCGGCACGGGCGGCACAGCCGGTCATTTCGTGCATGAATGTGACCGGGGCGGTTCCGTGCCTGACCGTGCAGAGCGATTTGGGTGTTAGCAACCAAATCCAATACTGCACAAGCTTGTGCCTGAGAAATTGGGCGGTGCTGACGAACGTGCTGGTGTCACAAAGTCCCTACGCATGCATTGACGGCACCGCATCATGCTCGGCACAGCGGTTCTACCGCGTGGTGGCCATTGCCCCCACGCCCCCTGGTCTAACGGGCATGGTCCTGATTCCAGCCGGCTCGTTCACGATGGGCAACTGCTTTGACCCCGTGGAGGGCTTGTTTGGCGAGCTGCCCCTTCATATCGTGACTGTGAGCGCGTTCTACATGGACAAGTTTCTTGTAACGAAGTCGCTGTGGGATGACGTTTATAGCTGGGCGCTTACGAACGGCTACAGCTTCGACTTCCCGGGCCAGGGCAAGGACACCAATCATCCGGCGCAGAGCATGTGCTGGTATGACGCGGTGAAGTGGTGTAATGCGCGCAGTGAGAAGGAGGGCCGGGCGCCCGCGTACTACAGTGATGCGGGATTGGCTGCGCCATTTCGGACCGGACACGTGGATGTACAAACGAACTGGGTCAATTGGAGCGCCGGATACAGGCTTCCGACCGAAGCGGAGTGGGAGAGGGCGGCACGCGGAGGGGTTTCTGGGCACCGGTTTTCCTGGTCGGACGAGGACACGATCACCCAGGACCGGGCGAACTACCTCAGCGCACCGGGATGTGACCCGTACGACCTGGGTCCTCTCGACGGCTATGACCCGGTGTTTGGCACAGGCGCTTTCCCATTCACCAGCCCGGTGGGATACTACCCGCCAAATGACTATGGCCTCTACGATATGACGGGGAATGTCTGGGAATGGTGCGGGGATTGGTATGGTTCCTATGATGCCGGCGACACAACTGATCCGCGTGGCCCGGGCTCGGGTCCAGGCCGTATATTACGCGGTGGCTCCTGGGACGACAACGCCTGCTTTGGCCGCGTTTCCAGCCGCGCGCAGACGTCGCCCCATTCGACTCTCTTGTGGGAAGTTGGGTTCCGTTGCGTGATGCCAGCAGCCAGGTAGAGGGATACCGGGCAGGGTCTGCGCAGTGCGGCGAATGGGGTTAGGCTCTCGGCGAAAGCACCCGAATGGCGTTCCTCCCGGCTTCTGACGCCCTTTTAGGAAGGCAGAACGAGGTAGCCCAAAGTACACCACCTATAGGGGCACGCTGCTGAGCCGCTACACAAGGTATAGTAGTTTTTCCGGCGTTTTTGGCGTTAAGGGCTCCAGATTGCCATATCGGACCTCGCGGGTGGGTTTCGGGTCAGAGAATGCAGCGGGAGCCCGAAGAAATGACCGCGCTATTCCACATGTGCCTTGTGCTGAAGGACTTCCACTCATGCCGGAGCAAGTAACAGGTTTTGTACACCTATACTGTGTGAACTGCACAACGCCGCCCGCTACTGGATCTGCGGCATGAGGACCACGCGATACAGCCGCTGCGAGTTCGTGCACGGGTTGTCGTAGGCGGTCACGGTGTTGCTCGTGGGGAATACGAACGGCCCCAGGGGTGCCCATGTGGAGTTGGTGACCGTGGACTTGTACTGGAGCCGGTACTTCTGCCCGGGGATGGTGCTGTAGGTGAGGGCGAGCGTGCAGTTCGAGGCCGTGGCCGACAGGAAGACCGGCGGATAGACCACCGTCAGGTGCGCGGGGGAACTGGGCACTGCGCTCAGGCTGTTGCTGACGTTGACGGAGTAGGTGGCGGCGTCGGCCAGAGAGACGGCGGCGAGGTTCAGGGAGCGATTAGTGGAGCCGGAGATATTGCCGCCGTCCAGCAGGTTCGTGCCGTTTCGCTGCCACTGGTAGTAGAGCGGTCGGGCGCCGGTCACGGCCACGCTGAATTGCACGTTGGCGCCGATGCTAACGGCCTGGCTTGCCGGCTGCGTGATGATTTGCGGGGCACAGCCGACGGTAAGCTGGAAGACGGTGCCCTGGCCGCCCTGGCATGGGCCGCCGGCGCTCGTCGTGCCGTACAGGTCGCCGGCGGCGTCCTCAAACAGGGCGGTCTGCGGACGGGACCCGTCGTCGCAGCCATCGAAGTAAACGAGCGTGGCGAAGGTGCTGCCGTCGGGTGAGACTCGGAACACGGTGCCATAGCCCGCCTGGTAGTCGGCGTACGTGGTGCCGTAGAGGTTGCCATCGCTGCTCTGCACGACGCCGCCCAAGGGGTAGATCCCATCGTGAAGGATCAAGTCGCCGAAGGCATGCAGCGTGGTCAGCGTGCCGGACGGAGTTAGCTTGAAGACGGTTCCACGCCTGCCGAGGCCGCCCTGGGTTGCGGTTCCGTAGAAGTTCCCGTCACTGCCCAGCGCGAGCGGAGGAGCGGGGGCACCCCCATCGTTGCCGCCAGTGAAGGAGTAGAGCGTGGTGAGCGCTCCAGTGGGCGTGATGCGGAAGAAGTTCCCTTGCCCCGAAGCGCCGCCGGTGGGGGTCAGGCCATAGAAGTTGCCGTCAGCCGCCTGGACGAGCCCGCCTTTAGGGGATTGTCCATCCAATCCGCCAGTGAAGGAGTGGAGGTTGGTGAACGCGCCGTTTGGGCTGACGCGGAAGACGCAGCCGAAGCCAGAAGTGCCGCCGGCACTGGCCATGCCGTAGAGATTGCCGTCCACGCTCTGTAACAGTGGCCCGTAGGGATTCGCCCCGTCGGCGCCGCCGCTGAACGGATAGACGGTGCTGAGCGCGCCGCCGGCTGTCATGGCGAAGACAGTCCCCGCGCCCGCGGGGCCGGCGAAGACAGTGGTGCCGTACAGGTTTCCGTCGGCGCCCTGCACGGGCGGGGCGGCAGGATTGGCGCCGTTGGTCTCGACGAACGAGAGGAGGGTCGAAAAGGCGCCGTTAGTGGTCAGGCTAAAGACCGTGCCCCAGGGGTGGGCGCCGCCGTTGTATGTGGTGCCGTAGAGAACTCCGTTGGTGCCTTGGGAGAGCGCGCTGGCATCCGAGCCGTCGCTGCCGCCGCTGAACCAGTGCCAGGTGGTGAGGCTGGTGCAGGCGGCTGTGTTCGGAACGAGGTTTACCAGGGCTGAAACATTGGTAGTGCCCAGAGGGTTTTTGACCACGACGTTGTAGGTGCCGTTGTCGGCCTGCGTGATGTTGCTGATGATGAGGGAGGTGTTGGTTGAGCCGGAGATGCCGCAACTGTCCACCAGGTTGACGCCGTTCTTTTGCCACTGGTAGTTGATGGGTTTGTTGCCGACTGCGGTGACGTTGAGCGTGACAATCGAGCAGGCGTTGGGTGAGACGTTGGTTGGAGCCGTAACGATCAGCGGCGGGGAGGATAGCACATGGAGCACCGCCGTGGCGCTGTTGGTCGAGCCGGCCGAATTGCTGATGAGGACGGAGTAGCTGCCGGCATTGGTGAGGACGACGTTCGTGAGGGTCAGGACGCGGGCGCCGGAACCCGAGACATTGCCGGTGTCGCTCAGGCTCGTGCCATTTTGTTGCCACTGATAGCTCAGCGGACCGGCGCCGGTCACAACCACGCTCAGGAAGACCGTGTCGCCCCCATAAACCGACTGGCTGGCGGGCTGGACGGTGATCTGGGGCGGGCCGGTGAACCCAAGATGGAAGATCACCCCTACGTTGTTCGCGCCGCCGTTCTGCGTGGTGCCGTAGAGGCTGCCGTCGGTATCCTGCGTCAGGACGGCTTGCGGGTTGGCGCCGGCGTAGCCGTTGAAAGCGACCAGGGTGTTGAGCGTTCCGTCCGGGCCCATGCGGAACAGGGTGCCATAGCCGTATGCGCCCCCATACGCCGTGGTGCCGTAAAAGTTCCCGTCGCTGCCCAGGAGCAGCGCGGCGGCCGGATAGCTACCGTCAGCGCCGCCTCCAAATGAATAGAGGGTGGTAAGCACGCCGGTTGGGCTCATGCGGAAGGCCGTTCCGTTGCCGTACGCCCCGCCTCCGGCAGTGGTGCCGTAGAAGTTGCCGGTCACGTCCTGCACCAGTTCTGCCAGCGGCAGCGAGCCGTTCGTCTTGTTGAAAACAGCAAGCGTGGTGAAGAGGCCGTTGGCGGTGACCTTGTATACGACGCCGTTCGACCGGGCGCCACCCTGGGATGTCATGCCATACAAACTGCCGTCGCTGCCCAGGGTCACACCTGCGGCAGGGAAGCCGCCATCCAGGCCGTTGGTGAACGAGCGGACCAGCGTGAGCGAGCCGCCGGAGGAAACCTTGAACACCTCGCCGGGCCTGAAGACGTAATCCGATCGTCCTGCGCCACCCTGGTAAGTGGTGCCGTAGAAGTAGCCATCGGGCCCGAGCGTCAGCGGGCAGTAGGGGAACGAGCCGTTGGTGATGTTGAGGGAGATCAGATTGGAGAGCACGCCGCCCGGAGTGAGGCTGAACGCGGTGCCATTATCGTAAGCGCCGCCCTGGTAGGTAGTGCCGTAGAAGTTGCCGTCCGGGCCCTGCATCAGGCCCGCCAGGGGTGTCGCGCCATCATTGGTCCCCGTGAAGGCGTAAACGACTGAAAAGGCGCCATTGGGCGAGAGCTGGAAGACGGTGCCTGAGTAATTGCTGCCGCCGTACTGCGCGGTGCCATAGAAGCTGAGGTTCGAGGCGTGCACGAGCGCATTGGGATTGGCGCCGTCTGCGCCGCCGGTGAACGAGTACACGGTGGTGAGCGCAGCCGCTGGCGCGGTGATGGGGATCACGGTGAGTACCGCGGGCAAACTCGAGGCCTGCCCGGTCGCGTTGCTCACATTTACGGAGTAAGTAGCCGCGTCCGCGGGGGAAGCACTTCGCAGGTTTAGGCTGGGGGAGGCGGAGCCGGAGACATTCCCACCCTCGCTGAGCGGGACGCCGTTTCTTTGCCAGCGATAGTAGAGGGGCGGGCTGCCAACCGCCGATATCGTAAAGGTCACCGCCTGCCCCGCTTGCGCAGTGACGTTGGTCGGCTGCGTGGTGATGACGGGCCGCCAGGGTAATACGCCCAGGAACGCCTGCTGGCTGGTGACGCTCCCCGCGGCGTTGGTTACGGTGACCCGGTAAGCTCCGGCGTCAGCCGGCATCACGTTGGCGATGGACAGTGTGCCGGAAGCCGCGCCCGAGATGGGGCCGCCGTCCGTGAGATTTGTCACATACGACCCGTTATCGTATAGCCACTGGAAGCTGCAGGAGGCGCTGTTCGAGAGCGCCACGGTGAAAGTCGCTGTCTGGCCGACCAGCACGCTCTGGCTGACGGGCTGCGAAGCGATCACCGGCGGGACCACGACGTCGAGCGTCACCAGGCGGCTCTGGCCCGTGCCATCGTTAAGGTTCGTGAACCACAGCACCGCCGTGTAGCTGCCGACGGGCAGGTTCGTGGCGGAAGGGCTCGGCGTCACCGTCACCGAGACCGATGGGCCGCCGTTGGTCAGGGTGCCCGTGTTAGGCAACGCCTTGATCCACGGGTTGGTGCGGGTCAAAGTCCAACTGATCGGCACGCTGGTATCATTAGTGAGCACGAACGTCCCCGCCGCCGGCTGGAACGGGCCGCCGAGGGGGCCGCTGAAGGCGAGGGGCACGGTCGGCGTGATGGTCAGGGGCACCGGCGGTGCGAGGAGCGCCGGGATGAGATTGCCGGCGATGGGCGTTCCCCACCCGGTGCAGAGGTCGTAACCCGGGCAGGCGTAGAACAGGTTCGCGGCACAGCAGGTGTTGGTGTTGTTGCCCGAGGTAATGTCATGAAAGGTGGAGGCGTACAGGGAAGACTTGCCAATGGCGTATAGCACGGGGTTCAACAGGCCGAGGGGCGGCTGGCCATCTATCTGGGCCTGCTGGTTGACAAGGGCTGCCAATCCACACCACAGCGGCGCCGAGGCGCTGGTTCCGGCGCCGTTGTATTGCTGGCCGTTGTCGGCGACGAGCCAGAGTCCATCCGCCACGCAGGCGACATCCGGGCTGTTGCGCAGGCTGGTCGAGCCCCCGGGCAGGGTCATGTCAATGCCCTGCTGCCAGCTCGGGATGGCGTAGTTGGTGCCGAAACCTCCACCTGTCGCCGCCTGCTGGCCGGGGAAATAACTCCACGCTTTCTCCGAAACCCATCCGCCGGTGGGGCTGGCGGTGGTCAGGGTGGTTCCGCCTACCACGGTGACGTTGGGATTGTCCGCAGGCGTCCCGGGCACGCAAGCAACGCCGCAATATGCGCCGTCGTCCGTCGAGGCCTGGAGGAATGACTGTCCCTGCGCGGCGAACTGCTGGAACACCTGGTTCTGGGCCTCGGTCGAGGCGATTGACCACGTCCAGGAAGAGCTGAGTTGGCGGGCGACGACCTGACCCAGGCTGTTGGTGTCGTTGGCCATCCGGTTCAGGACATCGTAGGGATTGGCCGCCAGGCTGGCCTCATAGACGATCACCTTGGACAGGCCTGGCGCCATGCAAATCGCCATATCAATGTCCAGCACGACTTCCGCATTGCCGCCGCCGGGCCGGCCGTTGAAGAGGCCGATCAACACGTTGGTGAGGGGCACAGTCGGCAGTCCCGCCAGGTTCTCGTAGGCCACGATGTCGTTCGTGTAGTAGCCGTCGAACTCCATCAGCCCGATTGCCTGCCCGGCTCCGTTGAGCGTGACGCCTTCCGCGTAGGCGGCCCGGAAGTCCCGGCCCATCAAAAAGCCGCGCGGGCCGGAGCCGAACCCCTCAGGCGCCACGCCGCCTGATTGCCCAAGGGGTGTCAGTCTCAGCCCGGCCGGACGCGGCAGGCGGAAGTCATCCAGCCCGGCGACCATGAGGACGGGGACCTGCAGGTCCAGTGAAGGCTCGGAGTCCGGCGCATAGAATGTGCGAGCCTCGGTGGGATGCTCATAGCGGTGGAGCTTCACGTGCAGCGCCTTCTCAATGTCCGCTACGCTGCCGCTGACGTTTAGCGCTGTGCGGTTGGGATGCGTGCCGGTCACCTTCAGGCCGTTAGCGGTGGCGAACTGGATGACCGCCGCATAGTCCTGTGGTGTGGGGCCGAACTGGTCGGCGAACTGGCTGGGCGTCAGGTAGCGATGGTAATGGGTGCTGCCCGGGTCGTATAGAGCGTGGAGCAGGTCCTCCAGCGCCGGGCGGTTGCGCAGGGGGAGAGCGATGACCAACTCAAGCCGGTTCGTGGGAGCCAGCCGTTCGCGTGGCTGCAGGTAACGCGCGGGCGCCGGGACATGACCTTTCAAGACCTGGCGCTCGCCGGCATGAGCCGCGGTGGGCAGCGAAAGCAAACCCGCCGCGCAAATCAGCCAGGGTAGGAGCAAGGGCGTAGTGCGCCACCCGAGCGGCGCCGGGCAAGGGCAGGTTGCGTCGGTTTCTCCTTTACCGCCATAGCCCGAGAAGGAGAGAAAGCGCCAGCGAGGGGTTTCCTTCGGCATGGGTTCATTAGGCCAGAGCAGGGCGGTGCCAGCAAGAGATTACGATGCGGGTCTTCCCCGTGAACCCCCAGCAGATGGAAGGGGCGGCACAGGGGAACTGCGTCTTCGGCCTAGCCACACCGCGGCCAGCGCGCAGCCGGCCAGCGCCGGGACCGCTGGCTCCGGAACCTCTGAGCCGAGCACCGAGGTATCAACGCCTCCGGACGGAAGCTGGAATGCAAAATCGGCGCCGACGAACAGGGTGCTCGAGTCGCCCACGAAACCCGGGAACACTCCATTGGTGTCGGTCGTGGCAGCGCAGCCCAGATAGGTGATCTGGGGCGCGACCTCAAAGGTGCCGTCGGCCTCGGGACCGGAACTGATGATCACATTCCCAAGCCACAAGCCAATGTCGGGCCGGACCGCTCCCAGGTAGTACGTGTTGCCGGCGGTAAGGGCCAGGGGCGACGTAGATTGAAAGTAGCCCGGACCGGACAGGGTGTTGTTGGTCGAGATCAGGGCGGATGCCAATTGGTCTCCGGAGGCATCCCAGAGGCTGACCTCGTAGGGAGCGTTGAGAATGTCTGTGCCCACGTATCCGAGTGCGGTGACCGAGACACCGGTCACGGGCGAGAACGCAAAGCCCGCTCCGTTGGTCGCGTAGCCGAGGATATTGCCTGAATAAACATCTTGAGCGGATACAGTGGCCGCCAGGCCCACGAGGGCGCACACCATGGCTTTGGTAGTCAGGTTCTTCATAAGAGCTTTTCCGTGTTGTCGTTGACGAGCACCACCAGGCATCGCAGCTTTCCGCAATCAGCCTTTGCCCGTTTATGTCCGCCAGCGCCAAAAGGAGACACTTTTTTCTGGGATGAGCGGGAAAGGAGGGCGCCCGTCCTTGGGCGCAGCAGCCTCGGAAGCCGGCAGGACATCGTGCAATGCTGCGGCCTAGCCAAACAACCACCGAAGTGGTGGGCAGGAGGAGGTAACTTTTAGTTACTTAGAAGGACTGGCGCTCTCCGCCACGCAGGCGGGCAGGCGCACGGTGACGGTCGTAAGGCGATCTGGCTCTGAGGTAATCCCAATGGTGCCTCCGTGGGCGGCGACAATCCATTGGGCAATGCTGAGGCCCAGGCCACAGCCTTCGACGGCATGGCTGTGGCTGGAGTCGCCACGGTAGAAGCGGTCGAAGACTCGCGGCTGCACGTCCGGTGGGATGCCCGGGCCGGTGTTGGCGATGGTCAACTCGGCCGCCTGGCCGGACTGACGCAGGCTCATGGTGACGGTTCCCTGCGGCACATTGTACTTGATGGCGTTGTCGCTGAGGTTGAGGAGCAACTGGCGCAGACGGTGGCGGTCGCCGGTAAGGGTGAGTTGATCGCAGGCCGTCAGGCTGACCTGGATGGCGCGGGGCCGGGCGAGGCTCTGGGCATCGGCGCAGGCTTCGCGGACCAACTCATCCAGCCGCACCGGTTCGCGGGCGAGCGGGACCTGGCCGGCGTCCGCGCGCGTGAGCAAGGTGAGGCCGTCCACGATCTTGGCCAGGCGGCGGACTTCGTCCAGCTCGCTTTCGAGCCGTTCCTTTTGCGCGGAGGTCAGCGTGCTGTCCTGCAAGGCGGTCTCCAACTCGCCGTGTATGACGGTGAGCGGGGTTTTGAGCTCATGGGAGGCGTGCAGGGTGAACTCGCGGATGCGCGCGAAGGAGCGATCCAGCCGCTGGGTCATGGCGTTGAAGACCTCGGTGAGGCGGTCCAGCTCGTCGTGGCTGCCGGTGCGGGGCAGGGGAGCGGAGAGGTTGTGCTCGTCGATTTGTTCGGCGGCGCGGGTCAGGGCCGCGACAGGGGCCAGGGCGCGCCGCATCATCCACCAACCGCCGGCCAGGGCCAGACCGAGGGCCGGGACGCCGCACCACAGGATGATCTGGAGCACGTCGCCGGCGTCGTTTTCGTCCCCTTCTTCCTGCGGGGCGGGTGCAGCGGGCTTTGGCTCGGGGGCGAACAGGTGATGCGTCAGCAGGGCCATGGCTGCCAAGGCGACCAACATCGTGCCGGCATACCACAGGGTCAGCCGGGTGCGAATGCTCACTGCGTCTCCTTCATCACGTAGCCAATGCCGCGCACGGTGTGCAGGAGCTTGGGCGCGAAGTCGGCGTCAATCTTCTCCCGCAGGCGCATGATGTTGACGTCCACCAGGTTGCTGCCGGGGTCGAAGTCGTAGTCCCAGACCTTCTCCAGGATGGTCATGCGGCCGCAAATCCGGCCCGGCGAGCGCATGAGGAACTCGAGCAGCCGGTATTCCCGCGCGGTGAGTTCGATGCTGACCTCGCCCCGCCGCGCCTGGTGCGTGACCGTATCGAGCGTCAGGTCGGCCAGGCGGAGCACCAGGGGCTGAGAGTCGGCGCCGCGCCGGCCCAGCGCGCGCACACGGGCCACCAGCTCGGCGATGACGAACGGCTTGGGCAGGTAATCGTCCGCCCCGGCGTTGAGCCCTTCGACGCGCTCGTTGACTTCGCCGCGGGCGGAGAGCAGCAGGATGGGGGTGTGGTTTTGCCGCTCGCGCAACTGGCGCAACATGCTCAGGCCGTCGCGGCCCGGGAGCATGATGTCGAGGACGATGGCGTCAAAGGGCGTCGCGCGCGCCGCGGCCAGCCCCTCGTCGCCGTTATGGCAGACGTCCACGGCGAAGCCTTCCGCTTGCAGGGCCTTGCGGATGAACGAGGCGGTCTTCTTCTCGTCTTCAACGACCAGCACGCGCACGGTTCTTAGTCTTGAGTCTAAAGTCTAACGTCTTGAGTCGTCCAGTCCGTGGCGGCTCCAGGCTTCAGACCTTAGACTCAAGACTCCCTGCCGAAGGCCCTACTTCTTGTCTTCCTTCTCGTCCTCGTCTTCCTTCTCTTTCTTGCCCTTGGCTTCGGCCTTCTTCTCTTTCTCCTGCTCGGCCACAGTTTCCTTCGAGACGTCCACGACGGCGCCGGTCATAGCGTCCACATTAACCTCGGTGATGTCCCTGGTGCCCGGGGTGGCGATGTCGAAGGACCAGATGAGCTTGCCCTTTTCCTTCTCGAGCTCGGCTTCCTTGATGGTGCCGCCCGGCACCCTGTTCAGGGCGATCTTCTCCGCGTCAGCGCGGCTAACCTTTGCCTGCGCCGCCAGTTCCGCCTCAGAGGCGTTGTGGCCTTCTTTTTCCGTCGTGCAGGCGGTGAGGCCGACCGCCAGGACGCCGACTGTGATTAACGAACTGATGATATGGTTGATCTTCATAATAATATTCTGTGAGGCCGGCAGCATAACCGGCTGCAGGCAGTGCAGCAAATGCTCGTGACAAGGCCATGACGGCTGGATGACAATCCTGTTACCTGCGGGGTTGGGCTTGGGCGGCGGAGACGTTTAACGCAAAGGCGCGAAGGGGCGAAGGCGCAAAGCGTTGGAATTCTCACATTTGAGCCGTGCGTGTTGGGCAAGGGACTTGCTTTAACCCGGCAGAACAGGCGGAACGGCCTGTTGCCTCATTGCGGGTGGACATCGCGACGGCGGATGTCCTACCCTTGTCCCGCTTTGGGACACGGAGTCCGGCTGCCCTGAGGCGGCGTAGGTTTGGGGCAGCCTGGACCTGTAACGTAGCGGTGCTTGCGAGATGAAAAAGATACTGGTCATAGACGACGAAGTATGGCTGCGCGAGATGGTGCGAATGGCTCTGCGGGAGAAGGGGTTTGACGTCGTGGAGGCCGCCAACGGCGCCACGGGGATCGACGTGGCGCGGCGCGAACTGCCTGACCTCATCCTGTGTGATGTGAACATGGAGAAGCTCAACGGCTACCATACCCTCTCCGCCTTGCGCCAGGAGCCGGCCACGTCGGCAATACCTTTTATCCTGATGACCGGGCTGGCGGACAACGCCGGCATGCGCCATGGCATGGAGCTGGGCGCGGATGATTACCTGCCCAAGCCCTTCGCCATCGAAGCCCTCTATGCGGCGGTGGACGCCCGGCTGAAGAAGGCGCAGACGCTGCGGCAGGAGGCGGAACGCAAGCTGGCTGATCTGCGCGACAATATCAGCCTGATGCTGCCCCATGAGCTGCGGACGCCGCTGAACGGCATCCTGGCTTATGGCGAAATCCTCAAGGCGGATGCGGCCACGCTGCAGCCGGGGGAAATTGCGGAGATGGGCCAGGTGATCTACGAGTCGGGCAGGCGGCTGGAGCGGCTGGTCGAGAACTTCCTGATCTATGCGCAGATCGAGTTGCTGGGGGCGGACCCGCAGAAGGTCAGCGCTCTGCGGCAGAAACAAACGCCCGCGCCGGCGCACTTGATCGAAGAATGTGCCCGGGACCAGGCAGTCGCTGCGAGGCGGGCGGAGGACCTGGCCCTGGAGCTGGGCGAGCACCCGATGCCGCTATCTGAGGACTACCTGGCCAAGATCGTCGAGGAGTTGGTGCAGAACGCCTTTAAGTTTTCCGAGGCTGGTCGCCCGGTGCGCGTGGCGCTGTTTGCGCTGCCCAACGGCGTGGCGCTCTCGGTGTCCGACCGGGGCCGCGGCTTTTCGACGGAGCACATCACCAAGGTGGGCGCCTACATGCAGTTTGACCGCAAGATGCAGGAGCAGCAGGGGCTGGGACTCGGGCTGACCATTGCGAAGCGGTTGACGGAGCTGCACGGCGGCACGCTCACCATTCAAAGCGAGCGCGGCTCTACGACCACGGTGACCGTGAAGTTTCCCAACTCCCGGTAAGGCGCCGGCAGCCGGCGTTTGCCCTGTTGCGTGTTGCGTGTTCCGTGTCCACGCAACACGCAATGCGCAACACGGGCACTTTGCGTTGAGTCAGCGGCTTGGTTCTGCGCGGGGAGGCTGTGGGGCAGATAGCAACTGGAGTTCGCGCCGGACTTCCGGGTAGTCGGGTTTCGCGCGCAGAGCGGCCTCGAGATGGCGGATGGCCTCTTCGCGCTTGCCCTGTCGGACCAGTGCCAGCGCCAGGTTGTAATTGGCCTCGGGGTTATTGTCGGGGTTAAGGCGCAGAGCTTCCTCGTACTGGCGCATCGCCTCGTCGGTCCGGCCTTTCTCCATGAGCGCGTTGCCAAGGTTATTATGCCCCTGCGGGTCGTCGGGCTTGAGGCGCAAGCAGACCTGGTACTCCTTGATGGCGTCGTCCAGCTTGTGCTGGGCGGCCAACGCGTTGCCCAGGTTGCTGTGGGCGCTGGCGTAGTCGGGCTTGTAGCGGATGGCAGCCTGGAAGTGCGGGATGGCCTCGTCCAGTTTGCCCTTCATGCACAGGGCGATGCCGAGATTGTTGTGGGCGTCGGCGTGCTCCGGGTTCTGCTCCAGGGCAATCAAGTAGTGCCGGATGGCGTCATCCAGCTTGCCGGTCTCAGACAACGCATTGCCGAGGTTGTTATTAACTTCAGCGTTTTTGGGCCGGGTGCGCAGGGCCGCTTCGTAAAGGGGAATGGCCTCGGTGAACTTTCTCTCGCCCGCCAGCGCGTAGCCCAGGTTGTTCAGGGCGTCTTCGTAGGAAGGGTTGATTTTGAGGGAGAGCTGGTATTCCTGCATCGCCTCGGCCTTTCGGCCCTTGGCGGAGTAGTAGAAGCCCAGGTTGTTGTGCGCCAGGTAATTGTCCTTGGTCACCTGCACCGCGCGCCGGAAGAGGGTCTCTGTGTTCTGCCAATAGTGGACCTGCCGGAACGTCATGACCGCGCAACCGGCCAGGGCCAGTCCGGCAGCGGCAGTCGGCGCGCTCCGGCGCAAGTCGGCGGGCAAACGGGCGGCAGCGAGCTCGCCCAGGCCCCACACGAGCATGATGAACAGGCCGATCAACGGGATATAGGTGTAGCGGTCGGCCATGGATTGGATGCCGACCTGCACCAGGCCGATCACCGGCACCAAGGTTCCCAGGAACCACAGCCAGCCCACGAGCAGGTACGGCCGCGTGCGGCGGGTCAGCGCAACGAGCACGGTGACAGCGGCCAGCAAAGCTGCGCAGGCCAGGACCTGCCACCACGGCCAATGGCCCGGATGCGGATAGAGCACCGAGAGGTCATCCGGCCAGAACATCTTGCGGATGTAGCGGCCATACGAGACGAGGGCGTTGGCAATGTGTTGGCCGAACGTCAGGACGGTGGACACGGCGCCGCCGGCGCGCTGCACCCGGAACGTGACGATGCTGGAGCCAATGCTCAAAGCGAGGAAGGGAACCTTCTCCAGCAGTATACGGATTGCGTTATACGATTTACGAGTGTGCTCCGGGATGCACGGTGCGTCGCCCGTATTACGTGTTGCGGGTTGCGCGGACTTCAGACCTTGGACCTGGGGCTCAAGACTCGCCAGGCGGCCCAGCGGCCAGTAGTCCAGCAAGAGCAGCACGAAGGGTGTGGTCACGAGCATCGGTTTGCTCATGAGCCCGAGCGCGTACGAGAGGAGAGCCAGGGCGTAGTAGCGCCAAGCGTGAAGCGTGGAAGGTGTTGCGTGGTCTGCAGCCTCATGGGCCGGTTGTTCGGGCTTCGGGCTTCGGGCTTCGGGCTTCTCTCGGTCTTCGGCCTTCGGCCTTCGGCCCTGCGCATAGCGCCCATAGGCCCAGATTGTGAGCAGGAAGAACAAGCCGCTGAGCAGGTCCTTTCTCTCGGAGATCCAGGCTACTGATTCCACGTGCAGCGGGTGCAGGCCGAATAGTGCGGCTACGAGGGCGCTGCGCCACAGCGCGCCAGTCAGGCCGCGCAGCACCAGGAACAGGAGGACCGTATTCGCCGCGTGGAGCAGAGCGCTGACCAGGTGCATCGGTGGGGCATTGACGCCGAAGAGCTGGCAATCGAGGGCGTGCGACAGCCAGGTCAGCGGATGCCAGTTGCTGGCATGGCGGGTCTTGAAGGCCCAAGAGGCAGTTTCCAGGGTCAGGCCAGCCTTTACATGCCGGTTCTCGGTGACGTAATCCGAGTCGTCGTAGTTGACGAAATCGTTGCGCGCCGTCGGCAGGTAGACTGCCAGCGTGACGAGCGCCAGGCACAGGCACAGGGGGCCGCGCCGGCGCAAGCCCTGTTCCCCGGCGCCGCGCGGCGCGCTGGAATCGGGCTCGTTGGCTGCCGCCGTCGTGGCCCGCCGTGTCTGTGATGCCGGCATCGTAGGCTCAAACTAGCGAAAGCCAGCATGTGCGGCATCAAAAAAGCCGCGAAGCCGGTTGCCAGCAGTCCCATTTGGCCCGAGGGCGCAGGGTGTCGGCCCGATGTGGCCCCGGTGAGTGCCCGGTGTGTCTCCCATGTGGCCCGGGCCCCATGGGAGACACACCGGACCCTCGCCTGGCCCTCGCCAGGGCCATACCAGTGTAATTGCCTTGGGCCCAGGCTCGTCTTGGTGAAGCGAGGTCGTTCCATCCCCGGGTTGGCCCTGCATTTAGCCGTGACTTTTCCCGGGCTCCGGCCCACATTCGGCACAGGTTGAAGCGCATGAGAAAGACCAGTCCCTTGTCCCGCAGCGGACGGTTCCAGGACGGCCCGGCGCCGGCCGTCGCGCGGTTCACGGAATCCATCTCGTTCGACAAGCGCCTGTGGCGGCACGACATCGCCGGTTCCATCGCCCATGCGACGATGCTCCGGGAGATCGGCTTGCTCACGCGGCAGGAACTGCGCGCCATCATCCGGGGGCTGGATGCCATTGGCAAAGATATCGCGGCCGGGAAGTTCCGCTGGGACCCCGAAGCCGAGGACGTCCACATGAACATCGAGCAAGCGCTGACGCGCCGGGCGCCTGCGGGGGCCAAGCTGCACACGGGGCGCTCGCGCAATGACCAAGTGGCGCTCGACGTGCGGCTCTGGATGCGGGAGGAAACCTGGGGCCTGCTGCGGGAGCTGCGGATGCTCCAGCGGGCGCTCTTGGAGCTGGGCGCGCGCAACCTGGATGTGCTCATCCCCGGTTACACGCACCTGCAACGCGCCCAGCCGGTTTACCTGGCCCATCACCTGTTGGCCTACCTCGAGATGCTGGAGCGCGACCGGCAGCGGCTGCAGGAGTCGCTCCAGCGCGTCAATGTCTGTCCCCTGGGGAGCGGCGCTTTGGCGGGGTCCACTTTGCCGCTGAACCGGGCGCTGGTCGCCGAGCTGCTGGGATTCGTGGACGCGCGCGGGCGGGCGCGGCTCACGCAGAACTCGATGGATGCCGTGAGCGACCGCGACTTTGCGATCGAGTATTGCAGCATCGCCGCCCTGCTGGGGGTGCACTTGTCCCGGCTGGCCGAAGACCTGGTGCTGTGGTCCAGCGCGGAGTTCGGCTTCATTCGCATCGCGGATGCCTTTACCACGGGCTCATCGCTCATGCCGCAGAAGAAGAACCCCGACGTGGCCGAGCTGATACGGGGCAAGAGCGCCCGCGTGATCGGCGACCTGGTCTCCCTGCTGACGCTGCTCAAGGGCCTGCCGATGACCTATAACCGCGACTTGCAGGAGGACAAGGAGCGGCTGTTCGACGCCAGCGATACGGTGCGCGCCTGCGTGCGCATCTGTACAGCAATGCTCTGGAACATTTCGGTGAACCGCGGCGAGTGCCTGGCCGCCGTGCGCGACCCGGCGCTGCTGGCCACCGACGTGCTGGATTACCTGGTCCGGAAGGGCGTGCCGTTTCGCCAGGCGCACCACGCCGTCGGGGCCCTGGTGGCCCGGGCGGAGGAGCAGCACAAACGCCTTAACGAACTGACGCTGGCCGAATTCCAGGCCGTGGAGAAACGCTTTGACTCCGGCGTGCTCAAGGTCTTTGACCTGAGCCGCGCGCTGGCCCGCCGCGAAATGCCCGGTGCCCCAGGCACTCGGGAACTGCGCCGCCAATTGGCGCGGTGGCGCGAGGCACTCAGCTAAGCCCACCGCCGAAGGCGTTGCACCCGGCCCCGGCTCATGGCACTTCCCGAAACAGAGCTGCTGTCCGGCCTGTTGCGCGACGTGTCGCGTTCCTTTTATCTCACGCTGCACCTGCTGCCGCGCAAAGTCCGCCCGCAGATCAGCCTGGCATATCTGCTGGCGCGCACGACGGATACCATCGCCGACACGGAACTGGTGCCCCTGGAGCAACGGCTGCAATCCTTGCGGGAATTCCGCGCCCGCATCCAGGGGGAGCGCCAGGCACCCCTTGAACTCGGCACGCTTGCCCGTCACCAGGGCGCGCCCGCCGAGCGCATCCTGCTGGAGCAGTGCGAGACCAGCCTGGGTTTGCTGCAAGCTCTCTCCCCCGCGGACCGGGAACTCGTTCTGGCCGTGCTGCGGATCATCACCAGCGGGCAGGAGCTGGACCTGCAGCGCTTCGGCGGTGCTACGGAGCGGGCCATCGCGTCCCTGCGCACAGACCAGGAGCTGGAGGACTACACCTACCGCGTAGCGGGGTGCGTTGGGGAGTTTTGGACCCGGCTTTGCCTGGCGCACCTGTTCCCGCAGGCCGGGCTGGATGCCGAGCGCCTGCTCGCCACCGGGGTGCGCTTTGGCAAGGGGCTCCAGCTCGTGAACATCCTCCGCGATGTGCCGGCTGACTTGCGCCGCGGCTGTTGTTATCTGCCGGCGGAGCCGCTGGCTTCGCTGGGCCTCACGCCCGCCGACCTCCTCGACCCCGCCAACGAACCTCGGCTGCGCCCCCTCTACAACACCTACCTGGACCGGGCCGAGGGGCACCTGCGCGCCGGCTGGGAATACACCAACGCGCTGCCGCGGCGCGCCGTCCGGCTGCGGCTGGCCTGTTCCTGGCCGGTCCTGATCGGCTGGGAAACGCTCCAACTCCTTCGCACCCACAACGTGCTCGATGCCCGGCAGCGCATCAAGGTCGGCCGCCCCCGGGTCCGGCAGCTTCGGCTGCGCTCGGTGGTGCTCTACCCCTGGCGCGGCGCCTGGGAGAGGCAAGTGCCTGGCGGCTATGTAAGTTCCGGAAAGCTATTGCGTTGATGCCTGATTTTACGTAATAAGGCCCCCATGCAACTCCTACGATGCTACCGGGCAGTGTTAGCGGCCCTCCTGGCTTCGGCGGCCCTGTCCATCCGGGCCGACACCACCTCGACGCAGGCACCCCCGCCCACCGCCACTTCCCCCCGCACTCCGCCGTTGGCGTATCAGTGGTATGCGACGCAGGCACCCCCCCCCACCGCCACTTCCCCCCTGGTCGTGACCAACAAGGCGGAGCTCAAGAAGCAGGCTGAAGCCGAAGCCAAGGCGCGCAAGGAAGCGGAGAAGAAAGCCAAGGCCGAAGCCGAAGCCAAGAAGAAGGCCGACGCCAAGGCGCGCAAGGAGGCCGAGGCTAAAGCCAAGGCCGAGAAGCACGGGACCAAGCCCGGCGGCACGAACGCGCCCGCCATGAAGAAAGGCGCAACCTACCAGCCCATCGAGGCCCCGCCGCTGCCCATCTCCGCCGACAAGGAGCAGCGCCTGCAGGAGTTGCTCAAGAAGTATCGCGCCGACCAGATCACCCCGGAACAGTATCAGGCGGAGCGCGCTAAAATACTGGCTGAGCCCTAAGTATTTGCTTGCCAAGGCGCAGCTTTAGGGGTATTTACGCGTTGTAGTTTATAATCTATAATGACGGTGTACGAGTATGGTTCAGCCAAAGCTGCATGAATAGATCTCAACCGGCGAGGGTGTCTTGAGTCGCCCTTTCTCTTCCCGCAATTCTTCTTCTTCTGGTCCGTTCGTCAGGGTTAATGGGAAAATCCGTGCCCGCGAGGTCAGGGTCATCGGGGCCGATGGCAAGCAGCTTGGCGTGCTCACCTTGGGGGAGGCGCTGACGCAAGCCCGCGCCGAGGGGGTGGACCTGGTCGAGATCGCTCCCAACGCGACGCCGCCGGTGTGCCGCCTGGTGGACTACGGCAAGTTCCGCTACGAGCAGGCCAAACGCGACAAGGAATCCAAGAAGCACCAGCATGCCAACCGGGTCAAAGAGGTGCAGCTCAGCCCGAAGATTGACCCGCACGACCTGAGCGTGAAGCTCAAGAACGCCATCGGGTTCCTGTGCGAAGACATGAAGGTAAAGGTCACCCTCAAGTTCCGGGGTCGCGAGATGGCGCACACGGAGTATGGCTTCCAGGTGGTGCAGAAGTTCCTGGAGCAGATCGCTGGCTACGGCCATCCCGATTTCGAGCCCAAGCTGATTGGCCGCGGCCTCAACGTGATGATCAGCCCCTTGCCCCGGAACAAGCGGGCAAAAAGCCCCACCCAGGGCGATGGTGCCGAGCCGATCCCCGCGGCGGCCCTCCGCCCGGAACCCGTCCGGGCCCCGGCTCCGGCGCGCATCGAGCGCGAACGTCAGCCGCAGCCCGAAGAGCCCAAGTCCAGCGGCTTTGCCAACAACCCCTTCGCGCAGCTAGAGATCAAAGGCTGACCGCAGCAGTCGGCTGCGGAAGGGAATGGGGAAAGGGAGACCATCCCAACAGCACTATTGCGCGCCAGCCTCCCAAATCCGAAACCCGAAGCTCGAAATCCGAAACGAATCCAAATGCTCCAATGACAGAACAGGCCAAACGCCTCATCTGCGGAGGTTTTGGACATTTCCCCTTTCCTATTCGGTATTGTTTCGGACTTCGAGCTTCGGATTTCGGATTTCTCCTCTGAGAAATGCCCGGTACCCGGCGAAGCTAACCGTGCTCCCTAAAAGGGCAATTCCGGTGTCCCACTTCACCGCCCCGCATCCGCCGCCAGTATTTCCAGCCCGCAGAGCTTGGCGTTCTTGTCGGGGCTCTCGGGGACGGTCTTGACCCGGATAACGATGTCCCCGTGCGCATCGGGAGTGATCCCCGCAAACTCCTTCACCACGGCCTTGTTCAACCCGCCGGCAGCGGCATAAATGTCGAAGTCCTGCAGCACCGGTTGGCCGTTAATCAGCACGTTTTCCCGGCGCTTTCCGGCTTCGTTGTCGAAGATCTCGGCAAAGTGCAGTCGAACGAGGTAGCGCCCGCTCTTGGGCACCGGGTACGTGCAGGAGAGGTCCTTGGCGTAGCGCTCGGTCTGGTACACGCCGGCCGGCGCGGCGTGCGCGGCACTGGTGTCTATGGCGACCTCCTTATGGTTCACGCCGCCAAAGAGCAGGTTCGGGTCGGGAACGAAAGACTCGACCGGGTGGTCGGCCCCGCACACGACGCGGATTGGCAGGGCGAGCACCACCGGCTTATCGTCTGATGGCGGCGGCAACTCCCGGTATTGGAAGCCCTCGGGCATGGTGGCTGGCGGGCGCGCCTCCTGGGCCCGGCCCCACTCGCGGTTGGGCTTGGGCCCCATCACCAGGCGCAGCACGCCGCCGGCAGTGATCTCGCTGTGGGTCAGCCAGGCCCGCGCGAGCGGCTTGCCGCTGAGCCACGCCGACTGAATGTAGATGTTCTTCGCGCTGTTATTCTCGGCCTGCACGATGAACTTCCGCCCGCCATACTTCTTCGCGTCCAGGCACACCACCGCTTCCTTCACCACCGGGCTGCCGATAATGTAGATGCCGCTGGCCGGGGTCACGGGATAGAAGCCCAGCGCGCTGAACACATACCATGCCGCCATCTGCCCGCAGTCCACGTTGCCGCACTGGCCCCAGGGGGTGTCGTCGTAGAGCGTGGCCAT
>DATKNZ010000439.1:0-2524 GCA_035541055.1 Candidatus Acidiferrum sp. | reverse complement strand
CGGCGCGCCCGGCGCGCTGGGAGAGCAGGACAAGGACATCCCCACCCTGACCCCGTATTTGCCGGCCCCGGATAAGGCTAGCGGCGCGGCCATCGTCATTTGCCCCGGGGGCGGCTACGGCGGGCTCGCCGAGCATGAAGGCGCACAGTACGCCCGCTGGCTGAACGAGAACGGCATCGCCGGCTTCGTGCTGAAGTATCGTCTCGCGACCGGCGGCTATCACCATCCGGCGATGCTTCAGGACGCCGCTCGCGCCCTGCGCACCGTCCGCGCCCGGGCCGAAGAATGGAAGCTGGACCCAAAGCGCGTGGGCATTATCGGCTCTTCCGCCGGCGGGCATCTTGCCTCGACGCTGCTGACCCACTTCGATGCCGGCAACGCCGACGCCGCCGACCCCCTTGAGCGCGTCAGCTCGCGTCCGGACCTGGGCATCCTCTGCTACCCGGTCATCGCGATGGTCGGGCCGTTCGTGCACCAGGGCTCGAAGAACAACCTGCTTGGCCCGGCCCCCTCCCCTGAGCTGGCGCGCGAGTTATCCAGCGACCTGCAGGTGAAGACGAATACGCCGCCCTGCTTTATATGGCACACGGACGCGGACCCCGTGGTGCCCGTGGAGAACAGCCTGCTTTTTGCCGAGGCCCTGCGCAAGGCCGGGGTGCCCTTCGACCTGCACATCTACCAGAAAGGCCCCCATGGACTCGGCCTTGGCACGCGCGACTGGAATCCCGCCAGGCGGCATCCGTGGACGGCCGACTGCGTCTTCTGGCTGCGGCTGCAGGGATTTGCCCGATATTAGTAGCCGCGGCTGCTGACGCGGTAGAAGGTCTGCGCGCCGCTCGGCGTCACCACGAAGTTGCTGCTGCTTACGGAGCCGCTGTTGGTGGCTATCGCGGTCCAGGTGCTCATGGCGGCGTTTGCCGTCAGGGACTTCCAGAGGACGTAATTCACGGCCTCACCGCCCGAGTAGCGGATGGTGTAGTTGCTGCCGGGGCCGGTTTGGATGTGGCTGGCGGCGGCGAGCAGGGGCACCGTGGCGGATTTCAGGTTCAACCCGTAGGTGCTGATGCCGTTCTGGGAATCCAGGACGAACGCGTAGGAGCCGTTGGGTGTGAAGGCGACGGAGCCGCAACCGCCCGGGTTGGCGTTGGTGCTGCCCGTGTAGAAGGTGTTCGTCGGGCTGTTGGCGCCGCCGGCGAGGGCGCCCAGCTCAAACAGGTTCACGCTATGGCCCGCGCCGGAGGTCGTGCTGGTGCCCAGGATAATGGCGCGCCCGTTGGCCAGGTCAACGCCGAGAGGGCCGAAGGCCAAGCCGGTCTGGGGCGCCAACGGATAAGACGCCAAGCTGGTTTTATTGCTATAATTCACGTATTCCAGCGTGGTTGAGGGAAACCCACCGGCATAGAATGTGCCATTGGAGCCGAAGGCGATGCCCCCGTAGTAGTCGCTGTTCCCGGCGATCGGCCCGAAGGCGCTGAACGAGAAGGCGGAGCCGTTGGCCGTGGAAAAGAGGAGCGCGTAAGAGCCGCCAGCGGGGGTGGTCCCCTGCCCCACGATCATCTGGGTCTTGGCGCCGGCCCCGCGCACGCTGAAATCGTAACCGAAGGGGAGTGTTCCAACAGTCGTGGGGCCGTAAGCGACGGAGACGGCGGAGGTTTCGCTGGCCCAGCGATAGATGGCGTACTTCAGACTGGTGGTTGTCTGCCGGCTGGCGGCATAGATGGCTCCGTCGTCGGCGATGCCAATCGAATAGCCGGGGTAATTGACACCGGACGCCATAGGCGAAAAGACGTTCACGCCGCTGGAGTTGGTCTGCGCCAACTGCCCCAGGTCACTCCCGGTGAGCGAGTCCAAAATGTAAAAGCCGCGCAGAGTGGTGGCGTTAACCAGGGAGGCAACGACCAGGTGGGTGGTGACGGGGTTGTAAGCCATGCCGGCTTCCAGCGCGACTCCGGAGAAGTCGTTGGTCAAGTAGGGGCGCGAGCCGGGCGCCAGGCTCCACAGCGGGGCCAAGGTCTCCGAGCCGTAGAAGAGGAAGCTGAAGGCGTTCGTGTTGTAGTGGCCGGAGGCGTCCGCCCACACCAATTGCACGCTGGCGGTGGTGTTGGTGGGCTGCTGGAACGCCGTGGGCAGGTAGCTCACGACGATGTTGGTGCCGTTGGTTGAGGTAACCGTCGGCGTGACGATGGTGTTGTTGAGCTTCATCTGGATGGTGCCTTGCTGCACCGCCGGCGTGCCGTCCACCAGGGTGAAGTACACGGGGATGCCCTCGGCCAACGAGTAGGTCCCGGCGCGGTAAGGATAGGCCCATTGGACATAGGGCTGGGTATTGTTGGCGCTACGGTAGGCGCGCAGGGAGCTGCTGGTGTCGTTCACCAGGGTCCGGGCGCCGGTGTAGTCGTTGCTGAACAGCTCCAGGTTGGCGGGGCCGGTGGCTTGGAAATAAACCAGCCGGAAGGGATAATAACCGGCATTGGTGATGGCGAACCCGGCCGCGAGCGTGTCGGCAGCCGTGCGCGTGCCGTCA
>DATKNZ010000438.1:0-4139 GCA_035541055.1 Candidatus Acidiferrum sp. | reverse complement strand
CGTCGTGCTGCCCGTGTAGGTGTCGTTGCTGTTCAGGTTCAGCAGGCCAAGGCCCGTCTTTACCAGCGAACCGCTTCCGCCAAGTGCGCCGTTGAAGTTCAGGACGGCGTCCGCCGCCGTCACGTCGAACTCGCAGTCCGGGCCGCTCAGCGTGGCCGTGTAGCCCGTGATGGTCCGGATGCTCGATGTGCTGGTAGCCGCGCCATTGCGCAGTTTCCCCCCGCTGGAGATCGTAAGCAGGTCCACGTTCTCGCTGAAACCATTCAGGTCCCAGATGCCGCCGGCCAGCACTACGGGGAAGGGGACTCCGCCGGCGGAATGGATCTGGAAGCCGTGCAGGTCCACCACTGTCCCGCCGGTCTGGACGGTCAGGCCGACGTTATTGCCGCCGGTAATAGCCTGGCCGCCGTTCTTGTCCAGGTTCACCTGGCCGGCCGTCACCAGCAGGCCGAGGCTCTGGCTGCCACCCGCACTGCCGCCGATGGTCCAGGTGCCGGCGCCGCTTTTAACCACCCGCGTGTTGTTGTTCACGATATCCCCCTCGGTCGTCAGCGTGTTGGTCACGACGGTGAGCGTGATGCTGCCCAGCCCGTTGGGAATGTTGACGTTGGGGAAGCTGAGGTCCAGGTTCGCCGAACCAAGGAAGGTAAAGCTTCCTCCCCAGGTGTAGGAAGTCAGCGGGCTTAATATCATGTCAGCGCCGCTGCTGTTATCCAGGGCGCCGCCGTAGATGGCGAACACGCCCGTGCCGGCCGCGCTGGGATCACCCAGGTTCAACAGCCCGGAGTACAGCGCCAGGCCGCCCGTGAAGCCGTTGCCCGTGCCGAGCGTCAGCGTGCCATTGCCCGTCTTGCTCAACTGGAGATTGCCACCGTTGTCATTGATCTGCCCGCCGACCGTGAACGTATTGTTGCTCACCGCGATGGACACGTTCCCGTTCATCGTCACCAGCCCGCTGCCCGTGTTAAAGCTGTTGGACGCGCCCACGTAACTGAAGTTGCCGTTCCAGGTCTCGGCGATCTGCGCCTGCAGGCTCACGTCGGACCCGCTGGTGTTGTCCAGCTTTGCGCCGGGGTTGAGGGTCAGCGGCCCAAGGCCGATCGGCGTGCCATTGACCGGATCGCCGCCGGCATTGATGTTCAACTGCCCGCTGCTGACGACCGTGCCGCCGTTGAAAACGTTCGTGCCGGTCAGCGTCAGCGAGCCGCTGCCCAGCAACTGGAGGGTGCCCGAACCCGCAATGCTGCCCGTGCCCGTGATCGTGTAGCTGTTCGTCGCGTTATTGGCCGTGACCGCGAGCGGGTTGACGACCGTGTTCAGCGTCACCGTTATGGGCGAAGGCCCGCTGGCGGAGTCGTCAAAGATCACAGCGCTCCCGTCGGTGTAAACGGCCGGGTTGCCGAACTGCGTCCAGTTCGCCGTGGTGTTGATGTCCCAAATGCCGCTGCCCACGCGCCAGTAGAGCGCCGGGTTGTAGGTTGAGCCGGTGACCACGAGGGCCACCGTCTTGGAAGCTGTCAGGTTGGTGACGTAGGCCGCCGAGATGTAGCCCGGCAGCGTGAGGTTCGACGGCAAGGTGCCGGACACCGAGCCGGTGTATTTGATCAGCGGGTAAGTGCCGTTGGCGATGGCCGTGCCCCCGATCACGACATTGGGTGTGGCGGTGAACGCCACGGCGCCGTTGACCTGGATCGGCGCCACCGTCGTGCTGGGCGCCAGCGCGCCAAACTGGAAGCTCGCCGTCGCCGTGCCGTTCTGGAAGGTCAGCGCCCCGTTGTTCGTCCAATACTGGCCCGGGTTCGACACGTTGACCGTGATGACGGGTGAGGCGGTCGAGGCGTCCACCGTCACCGGCCCATTAACGATGGGCGTGGCCCTGGTCACCACGGCGAACGTGCCATTGCTGATCACGGTGCTGCCGGCGTAGTTGTTCGCCCCACTCAGCGTGAGGATGCCCCCGCCCGTCACGTTCAACCCTCCCGCGCCTGTAAGCGCGCCGGAGAGCGTGATGTTGTGGGCAGTGCCGTTCGCCTCGGCGCATTGGAAGGTGATATTGCCGTTCACCGTGCCCAGCGTGATGGGTAGAGAAGAGGACCAGCTTGCCAACGTGCCCACCGTGCCGCCGGAAAGCGTGATAGTCGTAGTCGGGGTGCCCGAGCCAAAAGCAATGCCGTTCTGGCCGAGGTAATTGGTCCCGCCGGTCTGCGTCCAGGTCGCGTTCTCGCCGGTGCCGGCGGCGAATCCGAAGACCATCCCGCCCCATGCGTTAAGGATGCCCGCTGTTTGGTTCAGTGTCGCGCTTCCGCCACCTGTCCCGCCGGTCTGGAAGAAGCTAATCGCGCTGGCGGTGGACGACGTGCCTACATTCAAAGTCCCGCCATTCACGTTCACTATGCCGGTTGATCCGTTGACGTCATAAGAAATCGCCAGGTTGTGGGCCGTGGCGCCGATCCCGGCATTGACGGTGCCGTCGTTAATGACAAGCGTTCCCGTGCCTCCGGAACGACCGATGATCAGGAAGTTACCATTGATAGTGACGACTGTGGATGAGCCGCTTACGGTGAGCGTGCCTGTCCCGTAGGGCGTCCCCACAAGGGTTTGGTTATACCCGATGTAGAAGCTGGAGCTGGGGATGAGTGAACCTGCGGTCACATTGACCGAACTGAGAACATACATAATGGCGGGGGCGTTGGCGCCCGTGAGGTTGAAGCTGCTGCCGGCAGCGCCCGCCAGACGGACTTGTTGACCCGAAGTAAAATTGCCGCCCACGTTCATGGTTGCTCCGCTGCCCAGCAGCCAAACTGGGCTGGTGCCGCTCCCGGCGATATTGCAGTTGAACGTCACCGTCTTGTTCGCGGCCACGAAATTGGTATTGTTAGCCCCAAGGTAAAGGGCGTTGGCGCCCGCGAACGTGTAGCCGTTGGCGTTGATGTTGAGGTTGGTCACCGCAATCCCCCCGGCATCTAGCGTCACGACATAAGTGCCGTCTGCGGCGTCGGGTCCGTTGAACGTGGCGCCTTGGGTCGGCGAGGTGGCGCTGGTCTGGCCCCAAGCCACATCGGCAGTGCCGTTGTACCAGAGCATGGGTGTTGATGCAGTATCCCAGTTCCCGCTGCCCGCCGTGCCCGATCCGTTTTGGCTGGGGTCCCAGATGAGCGGGGTCCCCAGCGAGGGAGCATTGCCGAGGGCAAGGCCCAGCAACGCGACGCTCAGCCCCGCCAGTGGCCTGCGGAGCAAAGGTGTCGCAAAGATGGATGTGAGATGGTGCGCGCCAGGGATTGTGGTTTTCATAGTATGCTTGAAGCTTTTATGCTGACAATTGACCAACTTTCACGGTCAGCAGAAGACCCCGAATCGGTGCGTCCCCGCTGCCCGAGAGATCAGGTTCAGCGCCTTCCTACCACAGAACCCTGCACCGCGCAATGGAAAGGGTTCGATTTCGACAATACCACCGCACCCCGAGCGTGCGAACCTCCAACAGCCAACATCGAACATCCAACATCCAATGATTCTACCCGTGGCGGGCATTGGATCTCGCATGCTCGATGTTGGAAATTGGAGTTTCCCGACAGGCAGAGGGCGCGAAAAGGCCTGTTTCGAGGAACGTCCCACGACCCGCACAGCCGTTCCGTCTCATTTCAGGACAGTTTCCCGCCGCCTGCGCCCTATCCCGCAGCCATTCCCGCTCTCATTGTTTCGTTGTCTCCCCGTATCCCCTCCCGCTCCTCCCCGTCACCTCACCGTAGTACCTCTGATAGGCTATCAGAGGTACTACGGTGAGGTGACGGGGAGGATAGGGAGGGGATACGGGGAGGAAAGCCACGGACTCCGGGCGCTATCGTTAACGCCACAGCTCTGATGGGGCTGGTTGCGTCGGAGCATAAGCGTTGTCGAGCGCTGCCCTCGGTTTGGTACTGGCGACTCGCCCAGGGCCCCAAGCGGACGCCTCGGCGAGGCGTCCCTACCCGACCTAGGCGGCCAGAGCCTGGTTCACCCGTTGGATGGCTTCGTCTATCTCGGCCCTGTTCTTAAAGCCGATGACGACGGCGTCTATCTCGGGGCGGGACATGGCGAAACGTATGGATTTCTCCCGATCCTCGGCCTTGGTGAACTCACCGTTGCCGATGATCTTCATGCCG
>DATKNZ010000437.1:0-4029 GCA_035541055.1 Candidatus Acidiferrum sp. | reverse complement strand
GCCCTACATCACCTTCTACCCGGTGATCATATTCGCCGCCTTGCTCGGTGGCACCGGCGCCGGGCTGCTGGCCACGCTCCTTGCCGCTGTCCTGGTCTGCTTCATTTTCCTCCCTCCCGTAGGCACCTTCGTCGTAGGCCGGCCCGTTGACATTGCCAGCCTCACCCTGTTCGTCGCGATTAACCTGGTAATGAGCGTGGTGGGCGGCGCCCTTCGCCTCTCGCGCAACCGCAGTCATCAGCAATCCCGGGTGCTGGCGCGCACCGTGGACATGCTCGATCTGACCACTGTCATGGTGCTGGACCCCGAGTACCGGATCATCCGCTGGAACAGCGGCTGCCGGCGCCTCTATGGCTACACCAGCGAGCAGGCCCTGGGCAAGGTCGCCCACGTCCTGCTCCAGACGCGGTTCCCCGTGCCGCTGGAGGAGATCCGCGGCGAGCTTGCCCGCACAGGCCGCTGGCAGGGCGAGCTGCGCCAGGTGGCCAGCGATGGCCGCGAAATCATCGTTGCCGGCGAATGGCAGGCCCGCGGCGCGGCGGCGGGCCAGCCCTCCGCCATCATCGAGACCAATACCGACATCACCGACCGCAAGCGCGCCGAGGAGAAACTGCAACAAAGCGAGGAGTACCTGCGGCTGGCCGCCATCGCCGCCCGCATGGGCGTCTGGTCCTGGAAACCGGGCACCAGCGAAGTCGTGGTCAGCGAGAGCTGGAGGACCCTGTTTGGCCTGCCACCGGGCACGCCCACGACCTTCGAGACCTGGCGCAATATGGTTCACCCCGATGACCGGGACGGAGTCGTGGCGAAGTTGGAGGAGGCCTGGCACCAAGGCCACGAATTCAATGCCGAATACCGCATCGTCTGCCCTGATGGCAGCGTCCGCTGGCTCGTGGACCGGGGCCGCGGGTGGTACAACCCGGCGGGCGAGGCTACCTCGATTGCCGGCATCAATGTGGACATTACCGAGAGGAAGCAAGCCGAGCAGGTGCTGGCCCGGAGCGCGGCGGACCTGGAACGCCTGGTCCGCGAGCGCACCGCCAAGCTGCACGAGATGGTCGCCGAGCTGGAACACTTCTCTTACACCATCACCCACGACATGCGCGCCCCGTTGCGGGCCATGCGCGGGCTGGCCGAGCTGCTCGTCGAGGAATGCGGCGCCTCCCTGACCGGCGAGCGCGGGGCTTACCTCCGGCAGATTGCCAGTTCGGCCGAGCGCATGGACGCGCTCATCACCGATGCCCTGCAATACAGCCTGATCGTGCGTGGCAAGTTCGAGCTCGAGCCGGTGGACGCCGATGCCCTCCTGCGTGGCATCCTCGAGTCCTATCCGCAGTTCCATCCGCCCAACGCCCAGGTGCGCGTCGCCAACCGCCTGCCGGTCGTACTGGCCAACAAAGCCGGGCTGACCCAGTGCTTCTCCAACCTGCTCGGCAACGCAGTGAAGTTCGTCCGCCCGGGCCAAGTTCCGGAAGTCGTCGTGCGCGCCGAGCCGGGCGGCAACGGCGCGGCCCGTGTGCAGCCTCCGGCTCCGGAACACGCCGCCTCCAGCCCCCTCTCCGCATGGCACCTTCCGCCCGGCGAGGCGCCCGCCCCGGCGCCGACCGTTCGCATCTGCATCGAAGACAAGGGCATAGGGATTGAGAGGGAATACCAGGACAAGATTTGGCTCATGTTCCAGCGCCTGGACAAGAGCTATGCCGGCACGGGCATTGGCCTGGCGCTGGTCCGCAAAGCCGTCGAGCGCATGGGCGGGCGCGTCGGGGTCGAGTCCGAGCGTGGCCACGGCAGCCGCTTTTGGGTGGAACTGCAGCAGGCGAATGGACAAGAACGTTGAAGCGTTGAAGCGTTGAAGCGTTAGAGCGTCGCAGCGCCGCAACACGCTTCAGAGCTTCAACGCTTCAAGGCTTTAACGCTCCAACCTTCCCCCCTTGCGCGGCGGCAAACCCGGTTTACGGTAAAGCCAGAAGAGCATTCGTGGAGAAACGGAGCAAGGAATCCATCAGCTTACTGCCCGGCGTTATCGGCGACGCCTTGCACCGGGTATGGCATCGCGGCCATGAGCACCGGCGGAGCGACGGCTGGACGGTTGCGGCGCTGGACCTGGCAAGCGTGCTCGTGCGCGACGACGAGGACCACATCGTGCGCTGGAACACCGGCTGCACCCGCCTCTACGGCTACACCGCCGAGGAGGCGCTGGGCCGGGTGAGCCACGCACTGCTCCAAACCCGCTTCCCCGAGCCGCTCGAAGCCATCCGCGCCCGGCTGCGCGAATCGGGCCGCTGGCAAGGCGAACTGCTCCACACCGCCCGCGACGGCCGCCAACTCGTGGTCCACAGCGAATGGATCCGCGGCGACGGCGTCATCACGGAAGTCAACTCCGATATGACCGCCCGCAAAGAGGCCGAGACCGCCCGCGATGTCCTGGTGTCCATTTTCGCCAACAGCGAGGACGCCATCTACACCAAGGACCTCAAAGGGCAGCTCACCAACTGGAACCCCGGGGCCGAACGGCTCTTCGGCTACACCGCCGCGCAGGTGCTCGGCAAGAACGTGCTCCTGCTCATCCCGCCCGAACGCTATGACGAGGAGGAACGCATCCTGGCAGCCGTCCAGCGCGGCGAAAGTCTCGAGCACTATGAATCCCAGCGCAAAGCGCGTGACGGCAGGCTCATCGAGGTCTCGCTCACCACCTCGCCGGTGCGGGATGCCGCCGGAGCGATCATCGGCGCGGCCACCATTGCCCGGGACATCACCCGGCGCAAAGCCGCCGAGGATAGCCTGCGCGAGAGCGAGGAGCGCTTCCGCACCCTGGCCGACAACATCAGCCAGCTCGCCTGGATGGCGGACGCCGAAGGCAACACCGTCTGGTATAACCGCCGCTGGTTCGAGTACACCGGCACGACCCCCGAGCAAGTCAAAGGCTGGGGCTGGAAGAGCGTCCACCACCCCGACCACCTCGAGCGGGTGGTGGAGAATCTTACCCGGTGTTACGAAACCGGGCAGCCCTGGGAAGACACCTTTCCGCTGCGGGGCAGGGACGGCCAATACCGCTGGTTCCTGTCGCGCGCCATTCCCATCCGCAACGAGCACGGCACGGTCACCCGCTGGTTCGGGACCAATACCGATATTACCGAGCTGCGGGAAGCCCAGCAGGCCCTGGCGCGCAACACCGCCGACCTCGAACGCTCCGTCACCGAGCGCACCGCCCGGCTCCAGGAAATGGTCGCCGAGCTGGAGAACTTCTCCTACACCATCACCCACGACATGCGCGCCCCCTTGCGCGCCATGCGCGGACTGGCCGACCTGCTGGTCGAGGAATGCGCCCCTGGCCTGCAGGGCGAACGGCTCGAATACCTCCGGCGCATTGCCGACTCCGCCGAGCGCATGGACCAGCTCATAACCGATGCCCTCCAATACAGCCTGCTTGTCCGCAAGCAGTACAAGCTCGAACCCGTGGACGCCGACGCCCTCCTGCACGGCATCCTCGAATCCTATCCCCGGTTCCAGCCGCCGCACGCCAACATCGAGGTGGCCCATCGCCTGCCCGTCGTGCTCGGCAACAAAGCCGGCCTCACCCAGTGCTTCTCGAACCTGCTGGGCAACGCCGTCAAGTTCGTCCGCCCCGGCCAGACCCCCGAAGTCTCCGTGCGCGCCGAGCCCGGCACCGACGGCCACCGCGACCCCGCCCCGGCCCCGGCCCCTGGCAGCGCCGCCAGCCCGCTCTCCGCCTGGCACGTCCCCGCCCAAACGGCTGCCGACGCCGGCCCGGCCCCCCGGGAGCCCTCCCCCTCCGTCCGCATTGTCTTCGAGGACAAGGGCATCGGCATTGACCGGGAATACCACGACAAGATCTGGGTCATGTTCCAGCGCCTCAACAAGACCTATGCCGGGACCGGCATCGGCCTGGCCCTGGTGCGCAAAGCTGTCGAGCGCATGGGCGGGCGAGTTGGCGTGGAATCCGAGCCCGGCCGCGGCAGCCGCTTCTGGGTGGAACTGCAGAAGGTAAACGGGAAGTAGCCTTTAACT
>DATKNZ010000436.1:0-31176 GCA_035541055.1 Candidatus Acidiferrum sp. | reverse complement strand
TCCCAGGTTTGCTCCATTGTCCGGAAGGCTCCAGACCCCAAGACGCGGCGCGTCTGGCGCCTGCTTCCGTAGAATACCTGCGGCGAAACACAGGGCTGATTGCAGCAGTAAACATTGCAGCTTCACGTCACGACCTCCTGACCCACACCGTAGGTTGAAATTGAACCTACGGTGTGGGTCAGGAGGGGTTGTGGAGGGGATATGGAGGGGATCCAGCGCCGGTGGGCTGGAGTGCGCAAGTGTCGTTGGCCTCGGAAGTTGCGAATCTGCGGGGGAGGAATGCCAGGGGTAAGCATTCGGCGAACCGCCGGCGCTTGCCGAACCTTTACTCGGGGTCATCCAGCGCCTTCCCGAGCCCAGGCCGATCAGGACCTTCTAGCCTCCTGCCCCCCCACCCGCACCGTCACCACCCCGTCACCACACCGTATCCTCCTCGTGACCACACCGTATATTCAATTTGAATATACGGTGTGGTCACGAGGAGGATACGGTGTGGTGACGGGGTGGCTCCGGGGCGGTAGTGTAAGCGTTGTCAGGACAGGTGGTTACGAACCTGAGGCGCTTGATGGTAGCGTAAGGCTTCGGCAAAACCGCAAACCAGAGGTGGGTCCAGGAGCCCTCTCCCGGACTTCCATGATAGTGCGCTTGTAGCCGATCTTATCCGGCGCGGCGCGGACGGCGAGCCAGCGCGCGCTCATGCCTTGCCGGGTGCCGCTGCTCGGGAGCCGGGATGTTCCCGCGCGGCTCCATTGCCCGCCTTCTGGCAAGTCGCAGGTGCGAATTTCCAAACGCGCCCTCAGCCGTGGCACCGCGGCCTCTATACGGTTCCGACAATTTCAGCCGGCGGGCCGCTGGGCAACGATTCGATGCATGCCGCCGGCGGGTCCCGGGAAGCTCAAGACGCAATTGGTGGCGGAGACCTCCCAACTCACCCGGTTGGCGCCAGCACTGGTCTGGCTGGCGCTTTTGCCGGGGAACCAGACCGCGTAGCGGGGCGCGTAGGAGTTGGCGGGCATGAATTGCAGCGTATCCTGCGCCGCGCCGTGGCTATAGGCCCTCGCGGCTTGGTAGTTGAAATAGCCGCCCGGGCCGCAAGCCATGCCGTAATGCCCCGCCACACAGATCCAGGCGTTGGTCACATTCCGGGCCAGGCCCGATAGGTTGGTGATGACAGTTGATCCGTCGTTCCATTCGAGCAGGCGGGTGCCGCCGTTCAGCGGCGCATTCTCAATCCCCACAGTGAAGCTGCCGGCAGCGCGGTTGGGCACATGGCCGGCGGGCTGGGGGACTTCAACGATCGCCACGGTTTCACCGGTGCAATCCACATACACATCCGTGATGCCGTTGGTGCCGTGGGTGAGTTGTAACTCGGCGGTGAACGCGTTGCCGTTGGTCGTGAAATTGACCAGGCGGGCCTTGGTCGGCTTGCCCATCGCGCCCAGGCCCAGCACCCCGGGCACGCGCGGCGTTACGGTATAGACGTCGTTGGGAAAATGGGTCGTGGGCGCCTCGATGATCGCATTGATGCGGGCCGGGCGGCCATTGGTCTGCGGGCCATAGCAGATCGAGAAGAACCCGTTGGCGCCGCGTTGCTCGATGACCCCGACATCGGGCATGTGAATCAGCGCCGGGCCGGGCGCCGCGCTCGGGCCGGTCGGATATTTGGCGTAGGCCCAGTGCAGCCAGGCCAGCGCGGTGCGGTAAGCCTGGCAGGACTCGCGGCCAAGCCCCACGGCCGTGCTCGGTCCCACGAACCGGCCATTGCCGTTAATGGTTTGCCGGTAGCGCTCCAGTTGGGCGACCCGATCGTCCGCCCAGCGGGCTATCGGATCGTTGAAATGCGCGGCGATCCAGGCCAGGTAGGCGTTCTGTTCGTAGTCGTTGAGATCCCAGTCCTCGCCTGCGGGAAAATGCATCTCGCCGGAATCCAGCAGCAAGTAAGTGTAATTGGTCCAGGCGGGCAGGACGTTGTGCACGGCAAAGGGCTCGAGCTCGGCGGCGACCGCCGGGTTCGCCAGCAGGGCCATCAGCCAGGAGTCGCCCGGCATCTCGCCCGAGCAAGCCTTGTAGCCGGGATGATAAAAGCCGTGATTCTCCAGCGCCCAATCAGGGTAGTGGGTTACGGTCGTGACCCAGGAGGCCAGGGGATCGCCGTTGGTATTGGCGACGGTGTGGGTGTTAACCAGGTATTGTTTCGCGGACCTGAGCCAAAAGGGCGCGTTGGTGTTGGTGCTCATCCAGGCGGCGGCCAGCGCGACCACGTGGCTGTTCCAGGCATTCTCCTCGGCCTTGGTATCCCACACATAACCTGATTCCGGTGGGATGCCAGCCCGGTAAGTGGCTTCGTCAGCCACGGCCCGCTGCACGGCGCGGACGGTGTCCGCCGGCAAGTCGCCTTGCACGACCAGGCAGGTGATGCCCATGTGCCCGGCCCAATAAGACGACTGCCATTCGTGACCCCAGCGCTTGCGGTTCGAGCAGACGTTGGTGTCGCTGACATGAGTGTGGGCGGCGAAGTTGAGGGCCTGGCGGACCCGCTCGAGCCGCACGGCGCGGTTGGTGGCGTCCGGAAACGCCTTGGCCAGCACGGCGTAGGCCAACGCCACTCCGCAGGAGGTGCGGATGCCGCCCTCGCCGCTGACGCCCTCGCCGAAGTAGCCGGCATCGGCGGGGGCATTCGGATAGGCGGCCGTATGCCAATTGCGCTCGGCATAGGGTTCGAACGCCACCAGACAATCGAGGTAGGTCTGTTGCGAGCTGGCGAGAAGGGAGTTGGGTGCAAACCCGGCGCACAACAGCCCGAGAACCATCAGCCAGCGGCGGTTAAGCTCTTTCATTTGCATTGACCATCTACAGTGCTTGGACGGTTCATATCGTCACGGGACTTCTTGGCCCAAGCACGCCAGGGGGTAAAGGTAAATCGGGCGGTGCGCGGCAGAAACTCCGTCGCACCTGCTGAAATGCCGGCTTTCCAGGAACCTGAGCTTAACGGACAAGCCCCTCACCCCTTCCCTCTCCCCATCGGATGGGGAGAGGGTGGCCGCAGGCCGGGTGAGGGGGTAGTTCATGTTCCCAATGCAAGCCCGCAGGCCGTGAGGACTCCCCGGGAACACGTTGGAAAAGCAGAATGCGGTTGCTCCTCTAGCGTTGCCTGGCTCGATAGAACCGATGCTGCATTGGGCAATTTAACACGGCGAGCAACGCTGGCAATGGGACGGGAGACCGGCATCAGGACGAAGTGGCTCCGCCACCTGCGTCCTTTGGGAGAGATGCGCGCCGGGCTTTACTGGGAGTCTGGCGCCCCGAGAGTGCAGCCGCTGCCGCAGCGGGTTGGTGCGGTCTGTCGAAGTATTGGCGTGAGGTTTACTGTACCAACCGAACCCGGTAATACCGCGCCTGAGAATTCGTCGCTCCGCCTGCGTCCAGGTAGTTAGTGCCCGTGAGATCGCCTCCGATGGCGACGATCTTGGGGCTGATGTCAATAAAGCGGTTGGAGAAGTCCCCGGACCAGCCCGTCATTGCCTGCACCACGTTAGTCAGGCCACCCACGGTCTGCCAGCCAATGCGGATGTTGTTGCCCTCTTTGGCAATATTTGTGATCGCAAAATTACCGGGAAGTTGCGGTGGGTTGACATAATAAGCATTCGTTTGCAGGCCCGAACCATAGTGATCGCCCGTGAAATAGACCTCGCCTCCCATGCCGATGAGCAATCGCATCGGTCCTGGATAGGTCACCGAAGGATAAGGCAGGACAGTCTTATCGTACGTGGCATTGGTGAGGTCGATGCTGTACCAGACCATGAACTCCATGTAATAGTTGTTTCCTTTCCGCGGAATGTTCGGCAACTCGCCCGGCTTAAAGTTGAAAAAGCCGCCGTCATCCGATTCGGAATTAACCATCGAATAGCCAAGCCGGATGCGGTTGAGGGTCAGGCCTACGTCAATCGGTCCCACATAGACCAACGAACCAAAGTTGTAGACTTGGATGTCGTTGGTAAGCCCCAGGGCATCGTAAACCACCGCGGCGTTCGTGGGCACATTCGAGATGGCCTGGGCGACGGCTGCGGAACTGTGGGTCGAATTGTTGGGGAAAGCCACAAACGCAGTAGGGGCAGCCTGGACCTCTGTAGCGACCGCGACTGCGAAGGCTGCCAGCAGCGCAAGCACGTGGTGCGAAGAGTAGATTCCTCCGAACAAGCTCGGGATGGATCCACGGCTTGAGCGACCTCGGCCGGCGAATTCAGGCATGATCATAAAATCGTCTATAGTAGCCCAGAAATGTCCGCCGTCAAAAAGGTCGGCAGCAAAGCGTCGGGTGGTCGGAGCCACAATCGGAGGTGAACTATGCCTCGCAGAGCATTGGATCAGCTCACGTTGCAGGATTTTGATAAACATGAAGCCGTTGGGCTCATCGCCTGACCGGCGAAGCCTCTGCCGGATCAATGGATCCTTGAATCCGCAGGCCGCTCGACGAGGTGAAGTAAATTGCCCTCTGGGTCGTGAAAGAACAGCACGCTGCCACCTCCGCCGGCTGGTTTTATCGGCTGATCCAGCTTCACTCCCTTCTGCTCCAGTTCAGCCTTTGCGGAAGCAATTGAATCGACCCGCAAGGCCAGATGTCGCCACCCATTGAGCTCGTTGTTGCTGGTTTCAGGGACTGCGAGCTTTCCCCCATAGAGTTCGATTATGCCTCCACCCGGCAAGCGCAAAAGGAATGCACGTGGTTGCTGGTTACTGAAGACAAGCTGGGCACCGAGCACCCGAATATACCAATCCTTAAGGGCAACTGGATCCCTTGCCGCCAACCCGATGTGCTCCGATTTCCAGTTCACCAGAAACCTGTCAGGCCGAAGGTGCCACAGACCCAGGCGCCTAAAGCAAACGACGAAGCGTCACAGCTTTGCCTCTCCCGCCTTCTTTCGCATCCTTCCGCTTTAGCCCATCGATTTCTCAATAGCGCCGCCATGCTCGACTTAGCTGCGGGGTGGCGTCGTGGCGCTTCGGTGAAGACCTCTACTCCGCTCTATGCCTTGGATTTTGCCCGCCTTGCTGCCCAGGCTCGCTCTAAAGCGGCTTTCATGGCTGGCGTCAGCTTCCTCTTGGGCTTCTCGCTGGATTGGGCTGCTTTCCCCTGCTTGGCGACCCGCTTCGCCACTCCAGCTCGAATGTTGGCCAATCCCTGGGCGCTGAGCTTCCTCTTGCCTTTCTTTGCCGGTTTGCCTTTAGCTGCATTGTATTTGGCCCACCTGGCTCTGGCGGCAGCAGCAATAGCCGCTCTGCCGGCAGCACTCATTTTCCGTGTCTTGTGTCCGGTTGGCGTGGCAGGTGCTGACTCAACCGCACCGCCCAGAAATGTGTTGAGCTGATTCTGGAGTTCCTGGATTTGCTCCAGAAGATCCGCTGCCTGACGTAGTTGCTGTGGTGTTAAATTGATCATAACTGCAAAGCTTCTATGGATCTCGAGGAAAGCACAAGCGCATTCCCAGGAAGGATGACCTATTTCGGAGGATCGGGAACCGCAGCAGGATCGTTGTCGCAGAAGGGAATGTACTCTTGGAGGAAATTAATCAGAACCGGGTTTCCTATGTCGCTGTGGTCCTTCATGATCTTCTCGTCCACCGAAACGACAAGAATGGGGTTGTATGGACGGTAATTGCTGTTTGACCTCAAGAGGCAATCTCCAAAAGTGATGGTGGTGGGTTTAGATCGCCAAACCCGCCTTTCCTGTGCGATGTTCTCCACGGTTCCGGGCAGCCTTTCACGCCGTCTGAGCTCATGCGTCTTTGTTGCGATGTTCAGCGTGCTGCTATTCGTCGCTGGGTTTGGCTGGTATATCAAATCGTGCGTGATGAAGGGCTTGAACCAGCCGACAGCCTTCCGGTTCGACGTCCTCTGAAAACCAGAACGATAGCTCTGAATCACCGTCGCAACGGATTGGCCTGCTGGGAAGAAGATTCCAGTCGCCCAATCGCCCTTGGAAGTGAAAATGCTCAATACTGGCCGTTGATTTGTCGAGTAATCTTTGACGGAAAGCGCGAGTTGCTTAAGATCGTAAAGCCGGGCAGCTTCAAAAGCGGGGTTCAGCAAAATGACCTGATCTCCCAAAGGCTTCAGAACGTGCCCTTGTCTGACCGTCTCGACAAATCGTTCGGTAATGACCTGCGATAGGGAATTATAAACCGCATCTGCCCCAAAGCTGTGCCCTATAATAATCAGTTGCGTTCGAGGGCCATTTGTAGGGAGCGCGCTGTTGTTAGTCTTCTGCAGCGATTCCAGATCCATCATGAGCTCGGTCATTGCTCCGTAACCTCCAACCCTCTGCGCTGCGTTCTTCCTTGCCCAAAACGACAGTTCTTTGCCCAGCGGTGGGAAGTAATCCGATTTGACCGACAGCCCGCGCCACCCCGCATAAACCCCAATCATTTTTCTGGGCGCTCGGTTTTGTGTTTGGCTCAGCGTTTGTTCGAGGTCGGCCAATTGATTCAAAACAGCTCGAAAGGTGACCACATTGGAATTACCGTAGGCTGCGTTGTTTTTCCAACCATGCACAAAGAGGACCATGATGACCGGTGCCGCATTTTGCTTCCCAATGCCCGCCTCCTCACGAATCATGTCCTCCACCTTCTGCTTCTGCCGAGAGTCCCAAAACCAGCCCTGATCATCGAATTCCACGAACCCAAGCCGATATTGGGCGGCTGTTTCGATGACGGCGGTCGCTGGGTCTTCTGAATTGAAGCCGGTTCTATATGGCCGATTGGCTGTGCAGCCGGCTGTGAAAAGCAAAGTGAGGGCCATCAGAGCAATGAGAGCGTAGATCCAGTTACTCATATCATTCTGGTTCGCTGGGGCATTGACCGCCCATACTCTCCTCTACTACTTGGAGCATTGCAAAGCATTCAACGGCCCTCTTCACGGCCACAGATTTTGCGGCTGCTTTAGACCATCAGAAAAGCCGGATGCCCGCGCCTGCCGGCAGGGATATGAACTGCGCCTGCTACCTCTTCGGCACCGCAGCCGGGGTGATCAGCACGCTACGCTTTGCTCCGCAGGTACTCGTCCATCGCCTTTGCCGCCCGCTTGCCGTCGCCCATCGCCAGGATGACTGTGGCCGCGCCGCGCACGATGTCGCCGCCGGCGAACACCCCCGGCAGGCTGGTCATGCCGTTATCGTCCACGATGATGTTGCCCCACTTGTTGAGCTTGAGGTCCGGGCAGGTGGCCGTGAGGAGCGGGTTGGCTCGCGTGCCGATGGCGACGACTACCACATCGCAGGGGACGACGAACTCGGAGCCGGGCACAACCACGGGCCGGGCGCGGCCCGAGGCATCCGGCTCGCCCAGTTTCATGCGGACGCACTTGAGGCCGGTGACCCACTTCTTCTCATTGCCAAGCACTTCGACGGGCGCGACCAGGAATTGGAACTGCAGGCCTTCCTCCTCCGCGTGGTGGATTTCCTCGGCGCGCGCGGGCATCTCCTTGCGGGTGCGGCGATAGACGATAATCGAGGCCTCGGCGCCCAGGCGCTTGGCGGTACGGGCGGCGTCCATGGCGACGTTGCCGCCGCCGACGGTGGCAACGCGCTGACCTTTGAGCACCGGCGTGTCGGCGCGCGGGAACTGGTAGGCAGCCATCAGGTTCACGCGGGTGAGATACTCGTTGGCCGAGTACACGCCCTTGAAGTTCTCGCCCGGCACGTTCATGAACACGGGCAGGCCGGCGCCGTTGGCGATGAACACGGCGTCGAACTGCTCGCGCAGCTCCTGCACGGTGTAGGTGCGGCCAATGACGGTGTTGCAGACTATTTTCACGCCCGCTTGCTCCAGGCGCGCGACCTCCGCCTCGACGATCTTCTTGGGCAGCCGGAACTCCGGGATGCCATACACCAGGACGCCGCCCGGCTTGTGCAGCGCCTCGAAGACGGTGACCGCGTGGCCGCACCTGGCCAGCTCGCCCGCGGCGGTGAGCCCGCCCGGGCCGGAGCCGACCACGGCGACCTTTTTGCCGGTGGGAGGCGCGACCTTGAGCGATAGTTGGTCGGCGTGGCCGCGCGCCCAGTCGCCGACGTAACGCTCCAGGTAGCCGATGGCGACGGGCAAACCCTTGTGGCCCCGGATGCACTCGATCTCGCACTGGGTTTCCTGCGGGCATACACGGCCCGTGACCGAAGGCAGGGCGTTGTCGCTGAGCAGGCACTGCGCGGCTTCGGACAGATTGCCCGCCCACAGGTGCTCGATGAAGCGCGGGATGTTCACCATCACGGGGCAGCCGGTCACGCATTTGGGGTCGCGGCAGAGCAGGCAGCGCTCGGCCTCAAGGAGCGCGACTTTCTCCGGCAGACCCAGGTTGACCTCCTCGAAGTTGGCGTTGCGGACCGTAGGCTCCTGCTCAACCATCTTCTGGCGGTCAATGCAAAGGCGTTGCTTGGCGGTCGGTTTGGCGGGCACGGGCATTGGCTAAACAGGTTGGGGCGTTAGAGCATTGAAGCGTTCAGCTTGCAGAGTCGGGAGGATCTCACTTCAGGCCGATCCTGCAGGCGCCCTCCTCGCAGGCGGTCAGGGCTTGCTGCTCGAATTCGCGGTACGTGGACAGGCGGTCCATGAGCAGGTCGAAATCCACCTGGTGGCCATCGAACTCCGGACCGTCCACGCAGGCGAAGAGCGTTTGGCCGCCGACGGCTACCCGGCAGCCGCCGCACATGCCCGTGCCATCCACCATCACGGGATTAAGCGACACGATTGTGCGCACACCCTGGGGCCGGGTCAGGTTCACCACCGCGCGCATCATGGGCACCGGGCCGACTGCATAAACGATGTCTATGCCGCCTGCGGCCAGGGCGTCTTTGGCGGCGTCGGTTACGAAACCATGCCGGCCATAGCTGCCGTCGTCTGTGCAGACCTGCACCTCGCCCAGGCGTCGCAGCTCCGCCTCGAAAATGACCCATTCCTTCGAGCGCCCGCCAATGATGCTGAGCACGCCAACGCCGCGCTTTTGCAGGCCTTGCGCGATAGGGTGAACGACGGCCGTGCCCACGCCGCCGCCGATGCACAGGGCCCGGCCGGAAGGAATGAGTTCGGTGGGATGACCCAGCGGCCCGGCGATGTCCTCCATGGCTTCCCCCGGTGCGAGAGCTACCAGTTCCCGGGTGCTCTTGCCCACGGACTGGATGACCAGGGCGATAGTGCCGGCCGCGGGGTCGCCGTCCGCGATAGTCAGGGGGATGCGTTCCGCGCCATCGGCACGGTGCACGATGACGAACTGTCCGGGCTGCCGGATCTGGGCGATCCGCGGCGCCGCGACGTCCAGCCGCGTTACGTTGGGGCTAAGCTGGGCGCGGGCGACGATCGGATGCATGTCTGGCTCTCAAAGTCATGAGCGGCCAGAATGATGTGCATAATACCTCGGGGAGTCAAAGCTCTTGTAGCAGGCTGGCTGTGGCGTGTCTGACCGCGTCGTGGACAGGGCCGGCGAGAGCAAAGCAGGGCAGGGCCAAGTCATGAAGCATGATAGGGACGCGTTCCACCGCGTCTCCGCTATCTCGGAAAGATGGGGACGCGGTGGAACGCGTCCCTACCACGCTCCATGACCTGGCCCTGCGAGCGGGGCAAGCGGCACAGGTTCCCTTTGGCCCGCGACACCCTCTTCCGTATCCTACTCGGCGTCAGAGCTTCTTCAGTAATTCCCGCCAGCGCTGCCAGGCGGCCTCGCGCGCCTTCTTGTTCTCGGCGCCGGCGTCCGGCGCCTCGCCAGCCCGCATGAAACCGTGCCCCGCGCCTTCGTACGTCACCGGCTTGTAAGTCTTTCCTGCCTTCTTCATCAGTGTTTCGGTCTTCTCGACCGTGGAAGTGACGCGGGCGTCGTTGCCGCCGTAAAAGCCGTACACCGGGCATTGGATGCGCGCGATGTCCTGCTCGCTCTCGGGACCGGTGCCGTAGAACACGAACGCGGCCTTGATGTCCTTGTTGTTTGTGGCGTAACGGAACGACTGCGTGCCGCCCCAGCAAAAGCCGGCTACGGCGACCTTGCCGTTCGCGGCGGGCAATTTGGATACGTAGGCCGCCACGGCGTCCAGGTCGGCCGTAACCTGGTCGGGCGGGAGAGCGAAGATGGCTTTGCGGACGGCATCGGCGCCGCCCAGTTCAGCCGTGCCGCCTCCGCCGGGCGCGGCGCCCGAAAGCAGGTCCGGCGCGATGGCGATGTAGCCGGCCTCGGCGAGCTGGTCCACCACGCCGCGCACCCAGTCCGTCAGCCCAAAAATCTCGTGGATCACCACCACGGCGGTGGCCTTGTTCTTCACCTCCGGGTAGCCGATGAAGCAGTTCACCTCGCGCGCGCCGTTTTTGACCTTCACCCATTCGAGGTGGCGCGGCGACTTTTCGAGGCGCGGCTTCGCCCAATCCTGGGCAGGTGCGCTGGTGGCGGCCAGCGCGGCGACCACGACCAGTAAATGCGTTGAGTTCATGAGTGCCATTGGAATGCGCCTAACATAGCGCGCCTACAGGCTTTGACAAGGCTGGCCAATGCGTTAAATTAGCGCCATAAATCTCCACGCCGGGAACAGACGCACGAACGCCTATGAAAATAGTTCCCCATCGGCAGGCGGAGAGGCCTCGCGACTCCGGGCCTGCGTTCACGTTGATCGAGCTGCTGGTCACCGTCGCGATCATCGCCATCCTGGCCTCGCTGCTGCTGCCCGCGCTGGCCGGGGCCCGGGCCAGGAGCACGGCGCTGTCCTGTCTCAACAACGAGCGCCAGTTGATGATGGCTTGCTTGCTCTATGTCGGTGACAGCAACGACTCGATGCCTTACAACCTCGGTGCGGACGAGATCAAAGCCACCGTGGCGCAGGGCGAGTTCTGGAACTGGACCAGCCCGGTGATGAGCTGGGAGCTGGACTCGGACAACACGAATACCGTGCTGGTCACGCAGGGGGGGATCGGCCCTTACACCAGCAGCAGCGCCAAGCTTTACCGGTGCCCGAGCGATCATGCGCTCAGCGACATCCAGGTGCAGGCCGGATGGACGGCGCGGGTGCGCAGCATTTCGATGAACGCGATGGTGGGCAATGCGGGCCAGTTCACGGCCACCGGCCAGAACGTCAACAACCCCGACTACCGGCAGTTCTTCAAGGCAGGGCAGATTCTGCAGCCCTCGCAGATATTCGTCCTGATCGAGGAACACCCCGATAGCATCAATGACGCCTACTTCCTGGACAAGCCCGACAGCCTGCGGTGGTACGACCTGCCCGCCTCCTACCATAATGGCGCTGTGAACCTTTCTTTCGCCGACGGCCACGTTGAAACACACCGTTGGCTGCTGGCCAGTACCAAACCCCCAGCCCAGCCCGACGCTGCCAATCTTCCTTTCCCCGCCGCTCCCGGCCAGTTGGCGCCCTCTGAGCGGGCGGATTTCGACTGGCTGATGGCCCGAACCACCGTCGAGGGCGCGCCCCCCAGCTACCCGACGGGTTGGTAGGCGACACCCGCATACAGTATTCAGCGTCCCGCGCCCTTGTTAGAGATACTTTTGCACAAAACCCGGCTCCTCCGGTCCTGCCAGCACGTAGGTTTCGTCTCCTTGCGTCCAGCTTGCCGTCAGCAGTTCATTGACCTTGGCCAAGCGCGGCGTGCCGGGCGGCGGGTCATTGATCGCGGAGCGCTTAAGCACGAAAAGATAGAGCATCCGGTTATCGCCGCGGTCGAAGCACACCATCGCGACGGGATTATTGCGCCAGGTGAGGCGGCCGCCCCCGGTCAAGTGCAGGCGCTCCAGCCCCCGCGGCACGACGTAGTCCGCAGGCGCCCCGCGCGAACCCAAGTCTTGCCGCACGAGGCGCATGTCGTTGGTCTTGATGTCCATCTGGTATTCGCGGAGGACGCCGCTGACCATGCGGGCCCGGTAGTTGGCAAACTCGTCGCCGGCGCGCGGCCTCAGCCACAAGCCCAGGAGACAGGCGGCGAGCACGATCACGGCGGCAGCCAGCCAGAAGGGTCGCCGCCAGGTCGGCTGGGGTGGGGTAAGCAGCGTCGCCGGAGCCTGCGCGCGGGCCAAAAGACTCGTCCGCAAATGCGCAGGCACTTCGATCTGCTGGAGGCGCGCGCTCACGGTCTTTTGGAACGCGCGGTGTTGATCAAACCACTGCCCCAGTTCGGGGTCGCGCTTCGCCAGCTCAAGGGCTTCCAGCATGTCGGGGTCGCCCGTCTCCGGGGGCCCGGGCCGGTAGAGCAACAGCACGCGTTGGGCTTCGGCGCGGGTCACGCGGTGCCCTCCTTCGCCTGGCCCGGCAGGCGCTCCCGGCGCAACACCAGTTCGCGGAGCTGGGCGATACCCCGCGAGATGCGGGATTTCACCGTGCCCAGCGGGATTTCCAGGATCGTGGAAATCTCCTCATACGAGTAGTCCTCCAGGTAGAACAGCGCCACGGCGGCTTGAAACTGCGCGTCCACCTGCCCGAGCAAATGCAAGACCTCCTGCGCGTCCAGATGGGTCACCAGCTCAGGCTCGACCTTTGGCAGCTCGAGTTCCGCCTCGGTGATCTCCAGGTGGGGGAAGCGTGTGGACCGGCGGCGCGATTCCAGGAAGCACCGATGCAGCGTGGTGAACAGCCACGACTTGGCTTTGGAAGGGTCCGCCAGTTGATGGCCCTTGGTCGCCCAGACCAGAAAGGTCTGTTGGACAAGGTCGCAGGCGTCAACTTCGTTCCCGGTAAGACTCATGGCAAACCGATACAGTGCAACATAGTGGAGGTCCACCAGACCCTGGAAGTCCGGCTTTTCCCGACCGGAATCACTATGATAGGAGGCGCGAGCTGCCATGATTGTTCCCCGAGGTGCGCTTGGCGACGGCGGATGGGCCGGGCGGCAAGGTGTGAGAGTCTTCCCTTATGCCGGCAGAAATAAACATAGCTTTCCGGGAACCAAGCAACAGGTTGATGTCTCTTGTTAGCATGGAACTGGGCCACGCGCAAACCAGACGACCTCAACCGGCTAGAGAGCCGGGGTCTCGCGGCACAGTCCAGGGCCTGCGCTTTCGAGCCGGGTGTGACGTGCGGTGGCCAGCGGCCCGCAACCTCCCCAGGCGGGCCCGCAGCCTCAGCCATCGCCGGCCAGAGCGGCGCCTCCCGCAGCCGACGCCCGCACCCGGTTCGATCGCCAACCCTGAGAAGCGGCGCGGGCGAATTCCAATCGCCCGCTGGAGCGAAGCGAAGTTCCACGTGCCGCTGGAAGCCTCGCATTTACAATCAACGGGAGCGCGAGGGCGTCGCGCGCGACGAGGAACAGTCGGCTCGCGGCCGACCCACACAACAACGAAAGGACCCATGCACCGCAAAGTACAAATCCCTATCACACAATCCGGAATCGAACCCGCCAGCACCCGCCGGCCTGCCCGACTCGCCTGGCTGCTGCTGGGCCTTGCCTTTCTCGGCCAGCTCTTGGCACCCCTGGAGTTAAGTGCAGCTACAGTCTGGACCGGGCCCGTGACAAATTTCACCGACCTGGATGGCTCTGATCCCACACAACCGCGGAACCAGGATCGTCTCACTGCCAACGTGTGGATTACGCGCGGTTCGAGCCAGGGCATCTACAATGCCGCGACGGAGACGGGATTCACCCATTTCTTTAGCCCGCAGGACACGGAGTGGGCGAACGGCACCCTGGCTAACTATGCTTCGCTCTCCTATACCGATTGGGATACGTGGGCCAAGAATGTTAATGGGGGCCCTCCGTTCACGGTCGGTGTCCCGGCGGTCGTGCACCTCATAGCGGAGGACATCTACCTGAGTGTTCAATTCACCGAGTGGGGTGAACAGACCGGAGGCTTTTCCTGGCAGCGATCCACGCCGCAACCGGCCGATGTGCCCCCTACGGTTTCCATCACCTCGCCGACTAACGGCGCTTCGTTCACCGCCCCGGCCAACGTGCCCATTACGGCGTCTGCCTCCGACTCGGACGGCACCGTCACCAACGTGTCATTCTTCGACGGCGCAACCTTCCTGGGCAAAACCAACAACACGCCGTACACGGTAACGACCAGTCTCGCCGTCGGCGCCCACGCCCTCACGACTGTGGCTACGGACAACGCCGGTCTTTCCACCACTTCCAGCGTCGTGAATGTCACAGTGAATGTCGGGCACAGTCCTCCCAGCGTGACCATGACCAATCCACCCGACAACTCCGTCTTCGGCAATACGGACAGCATTACGATCGGGGCTTCGGTCACCGACACGGGCGCCAGTGTGACGAACGTCCAGATGTTCGATGGGCTGGTATCGCTGCGCAGCTTCTCCGCGCCGCCTTACAGCTTCACGACGGGCCAATTCGCCTTCACGCTCGGCACGCATACCATAACTGCGGTGGCGTCGGACAGCCTCGGTGCGTCGGGCACCTCGGCGCCCGTCCACCTGACCATAGCCAGGTACACGCCGGAGGTGACCAATGGGGCGCTCTCCCTTTTCCTGATACCGATTGCCACCAACCTGGCCGCGCCTGATTATGGCTTCAGCCCGCCGGGGGATACTCATCGGCTCTTCGTGCTGGAACAGAACGGCCTGGTGTGGCTCATCCAGGATGGGGTGCTGCTGCCCACGCCGGCGCTCGACATCCAGAGCCGGGTGTCGCCGCCGCTGGTCACGAGCAACCCCAACGACGAGCGCGGTTTGCTGGGAATAGCCTTCCATCCGGGCTTCAATAATCCAGCCAGCCCCGGCTACCAAACGCTCTACACCTACAACAGTGAGATGGTCCCCTCCAACACGCTGCCTACTTACCCGCTGTCGGGCGGTACGAGCAACCTCTACCGGAACGTCCTCAACGAGTGGAAGATCTCCCCCACCAACGCCAACATCATTGATCCTTCCACCCGCCGGGAGGTCATCTCCTTCGGCAAGAACGCGCAAAACCATAACGGCGGCACCTGCACGTTCGGGCCGGACGGCTATATGTACCTGGCGTTGGGCGATGGCGGGAACGCCAACGACGTCGGTCCGGGCCATATCGCCCCAGGCGGCAACGCCCAGAATCTAAGTGTGCCGCTGGGCAAGATGTTGCGTTTCGACCCGCTCAATCCCGCGCTGAACACCAATAGCCCCGACCCGGTTAGCACCAACGGCCAATATCGGATCCCCACGACCAACCCGTTCCAGGGGCCGAACCAGGTCCCTGAGATCTACGCCTACGGCTTTCGCAACCCGTATCGCTATTGCTTCGACCCGGTCACGGGCGACCTGATAGAAGCCGATGTCGGCCAGAACAACATCGAGGAAATCAACCGGGTTCTCATTGCTCACAACTACGGCTGGGCAATCAAAGAAGGGGACTACCTGTTCAACATGACCAACAATCAGGTCGGGCCTAATCAGCCTGCCGGCACCGTCGGCCCGCCCCCGACGAATAATTTCAGCCCGGGAGCGCCTGCGGGACTGACTGACCCGATTACCGGCCCACAGGGGATCCTCGAATACGACCATAATAACGGCATTTCCATCACCGGCGGTTTCGTCTATCGCGGCAGCGCCATGCCGGAGCTATACGGGAAGTATATCTTTGGCGACCTGGCCTTGATCCCCAGCCCTGTGCGCATCAATGGCCGCCTCTTCTACGCCGACCTTCAGCAGGGCACGATGCACGCTTTCACCCTGCCCCAGTTCGGGTCGGAGATTCTGCCCAACGACCAGACGGTGCACGGCTTCGGCCAGGACGGTAACGGCGAACTCTACGCGATGGCCACCTCTACGCCGCCCAATGGGAACGGCGGGGTCGTGTATAAGCTGGCGTCGGTACGCCTGACCGCCCAGGTCACCGGCAACCTGCTGGCCCTGTCCTGGCCGGTTGCAGGCGGACGCCTGCAGGCGCAAACCAACAGCCCGGGGGTGGGCATCACCACCAATTGGGTCACCGTTCCAGGCTCGACGGCGACCAATCACATCGTTTTCCAGGTCAATCCGGCCAGTGGCAGCGTCTTCTATCGCCTGGCCGTGCCGTGACGGAGGCGGCAATGACCAACCCCCGCGTGGCCGTTCTCGACAACCCCGCTGCCCGATGCCAACTTCTTTAAGTGGCATCGGACAACTACGAACGGCTGCGCGCCTTGCTGCGGTCTTACGGCTCCTGCCTCGTCGCCTACTCCGGCGGGGTGGACTCGGCTTTCCTGGCGCTGGTGGCGCGCCAGGTCCTGGGGGATAAGACCCTTGCGGCGATTGCTGATACCCCGAGCCTGCCGCGGCGCGAGCTGCAGGAGGCCCTGGACATTGCTGCAACGTTCAAATTCCCGGTGCGGGTAGTCCGCACCGGTGAGTTCGACAACCCCGATTACCTCGCCAACCCCAGCAACCGCTGCTATTTCTGCAAGCACGAGCTGTTCACCGAGCTGGCCCCGCTGGCCAAAGCGGAGGGTTTCGCGGTAATCGCCTACGGCGAGAATGCGAGCGACACCGGCGACTTCCGGCCGGGCGCGCAGGCCGCCGTCGAGTTCCAGGTCCGCGCCCCCCTCAAGGAGGCCGGCCTGACGAAGGCGGACATCCGGGAACTGTCGGCGCAACTGGGCTTGCCAACCGCCGACAAGCCTCAAATGGCCTGTCTCAGCTCGCGCATTCCCTACGGCGAGGCCGTCAGCCCTGCCAAGCTCAGCATGATCGAGCAGGCGGAGAACGTCCTGCGCGACCTTGGCTTCCATGACGTGCGGGTCCGTCATCACGAGCTGCGAGTGATGCTGCCTCCAGCGCATCCCACCCAGAACCGCCCCCAGACCCCGGCGTTGCCGGCTCCGCCTGCGCCCTTGCTCACCCACCTGGCCCGGATTGAGGTTGGACCCGCGGAAATGCGGAAGTTTCTCGGCGATGGCGTGTCCGCCAAGGTAGCCGCCGCCCTCAAAGAGCTCGGCTATGCCCACATCACGTTGGACCTGCAAGGCTACCGCCGGGGGAGCACCAACGAGCTAATTCAGTCGGACCCTGCCACCGTCGCTGGCCCGGACGCCCAGCCAGTCAACGCATCGAAATAGGCTTTTCCTGCTGATACGAGCTTGGCCAGCCCAAGCGAAGGCCGCGCCGCGACAGCGGCCTCGGCCTCCCCGTAGCCGCCGAACCGACACCCGCCTGGCTGCCTTGCATGGGCCTTGTATGGCCCCTGAGAGTGTCCGGTGTGTCTCCCATGGGGCCCGGACCACATGGGAGACACACCGGGCCTCCGCAAGGACCACACCAAGCCCACACAGGCTGCGGCCACAGAAAAGGCTTTATTACCGGCCCCGAATGCCGGAAAACAGGGGCATGAACTTGACCACGACCGTCCCCTGGGTTCGCAAATGCTCCGCGCTGCTGCTCCTCGCCGCCGCTGCTGCCGGCCTCACCGGCTGCAAAACGTGCGGGGAGCACAACGCAGCCGTGAAGCCGCCCAGGGGCTTCACCGCCCTGTTCGACGGCCAGGACCTCGCCGGCTGGCGCGGCGGCGACACGTTCGACAACCGGAAGCTGCTCGCCATGCCCGCCGAGGAGCGCGCCGCCCAAATCGCCAAATGGACCGACTCCATGCGCGGTCATTGGCGCGTCGAAAACGGTGAGCTGGTCAACGACGGCGAGGGCGCCTATGCCACCACGGAGAAGGACTACGGAGATTTCGAGCTGCTCGTCGAGTATAAGACCGTGCCGCGCGCCGATTCGGGCATTTACCTGCGCGGCTGCCCGCAGGTGCAGATCTGGGATTACACCGAGAAGGACAAGTTTCCGCTCGGCGCGGACAAGGGCTCGGGCGGGCTATGGAACAACAGCCCCGGCGCGCCCGGCAAAGACCCGCTGGTGCTGGCCGACAAGCCCTTCGGCCAATGGAACAAGGTCCGCGTGCTCATGGTGGGCGCGCGCGTGAGTGTTTGGCTCAACCACAAGCTCGTGGTGGACCACGCCTTGCTGGAGAATTACTACGATCGCAAGACGCCGGTCCCGCCGCGGGGCCCCATCCAGCTCCAGACGCATGGCGGTGAAATCCGCTGGCGCAATCTCTACATCCGCGAAATCGGCTCCGATGAGGCCAACCGCATCCTCGAAAGCCACGGCGGCGCCGGGTTCGAGTCCGTCTTCAACGGCCGCGACTTCACCGGCTGGGCAGGGCCGACGAACGAGTATGAAATTGTGAATGGCGCCATCCAGTGCCGCCCGCACAAGGGCGGAACCATCTATACGACCGGGGAATACAGCAACTTCATGGCGCGGCTCGAATTCAAGCTGCCGCCCGGCGGCAACAACGGTCTCGCGATCCGCTATCCCGGCCACGGCGACACGGCTTACCAGGGCATGTGCGAAATCCAGGTGCTCGACGACAATTACGAAAAGGCCACGGGCGAGAAGATTGACCCGCGCCAGGCGCACGGCTCCGCCTACGGCATGGTCGCCGCCGCCCGCGGCTACCAGCATCCCATCGGTCAGTGGAATTTCGAGGAAGTCACCATCAACGGCCCGAAGATCAAGGTGGAGCTGAATGGCACCGTCATCCTCGACTGCGATGTGTCCACCGTGACCGACTACATGGCCGGCCACGCCCACCCGGGCAAAGACCGCACCACGGGCTATTTCGGCTTCGCGGGGCATAACGACCCGGTGGCGTTCCGTAAGATCGAGATCAAGCCGCTGTAGCCACCACAGCCCGGCAGGCCGGGAGGGCGCTCGACGGCAGCCTTGGCCGCGGCTATGCTGGCGCGCATGAGTTCATTAGCCAGCGAGCAAGTTCCGGACGCCCTGGGGCACTTCGGCCCTTACGGCGGGCGATACGTGCCGGAGACGCTGATGCACCCGCTCCAGGAGCTGGAGGCCGAATACTCGCGCGCACGGCAGGACCCGGCATTCCAGGGCGAGTTCGAGTATTACCTCAAGGAGTTCTGCGGGCGGCCAACGCCGCTGTATCTCGCCGAGCGGCTGACGCGGGAGCTGGGAGGCGCAAAGATTTACCTGAAACGCGAGGACCTGCTGCACACCGGCGCCCACAAGATCAACAACTGCATCGGGCAGATCCTATTGGCGCGGCGCATGGGCAAAACGCGGATCATCGCGGAAACCGGCGCGGGCCAGCACGGCGTTGCCACAGCCACCGTGGCAGCCATGTTTGGGCTGAAATGCGTCGTATACATGGGCGCGGTAGATTGCGAGCGGCAGGCGCTGAACGTGTTTCGGATGAAGATGCTCGGCGCGGAGGTGGTCTCGGTCAAGGCCGGCCAGCAAACGCTCAAAGAAGCCATTAATGAGGCCATGCGCGACTGGGTGACCAATATCCGGTCCACGCATTACATCCTCGGCACGACCTACGGCGCCCACCCGTATCCGCTGATGGTCCGCAACTTCCAGCGGGTGATTGGGGATGAAGCCCGGCGGCAGATTCTCGAGAAGGAGAAGCGCCTGCCGGACCTGCTGCTGGCCTGCGTGGGCGGCGGCTCCAATGCCATGGGGCTGTTTTACCCCTTCGTGAATGACGAGGCCGTGAAGATGGTTGGAGTCGAAGCGGGCGGGGAGGGCATCGCTGCGGGGAAACACGCCGCGCGCTTCCAGGGCGGCTCGCTGGGAGTGCTGCAAGGCACGCGCTCGTACCTGTTGCAGGACGAGTTCGGGCAGGTGCAGCTCACGCACAGCGTTTCGGCCGGCCTGGACTACGCGGCGGTTGGCCCCGAGCACGCCTGGCTGCGGGATCAGCATCGCGTGGATTACACCTACGCCACGGATGAGCAGGCGCTGGATGCCTTCCAACGGCTGGCTCGCCTGGAGGGCATCATCCCGGCGCTGGAAAGCGCCCACGCGGTAGCCGAGGTCATCCGGGCCGCGCCGGGCATGGACAAGACCCGGCTCATCATCGTGAACCTCTCCGGGCGCGGGGACAAGGACGTCGCGCAGGTGGCGGCCAGGGTAGGGCTGCAGGTGCCGGTGTAGCCGGAGCTACTGGGCAACACTCCGGAAATTGTAGCTTCCAGAACCCACCCTGAATACGGCCCGGCCCGGTTCCATCCGCACGAGCTGCACCCCCTCTGCCTGGCTGGCCGCCTTGCCGCTTTCAGTCACCTCCGCGGCTGCCTTCGCCGGCACGTAGAGCGTGGCGCTGGCATTGGCCGGCACAGTGACGTGCCAATGGAACGCACCGTCCTTCTTCTCCCAATCGCTGCCGATCAGCCCGTAGGGCGAGCGATGTGTCGCCCGGACGAACGTGAGCCCTTCGACCGGTTCCGGCCTCATGATAATGTGCTTGAAGCCGGGCTGATCCGGGTCGGCCTTGATGCCTGCCAGGCTCTCATAAAGCCAGATCGCCAGGTCGCCTATGAGCATAACGTGATTGCCTGAGTTCATAGCCGGGTCGGCGGTGTCCCCGTTCCAGAGTTCCCAGACGGTGGTGGCTCCCTTCTCCACCATGTAGCCCCAACTCGGGTAGGTGGTTTGGGCGGCGATGGCGTAGGCGAGGTCAGGCCGCCCGTTCGCGGTGAGCGTGCGCATCAGCCACTGGCCGCCGATCAGCCCGGTGCCGATGTGTCCCTTGCTCTCCGTGGTGATCTTTTCAACCAGGTGCGCGAACACCCGTTCCCGCTGTCCATCAGGGACAAGGCCGAACGCCAGCGGCAGCACGCACGACGTCTGCGAGCCGTTGTCATAATACCCTTGGTCGGGGCGGAAAAACTTCTGGTTGAAAGCGGCCTTGAGCGTATCCGCCAGCGTCCGGAATCGCTGTGCATCCTCGGTCTTGCCCAGCAGGGTCGCGTAGCGGGTCATGATTGTCGCGTCGAGATAGAAATAAGCTGTCGCCAGCAGCGTCCGATCTGTTTTGCGGGCCGGATCGTTGGAGTGAATAAGCTTGGGGTCTTCGGGCGGCACGCACCAGTCTCCGTAGGAATCGCGCGCGATGAGCCCGTTCGTGATGAAGCCGCTCATGTAATCCATCCACTTCTTGGCGCTGGCGTAGTGTTGCGCGACGAGCGGCGAATCGCTGTATTGATCTCGCATGGAGCCAGGGATAATCACCGTGCTGCTGGGCCAGGTCACGTTGTCCGAGTAGATCGGCCAAAACGCCGGGCACACGTCGGGCACGCTCCCGCTCTCCTTCTGCGCGTCGGCCATGTCCTGCAGCCACTTGGCGTAGAGGGCCGCCACATTGAAAAGATACGTCTCGCCCTTGCACTCGGCGGAGCGGTCGCCCAGCCAGCCTTGCCGCTCGTCGCGCTGCGGGCAATCGGTCGAGATGCTCCGGTAATTGCCGCGCACGCCCCACACGATGTTGTGGTAAATGCGATTCAGCAGCGGGTTCGAGCAGGTGAAGTCCCCCGCGCTCTCCACATCATCATGCACCACGCGCCCTTCCAGCGCCCCGGCAGGGTTCCCGGGATAGCCGCTCACTTCCACGTACCGGAAGCCGTGGTAAGTGAAGCGCGGCTCGTAAGTCTCCGTCCCCTTTCCTTTCAGCGTGTAGATATCCGTCACTTTCGCTGAACGGATATTGTCCAGGTAAAGCGTGCCATCGGGCTTGAGCGTCTCGGCGTGGCGCAGGGAGACCGCGGTTCCGCGCGGGCCGGACACCTTGAGCCGGCACCAGCCGACCATGTTCTGGCCCACGTCGAAAATCCATAACCCGGGCTGCTTCTGCGTAACGGACACCGGCTTGAGCGTCTCCACCACGCGGATAGGATTGATCATCTGGGCCGCGAGCACGCCGCCCGGCGCGGTAACCGCCTGCGCACCCTGCCACGCGCCGTCGTCGAAGCCCGGCGCGCTCCAGCCCGGCAATTCCTGGCGCGCGTCATACTCCTCGCCGTCGTACTCGTTGTTGGCGCGGATGGGGCCGTCGGTGGTGAGCTTCCAGGCGGAGTCGCTGACCACCTCGGTGGAGGTGCCGTCCTGGTATTCGACGCGCATCTGGAAGAGCAGTTTGGGGAAACCGTAGCTTGTGGTGCCGGTCGGCACCTGGGAACGCGGCGCGTAGAAACGCCCGTTGCCCAGGATGACGCCCGCCGCATTCAGGCCCTTGTGCAGCCGTTTCGTCACATCATAGGTCACGTAGAGCGCGCGTTTGGTGTAATCCGTCAGGCCCGGCGACAGGACCTGGTTTCCGACCTTGCTGCCATTGAGGTAGAACTCGGAGAGCCCGAGTCCGCAAACATAGGCCATGGCGCGCCGGACGGGTTTCTCGACACTGAACTCGCGGCGCAGCATGCGGGCGGGCAGACGGCGGCTCTCCGGCGCGGAGACCTTGCCCCAGGGCGGCATGCCGGCCGGGCCGAGCTGCTGGGCCGCGGGCCACGCCTGGTCGTCACAGGCGGCGTCCTTCCAGCCGGCGGCGGCGTTCGTGGCGGCCTTCCAGCTTGAGTCGGTGAGGACGACCAGCGGCTCGCCCTGCTGGAACTCCACCCGCACCAGCGCGATGAACCCCGCCGGGTTCGGCTCGCTGCCGCCGTTCTTGACCACCGCGGCGAGCACGTTGCCGCCGGGATGCACCAGCTTCGTAAGATCGGCCTCGGCGGCGGCATGGAAATTGGCGGCGGTGCCGACCGCCTGCCCGTTCACAAACACGTCGCCGCTGTCGTCGGCGGTGAAGAACAGCGTCGCGCCTTTGACCGGGCGATCGGCGGGCAGGACGAGGCTGCGACGGAAGTAGCGCGCCCCGGGCGGCGCCGCCTGATCAGGCCGGCCCTCGGGAAACCAGATCCACTGCGCGTCACCCAGCACGTTCTTCGAGGCCATCTGGCTGGCGTCGTCATCCAGTCCTATCCATCTCCCCTGCCAGTCGGAGGGCTGCAGCAGGCCCATCGTCCAATGCCCCGGCTCGCTCCACTCCCCCGGCCTGACGTCGCCATCCCAGACGCGCACCTTCCAGAAACACTCCTCTTGGGACGTGAGCGGCTTGCCCGCATAGCGCACCTCGACGGACTGCTCCGAGGCCACCTGCCCGCTGTCCCAGAGATCTCCCACGCCGGCCTCGAGCTGTTTGCGGCTGCTGGCCACCAGGACCTGGTAGGCGCTCTGGCTTCGATTCCGCACCGCGCCCTTGCCCGGCTCGAGAATCCAGCTCAGGCGCGGCTGGGCCGCGTCAATGCCCAGCGGGTCTTTGAGCAGCTCACAGCGCAATTGGGCCACGGCAGCCCCGGAAGCCTCGCAGTGCAGCTCCCCCAGAACGAGAAGGGAGGAAAACAGCATGACCGGGAAGACCAGCGCGCGCCGAACGCGCAGGCCGGTTGCGAAGTAAAGGAGATCACTCATAGCGTCGTTGCACACGGGCCTCGTTGCCCGGCGGAGGCTCACACATCCAGGCCGTAAAAGGGAGAAGATTCTTCGTGCCTGTGCCGGGCAGGGGAGATTCTGCAGAATTGAAGACCCGGCACTTGCCGGGCGTCGAAGCCTAAGCGAACCAAAAACTATGAAGACATTCCCGACCACAGTGGCCGCGTTCTGCGCCGCCTTCCTGCTGGCCAATACGGCCCGCGGCCAGAGCACCAATTATTGGCCGTTCGTGCCCCAGACAAAACTCGAGGGCTTCGAGACGAATACCGGCACCCTGATCCTCAAAGCCACCGCCCCCATTGGCACGGTCGCCGCCAGCCCCGGCGAACTCTCGATCCTGTGCCGCGAGGTCACCGACCTGGGCAACGGCCACCGTGAGCTCGGGCTGGCTATCGCCTTCGCTGAAGACAGCCGCGCCGAGGAGATGTGCTTCGTGGACTACGACGAGCTGGACTCCCTGCAGGATGCGGTGGATTACCTCGGCAAGGCCGACTGGTCGGTCACCTCGCTGCCTGCATTTAGCGCCGTGTACACGACCAAAGGCGGCTTCCGGGTTGGCGCTTACGGCGACCGGCGCCGGGGCGGAATAGGCTTTGCCGCCCGCAACGCCCGGCTGGCCGTCCCGCCGCTGCAGTTATCGCGCTCCCAACTGGGGCAACTGAGTCGCGTGCTCAACGACGCCCGGGCCAAGCTCGATACCTTACGAAAAGAGAAATGAGCGCCGGGAGAAATCGCGGTAACCATTCCGGTAGTAGCGTAAGCCTCCGGCTTGCGCCCGTCCCGGCAACCCTCTGGGTTGCCGCACGCAACCCGCCAACCCAACAATCCAGAGGATTGTTGGGACGGTCGCAAGCCGGAGGCTTACGCTACTTGAATCATTACAAATCGCATTGCCATCCCGCCGCCTTCGGGTTCAATAGTTCCATGAAACTCTGGCGGCGCGTGACCCTGTTGGGCGCAATCACCGGCCCCTTGCTTTTCGCCTGTGGCTGCGCCGGCCCCGACGTAAACCCTTCATCGCCTCATCCCGGGCGCGGCTACGTGGACCTCTTCACCCAGCCCAAGAAGGACGTCTGGTGGAAAGTGGATGTGTTCGACGCGCGGCAACAGGGCTACAAGGAGTTTACGGCCGAGTTCAAAGCGCCCGGGCAGGAGATTCTGCGGGTGCAAGCCCGGCCCGGCGTTCACAAAGCCCGCATCAGTTTCGTCAACCAGGCCATCCAGGCGCCGGCTGAGGTCGAGGTGGAGGTGCGCGAGGGCATGATCACGCCGGTAGAGGTGAAGCTGACCGAGGCGGGCAGCTCGTACGTCCGCGACGTCGAGGACCGCGCCGTTTCAGGGTTCCGCACCGCGGGCCGCAACAAGGTGACCGATTACCCCCAGCAGGTCTGGCAGATCACGGCCACGGCGCTGCCCCCGATCCCCTACACGCCGAAGGAGAATACGACGTACTGGAAGTGATGGCTGCAGGGTAGGGACGCCTCGCCGAGGCGTCCGCCGCTCCCGGACAACGGACGCCTCGGCGAGGCATCCCTGCCAGGGTGAAATACCCAGTCTAGTGCCTGACCCAGCGCCTGAACTCGGATTCCCTCGGCGCGGCGACGGGATCGGCCGCGGGGAAGAACACCCTGAATTCCGTGCCCCGCCCCGGCTCGGTGGTGTACTCGATCCACCCCCCCTGCTGTTTGACGGCGCCCTGAACGCTGGCCAGGCCCAGCCCCAGGCCTTTGCCGACTTCACGTGTCGAGAAGAAAGGCTCGAACAGATGCGGCTCGATCTCCGGCGCGATGCCGCTGCCCGTATCGCGCACGCTGAGCCTGATGTAGCGAGCCCGCGATTCGGCCCTTTCCGTTCCGGGGTGCCCCTCCGGCCCTTGGACTATTCCCGTGCTGAGGGCAAGCGTCCCGCCGGCCGTCATCGCGTCTCGCGCGTTCAAGACCAGGTTGACGACAACATGTTCCACCAGGCGCGAGTCGGCGACGATGGGCGGCAGCCCCGGCGCAAAGGAGCGCTCGAGCCTGATGCCGTTACTGGAGAGCCGCACGAGGATGGAGTCCAGGTGTGCCAGCAGGCTATTCAGGTCCACCGTTTCATTTCGCATGGCGAAGTGGCCGCTGGCCATCTGCAACTGGCGCGAGAGCGCGGCGGCGCGTCCTGCCGCGGCGCTAATCTGCCTCAGCGGCTCGCTGCTCTCCTCATCCCGCGACCGGTGCAGCAGCAGGTTGGCATAGCCGCTGATAACGCTTAGGATGTTATTCAAGTGGTGAGCGACACCGCTGGCCAGGCGGGCGGCGACCTCCTGCTTCCGCGCCTCGCACATCGCTCGCTCCTGCTCTCGGCGCGGGCGGACGTCGAGCGCCAGGACAAGCCTCGCCGGCACGCCCGCATAATGCAGGTCCAGGGCCGTGACCTCCACCTCCAACACGCTGCCGTCCTTGCGCCGGTGCTGCCAAACCCCGCGGGATTGCGCGCTCGAGCAGGGCCGCGCGGCGTCCTGGACAAACCGGGAAAGGCCGGACCGGGGCAGCAAATCGTGCGCGCTCAGGCCGCGGAACTCCCCTTCGGCAAGCTGGTATTGGCCCAGCGCCGCCTGGTTCGCCGCCAGGATGTGCAATGAGCGCAGGTCGAAGATCCACATGGGGTGCGGGTTGGCCTCGAAGAGTTGGCGGTAGTCGGCCATGGATACTCGGAGCGCGTCGGCCGATTGCTCCAGTTGTGCGAGGCGACGCGCCAGCTCCTGGTTCGCCTGGGCCAGTTCCGCGTTCTGCTGCTGAGCCTGTGATTCCCACCGCTCGCGCAGCCGGTGCTCGGTCAGCTCGGATTCCTGGCGTTGGGCGAGCAGCGCCTCGAGGTGGCATAAGCCGATCAACAGCAGCGCCGCCGCAATGGCGAACACGATCTCCAGGGTCATGCCGGACGCGGCGCCCATGTTCATGGACTGCAACGGCTTGAGCAAATGCAACGCCGCCAGGCACGAGAAGGACGCCACGAGAAACCACCCCACCTGCCGCGTGCCGAACCGCCGGACCAGCCGCAAGGCATACGAGGGAACGGTGAGCTGCAACGCGCCTGATACCAATGCTATTTCTCCAATACCACTCATAACAACATCCTCAGATTGATGGGCGCACCGGACCCGTAGGTGTCCGCAAACGGGACAGCGCGCGCCAGCTTTTGTACATGCAGCAGCCTGCCCCCGGCACGAGGCTGCAGTTTATGGCCGTTCATGCCGTTCACAATTCAGTGCATTACCTGGGAGCAGATACCAGGCCATCTCCCCTCATAGCCATCCTCACCGTCACCTCTTCGTCACCTCTCCGTTACCTCACCGTTGAACCTCTGCAAACTTTGCAGAGGTTCAACGGTGAGGTAACGGAGAGGTGACGGTGAGGTGACGGTGAGGTGACGGTGAGGTGACGGGGCCGACCGATCAGTGCTCCAGCTTCAGCAGGGTTCCACCGCCGGGGGGCAGCCAGACGTCCTCTCCCTCGAAGGGGGCCGCCGCGCCGGTATAAGCCGAGACGTGCAGCACGCGCTTCGGTGCGCTGCGATATTGGGGCGAGCAGGGGTGGGACTTTGCCAGGTCCTTGTTGACGATCATCACGTAGCGCGAGCCGTCGCGACGGGTGAAGTCGCCGGCCATAAAGACATCGCCGCCCGCGCCGGTCAGCAGGCTGTTGGGCGGCGGCCCGCTCGCGCCGGCGGGCGGATGGCCGAAGTGATAGACGGCGTCGGAGGTGAGCTGCAGGAGCGTGGGGGCGAGCTTCAGTACCTGCAAGTTGGCGTGCTGCATGTAATACCACGTGGGGGTTTGATTGCCGAACTGGTCAATAGGCGCCATGCGGTAATTGCCCGTGGGGGGGGTGAAGTACACGAAGTAGGAAATCCCGCGCCCGCCATAGGCCAGCGTGGTATAGACCTGGAAGCGGAAGTCGGCGGCATTAAGTTCGCGGTAGCTGAAATGCGCCACCGAGAGCACGATGTTCCAGAACTCGAGCCCGTGCTTCTTGCACGCGGCGCGGACGGATTCCAGGTTGGACCAGTAATTGTCGCGCACTGAGCCGTCGTCCATCAGTGAGTAGTTGTCGTAGCTGATAATGCCGGGCTTGCAGGTGGCGATGAAGCTTTCGAGGTAGTCGGCGTAAGTGGGCGTGCCGAGCTGCCCGGGCGTGGCGTAGTCGGGGAACAAGTTGATGTAAGGCATCTTGCCCGGCGCCAACTCACGGATCAGGCCGGCTACGATGCCGAGGCCGGGAAAGAGATCGGCGCTGGGCTCATCGCGCAGCGAGTAGCCATAGACTGCCGGGTGGCGGTTCACCTTGGCGACGAGGCTGGCCACGTTCTTGCGCGCCTTGGCGGCATCCACCTTGGCCCAATCGTAGTCGGACACCCGGACGTCCGAGACAATCGCCTTCAGGCCGGCCTTCTGGCAGGCGTCCAGCGCGTCGGGCGCGGCGAACCCGGCAACGGTGAGACCGCAGTCGTGCATCTTCCGCAGCACGGCCAGGTCTTTGGGGGCGCCGTTCCAGGCCATTATGGGGAAGAAGTTGGTGTCGGCGGGCAGCGGGGCGGCGGGCGCGCGGCAGAAGTTGGCCGATAATCCAAGGCAGATAAGGGACAAGTAACGTTTCATTGCCAAGGCCCATTATTGTCGCCCCAGGCGGCCAGCGCAAACTCTCGGTTTGGTAGGGACGCCTCGCCGAGGCGTCCGTTTCGGGCGCAGGCGGACGCCTCGGCGAGGCGTCCCTACCTCGCGGCTCGAATACACCCTTGGCGCGCAACGTCGAAAGGGTATCGGTGTTTATGAAAACAGACAGCTTCTTAACGGAAGGAAGGCTTACTCGGGGCTTGACGGCCCGGCCTTTCCCGTTAAGGTTACGGTGCAGTTTAAGCCCGACTGTGTTATGAAGACGCACGCTGCTCGATTGAGCCTTCTTTTGAGTGTCGGCGCAGCCTCCCTGGTGGCCTTCGGGGCCACTGCCCAAACGACCGCGCCTGCCGAAACCCCCACCCCTGCCGCCCCGGCCAGTGACGCCGCTCCGCCCAAGCTGCCCTACGGCGTGGACGATGTGGTGAAGCTGACCCATGCCCAGGTTAGCGAGGATGTCACCCTGAACTTCGTCCACAACTCCGGGACGATCTACAATCTCAGCCCCAAGGACATCGTGTACCTGCGGGATCAAGGCGTGTCCGACAAGGTGATCAATGCGATGATGGAGCAGCGCCAAAATGTCCCGGCGGAGAACGTGAACCAGATCGCCTTGCAGGCCCAGGCGGCGGCCGCCACGGCTGCTGCTCAGCCGCCTGACCCCAATGCCCCTCTCGCTGCGCCGGTTTACGTGCAGCCGCCGCCGCTCGCTGCAGCGCCGCCTGCTCCTGCGCCCCCTCCGGCCGATTACGTGCCGCCCTCGACTCTTTATGTTATTCCCTACGGCCCTGCGGGCGGCGGCTACTTCGGCTACCCCATTTCCTACGGGAGCTGTTATGCGCCGGTGAGCACGGTGTATGTGGTTGGCAGGAGCTACGTGGGGCGCGGCTACTACGGCGGCGGGCATTACCACGGCTATCACGGCAGCACGGTGTATCATTTCGGCCACCACTGAGCCGCGGACCTTCGTTCGGCCTTCGGCCTTCGGCCTTCGGGTTTCGGATTTAGGCCGTCACGCCCCTGCCCACGGTAAAAGGTGGGCACCACCGCCGGGGGTTGCGCCGTCTTGCCACGCATTGCTAAGAGTTCTACCTTGGCAGCCTTTGGCTGGAGTAGCTCGCGCCAAGCCGATGACCCGAACATCGAACTACGACAAGTTCCCCTGCGTCAGCGCGCCCGGTGGCGAGCAGGCCTTGGCCGTCGGATGGCCCGAGATCGGTGAACGGCTCCAGCGCGCCATCGCCGAGCGTGGCCGGGCAAAGACCGTCCTCGTGGTCGAGTGTTACACCGGCGTAAACGAGCCGGAGGTTCTGCGCCAACTCACGGCGCTGCTGAAGCCAGTGTTGGCGTTGCATGCGCGCGAGGCAATGCGGTCATCGGAACACGTTGACCGGCTCGTCGAGCCCTTCCTCGGCGGAAATGACCCCGTCTTCGGCTGGCTCAGTGGTTTGGAACTGCGGCAGTTCTTCGACGAGGCGAAGGTGGCTGAGCTGCGCCGCCGGATGGAGGGCGTGCCCACGGGGCTGATCCTGGTGATCGGGTGCGGCGCGCGGTTGGTGGCCGACGGCGACATCCTGGTCTATGCCGACCTCGCTCGCTGGGAGGCTCAACTCCGGTTCCGGCGCAACGAGGCCAGCAACCTGGGCGTGGAAAACCGCACACTCTCCGCCGGCCTGCAATACAAACGCGCTTTCTTCGTGGACTGGCGTGTCTGCGACCGTTGGAAGCGGCCCTTGATCGCGCGATGGGACTTCGTGCTCGATACGCACGACCCGCGCGCGCCCAGGCTGGCGGAAGGCGAGGCGGTTCGCCGCGGCCTGCATACGGCGGCGCGGCGCCCCTTCCGGGTGGTGCCCTTCTTCGACCCGGCGCCCTGGGGCGGGCAGCGGATGAAGGAGGTATGCGACCTGGACCGCTCCGTGAGCAACTACGGCTGGTGCTTCGATTGTGTGCCCGAGGAGAACAGCCTGCTCCTGGGATTCGGCGCTCACCGCCTGGAGCTGCCTTCGCTGGACCTCGTGTTCCACCAGCCGCGAGCCTTGCTGGGCGAGGCGGTGCACGCGCGATTCGGCGACGAGTTCCCCATTCGCTTCGATTTCCTCGATACGATGGGCGGCGGCAATCTCTCGTTCCAGGTGCACCCGTTGACCGAGTACATCCAGCGGCACTTCGGCATGCACTACACCCAGGACGAGAGTTACTACATGCTCGATGCCGCGGCCGATGGCTGCGTCTATCTCGGCCTGCGGGAAGGCATCCAGCGCGAGGCAATAGTGCGCGACCTGCAGGCCGCACAGGCCGGCGGGCCGCCCTTCGACGCCGGCCGGTATGCCAATCGCTGGCCCGCCCGCAAGCACGACCACTTCCTTATACCGGCGGGCACGGTGCACTGCTCGGGCCGCAACTCGATGGTGCTGGAAATCAGCGCCACACCCTACATCTTCACTTTCAAACTCTGGGACTGGGGCCGCCTGGGGCTGGATGGCAAGCCGCGCCCCATCCACCTGAATCACGGCGTGGCCAATATCCAATGGGACCGCACGACGGCCTGGGTCCGTGAGAACCTTGTCAATCGTATCGTCCCCGTCGCCCAGGGCGCCGGCTGGCGGGAGGAGCGCACCGGGCTTCACGAACGCGAGTTCATCGAGACGCGCCGGCACTGGTTCACCGGCACGGCGCCGCACGACGGCGGGGGGGGCGTCAATGTCCTGAATCTGGTCGAAGGCTCGGAGGCAGTGGTTGAGAGCCCCGACCGGGCTTTCTCGCCGTTCGTGGTGCACTACGCCGAGACCTTTATCGTGCCGGCTGCCGCCGGCCCCTTTACCGTGCGGCCCCACGGCCCGGCTTCGGGCCGGGAATGTGCGACCATTAAGGCCGCTATCAGGACAGAATACCCCTGACCCGGTCACGGCCGCGTCGCGCGGCGCGGTGCCGGGGCCACGCGGCCCATGAGGTGTTCAGCCCGTTACGCCCAACCGGGCGCGGGCCGTCTCGCTCATCATCGAGGGGTGCCAGGGTGGGTCCCACACGACTTCCACCGCGGCATCCTCGACTTGGTCCAGGTTCAGGAGCGCCGTCCTGACTCCCCAGGCGATGCTGTCGTGCATCGGGCAACCCGGCGTGGTGAGGGTCATTTGCACCGAGACCTTGCTGCCCTGAATGACGACGCTATAGATCAGGCCCAAATCAACGATGTTGCAGTCAACCTCGGGGTCAACGATCTGCCGGAGGGTGTCCAGGACGACAGCTTCGGTTAGCGGAGTAGCATTCATATTGGTTGAGTTACAGTTGCAAGCGGGCC
>DATKNZ010000435.1:0-9499 GCA_035541055.1 Candidatus Acidiferrum sp. | reverse complement strand
GCCGGATTGCCGGGAGCCGATGCTGATCGGGTGGGTGGAGCTGAGGATGCCCGCCGCCGATGCGGGCTTTGAACCGACCTGCTGTCCGTTAACGTAGAGGTAGTAGTTGCCGCCGGGGCCGTCATAGACCCCTACGACGTGCTGCCACGTGCCGTTCGGGCCTACGCTGGCGGTCACCGTGCCGTTGGGAATCGCGCCGGCGGAATCGCGCACGAAGAACCGATAGACGCCACCATACACATCGAGGTTGAACTGCTCGCCCCCGCTGCCGTTTCCCTTGGCGATGATGCCGGCGCCGCTGGCCTGGCCGGCAGGCCCGTTGACCCAGGCCTCCACCGAGAAGGCCGTTGTGTCACTGCTGGCTTCAAAGGTGATGCCGGTAATGCTGCCGACATAACTGTTCGGGCCGGGGCCGAAGGCGGCGGCCAGGTCGGTGTCAATGCACGAGAAGCCTGGCTGGCCCAGGACCACGCTGTTGTAGATGCCATTGTGGCCGCCCCAGAAATCGTAGGCGATGGAGCCGCTGGTTTCGTCCAGACGGTAGTAGGCCATTGGGTTGTCAGCGAGGATAGTGCTCACGTAGCCGTCGGTGTTGGTCTGGTTGATGACCGTCAGCACCGCGCTCTGGGTGTTGGTCGAGCCGTAGGTGTTGGTAACCTGGCAACTGTAGGTGCCGGCATCGGTAAGCTGCACGTTGCTAAGGTTCAAGGCGGTGGTCGTAGCGCCAGAGACCGGGCTGCTGCCGTCGTACCATTGGTAGGACAGCGGCTGGCTGCCGGTGGCCGCCACGGTGAAGGAGGCAACGCCTCCGACGTAAGTGGTCACGGGCACCGGTTGCTGCGTAATGACGGGCTTGGCGGCAACGGTCAGAACGGCCGGAGAGCTGGTGATCGAGCCATACAGGTTGGTGATCACAACGGCATAGCTGCCGCTGTCCGTGGTCTGGACGTTGTTCAACGCCAGGCTCGTGCCGGTCTGCCCGGATATGGTTGAGCCGTTCACCGTCCATTGATAGGCCAGCGTAGGCGTGCCCGAGGCGGTCACGGTGTAGGTGACGTTGGCGCCCTGGTTGGTGGTGAGCGTGGCCGGCAGCGGCTGCTGTGTAATTGTCGGCACCGCATTGGTGATGACTACGCTGCCGTAGGCAACCGTGGTGTTCGTGCTGGCGCCCGGGGGCGAGAAGGCGCGGACATGGGAGGTGCCGGATTCACAGCCATAGAGGTTGCCGACCGCGTCGAAGGAGACGCCCCAGTAGGCATTGTTCATGTCGAGGTTCGTAAGCACCTGGCTCCCCCCGTTGGCAGTAACGATGGAGCCGTTGCTGACGTTGACGACGCGCATGCCGGCTTTGTAACCGCTGGTCCCGCCAATCGCGATGGCCAGGTAGGTCGGGTTGGTGCGGGAATTAATTGCGATCTGATAGTTGTTTACGCAGTTGCCGTCGCTGCCGCCGACCCCCCAGCGTGGGGCGGCGGTGATCTTGGCGGAGCCGTCCCAAGGCCCCGACCCGGCGAGAATCGCGCGGGGAGTCGAGTCTGTAGCGTTCCCGCGCAATTCGCCCACGTAAATGTTCGTCTGCGTATCCACGGCCAGGCCGCCGTCGCCGATGAGGATCGCGGCCGTGTTGTACTGGAGGACCTGGGTTCCCGGTGAGCCGCTGGCGACGCCATTCACGATGGGCCAGGCACGAACACCGTTGCCGGGGTAAGTGTTGTCCCCCATAAAGAAGTAGCCGCCATTGCCGATGATCATGACCTCGAAGTCCTCGAAGTTAGGGCTGGTGAGACCGGAGTAGTTGGCGCTGGTAAGCACGTGCTTGTTCGTGGAGCAGGTATTATCCGTGACATAGATGTCGCCGCTGCCTTCCCAGTCGAAGAAATATAGCTGGTCATTCGGCGCATACTTCAGCCCGAAGGGGTTGTAGCCATCGTTGTTCCAGGCGAAGTTGCACTTACCCAAGCCTCCTTCGTCGGCATCACTCAGATCGTTGTTCATCTTTCTGATGCCGCAGATCGAACTTCCCCCGTTTTTATTGCCGGCGAAGACACGCCCGTAGTAGGGGCTGGAGGGGTTGTCATTGACCGCTACGGCATAAAAGGCGGGTGCCGTGCTGGCGCTGGTGCTGATCTGGGTCCAGGCGCCCAAGTCGGCAGCAGCGGCGGTGATGCTGATCGTGTAGGTCCCCGTCGTGATCGGGTTGCCGGAGCCGTCGTTTCCGTCCCAAACCACCGTGTTCAACCCCTGGAGCGTCCCCTGGCTGCCGGAGGCGATGGTCAGGGTACGCACGGGGGTGCCGCTGGAGAGAATGTTGATCACCGTGCCGTAGGTCGCGGCCTGGTTGAGCCGGAACGTAATGGTCAGGGGCACACCCGAGCCGGCGCCAACGGTGCTGGCGGTCAGGTTGCCATTGAGCTTGATGTTAGTGGCATAAACATTGGCGCGCGCGGAGGGCGTGGCCCACAGTAAGGCCAGCCCGAAGGCGGCGGCGAGCAGACAGAGCTTGAGTTGGTTTCTTTTCATAGGCGTAGGTCTTTAGCTTGAGGAGTTCGAACCTGGGTAATTAGCTCATCGTTCGTTTTGTTGGTTCCGACAACAGAGCAGAATTGTGACAGCAAAGCGCGCCAGCGCGCCATACCCCAAACGGGTTAGTTGAGGCGTGCTCGCCGCGACCGGGTTCCCGGGCAGCGGGCGCTAGTTGCGCCGGCGCAGGGCAAGCACGCCAAGACCTCCGAGGAGGGCCAGCACGGTGGTGCCGGGCTCGGGAACTTGACTCAGGGCGAAGTCATCGTAAGCCCCGTACTGGCTGCCCCAGGCGCCATCCACAATGATGCTGTTGACCGCGTCCATGCTCGATGCGCCCAGCACTTCATCCAGCACATCATGACCGTCAATGTACATGCTGACCGGGGTATTGGCCCCGTTGGGAGCGCCGATGACGATGGAAGCAGTGTGCCAGCCCACCGTGCGGGCAGCCGTCGTGTTGAACCAGCCATTGGCGATCAAGCTCGCCCCTTGGGTGGCCGTGGTGGCATTAAGCACTCTGACCTGGTAGAAAGAGGTGTTTCCTCCGCTGTAGGCGCCCAGGCATAACAGGTCGTCACCGGGGGTATAATTGCTCTGCAGGTCCTCCGCTGAGCTGGTGTAATCCGCGGTCGAGGAGTAACCGTCCGCGGCCTGATAGCCGCCCAGGATCACGAAATCCTTGAAGCCCGAGGCGTTCGCGCCTGAGCCGGCCGGATCGTAGAAGGCCCAGGAAAGAGCGATGTTACCCTGATAGTTGTTCCCCCCATTGAACCGGTGGGCAATATTGACAATATCCTCGCCATAGTAAGGACCGCTGGTGTTCACGGACATCAAGTGGGTGTCGCCGTTGTACGGGGTAATGCCACTGGCCGTCGAGGTGAGAACCTGCGCATTGGGCGGATAGGTTCCGAACCAAGGGTTGCCCGGACCGCCGTTCGGCCCCTGGTTTGGACCGCTGCTGTCATTCGAGTCCAGCGAGCCGGCGTTGTAGCTGGAGAAGTTATCCGACCAGATGACTTGGGCATTGAGCTGGAAGGCGGCGGCGAGGGCGACACTGGCGGTCGCACATACTTTTATCAGGTGCATATCGGGGTTTTGTCTGGCGAAGTTGCTGTGTTGGTTAGTTTACGGTCCGTCAATTCAAGCCGATTCTGACACACGCGGGCCGTGGCGGACAATCCCCACAAATGTAGGGTAGGGCAGGGGAGCCAGCCGACTCAGGTGGTGGCGTAAGCTTCTGGCTCGCGCCCGTCCAGGCAACTCTCTGGGTTGGCGCGCACGACGGGACACACCGACAATCCAGAGGATTGTCGGGACCATCGCAAGCCGGAGGCTTACGCTACGTGAATCGCCCCGGCACGGGCGAATGGCGTTGGTATTTGCGCAGGGCCTCGGTGCGCGAGGTCACGTGCAGCTTGCCATAGATGCTGTGGACGTACTCGCGAACGGTGTTGAAGCTGATGCCGAGCTTGTCGGCGATCTCCTTGTAACGGAACCCTTCCGCCAGCAGGGCCAGGGTCTCCTGCTCACGCCTGGACAGGCTGTCCTCAGGCGGCGATGCTGCGCCCATCTCATTGAAGTATTGCACCACTTTGCGGGCGATCTTGCGGGTCATGGGCGCGCCGCCGAGCCGGGCTTCGGTGATGGCCTCCAACAGGCGGTCGGGCGGCGTGCGCTTGAGCAGGTAGCCGCAGGCGCCCGCCACGAGCGAGTCGAAGAGCTGGCCCACTTCGTCATAGACCGTGAGCATGACAATTTGCACGGAGGGAGCAGCCGCCTTGAGCTTTCGGACGCACTCGATGCCGGTCATGCCCGGCAGGTTGATGTCCATCAGCACGACGTCGGGTTTGCCGCGGGGGATGTCCTTGAGGGCGCTCTCGCCGTCCGCGTAGGCGCCCACGCAGTGAAACCCGTGGGCCCGGTTGATGAGCCGCTCCAATTGATCCCGCACCGGCGCATCGTCTTCGACAATAGCGACTTTAATCTGCACTGCGGCGACCTTAGCAAAGCGGCGCAGCGCGCTCTACCCTACAAACGTGGGGATAGGCCGGCACTGCCCCCTCATCCCCGGCCCTCCCCATCCTATGGGGAGAGGGAGAAGTGGCGCGAGTGGTCGGCCGCCCAAAGCGAGCAGGGCCGGATCTTTCGACCCGGCCCTTGGAATACCGCTCAGTTGCGGAGGCGATGATTAGTTGCTCCGGATGCTGTAGAACGAGTTGCCCGAGGGCGTAAACGTGAAGCTGCCGGGGGTGCCGGGATTGTTCGCACCGACCGGCGTCCAACTGTCCCTCGTGAGACTGAGCACGGCCGACTCCATGAGAGTGAACGACGCTCCGGCGCCGCCGGTGTATTTGATGGTGACGGTGCCGTCGCCGTTGTTAACGATGCTCGTGATCATGACGGAGGCCTTGGCCACGCAGGTACTAACCGTGAACGCGGCAGCCGGGGAGGAGGTGCTGGGGTTGGCGATGTTGCTGCCAACGTAATGGGCCGTGATGCTGTGCGGCCCCAGCGCGAGGCTGGAGGTGGAATATGAGGCCACGCCGCTTGACAGGGTCCCGGTGCCGAGAACGGTAACTCCGTCAAGGAACTGCACGGTGTCCCCGTTGCTCCCGCCCGTGACGGTCGCGGTGAGGTTGAGGGGCGCTCCGAAGCAGACGGTACTTGGGATGGAACCGAGCACGGTAGTGGTCGGGGTCCCGCCGGAGGTCACATTCAGCAGGCCCGTGCCGCTGAAGGCGGCGTGCTGGTGGGTTGCCGCGCTGCCAATAGCGCCCCAGGTGCCCTGCGCCATCGAAGTGGCCCCGAAGTTGAGGGCCTTAATGGTCATCGTGCCCGAGTAATTGAGGTTGACCGCGCCATTCAGGGGTGCGGTGACCAGGTTGAGGGTGGCGGTGGCTGCCATAGCCGTGGCGTTGTCAAACTGGTTGGTGCCCCCGGTGACAGTGACATCGCCCTTGATGCTGCCGCTGATTTCGAGCGTGCCGATCGTGTTGGTGGTGGGGCCGGTGTAGGTATTCGCCGCCGAAAGCACCAGCGTTTGGTTGGCGGCGGTCCCTGTTTTGGTGAAGCCATAGTTGTTGCCGCCGTCGCTAATGACGCCGCTGATCGTGCCCGGGGAGGCGTTGCCGTTACCAATCGTGGCGGTGTTTGTAGTGAGCAGGACCGGGCCAGTTTGATTGCAGGCGTCCAACCGCAGGCAGCCGTCGCTGTTAGCGCCGACGCCGTTGACAATCACGCTCGCGGCATCGGTGACATAGGGCGTTTGCAGATCCAGGGTGGCTCCATTGGCGATGTTCCAGGTGGCGGAGGCGCTGATCGGGTGTGCGGCGTTGTTGGCCACGCCGATCACGGTCTGGCCGCCGTTACAATAAATCGTGCCGGTAAAGGCGGACAAATCGCCTCCCAGGTAGGTATTGCCCGAGGCCGTGGTAACCTTAATAGCGCTAGTTGACCCTCCGGTGATCGGGTTCGTGTAGGTGGTGGTTGAAGTGGTGCCAGCGTTGCATTGCAAGATACCATTGCCATTGATGGTGATGGTGTCGTTCGTGCCCGCGGCGGAGTAGTTGTTGAGCACCACTGTGGCGCCAGCGTTGATCGTCAGTCCGCCGCTGAAGCGGTTGACGGAGTTCAGCGTGAGAGTGCCGGGGCCGGCGTTGGTGATCCCGTACGGCGTGCCGTTCAGGTTGGTGATCACGCCCGCCAGGGTGATGTTGCCGCTGGAGGCGAACCCGATGTTGGACCCCAGAACAAATCCTCCAGGACTAGCGGTGGTCGTGATCGTGGCGGCGGTGCCGCTGCTATTGATCAGCGGGCCGCTGCCCGAGCCGTTGCCATAGAGGGTGAGGCTGGTCATGCCTTCGGTCTGGCCGTTGGCGTCGAATACGGCGCCACTGTTGATCACGACAGAACCGCCGCTATAGATCTGGTCGCCGCCGGTGCCGGCCAACTGGAGTATGGCGGGGCTGTTTACCGTGGTGGTGGCGCCGCCCAAAGCGTGCGCGGAGCCGCTGCTGGCCTTATTCAACACCACCTTACCGCCATTGATCGTCATTCCGAGACCCGAGTTGTCCGCGGTGCCGCCTAAGGTCAGTGTGGCGGAGCCCGTCTTGGTGACAGTGCCCTTGAGCACGTCCACTTCCAGGTCGCCGTCGGGCAGGTCAAGGGTGCCGGTGCCACTGACCGTGTTTGCCAGGGTAGGGGCAGTACCGGTGCCCGTGTACTGGAGCGTCGCGCCTGCTCCGCCGAGCGTCACCTGGCCGGAGCCGAGGGCGTTCGGGGCGAAGCCCGAGTTATCAATGGCGCTGACGCTCAGGATGCCGGCGTTGATGATCGTGCCGCCGCTGTAGGTGTTCCCCGGAGTCGTGGTGGCATTCAAAGTCAGCATACCGGGACCGTTTTGGACCAGCGTGCCCCCCCCGGTAATAACGCCCGACAAGGTCTGCGCGGCGGCATTGTTGACGATGAGCGAGCCTACGTTGATGGCGATGCCCCCCGAGTAGCTGTTGAGGTTGCCGCTCAAGGTCAGGCTCGTCGCACCCGCCGCGGTGAGCGAACCCGCGCCGCTGAGGTTCCCGGTGAAGGTCTGGGGGTAGAAGTTCGCGAACACCAGGCTGCCGTTGTCAACGATATTGCCCACCACGGTGGGGCCGTTGTAGAGCACGCCATCTCCGATTTGGAGTGTGGCCGGCCCCGCGATAGTCGTCCCGCCGCTGTAGGTGTTGGCGCCACTCAAGATCAGCGTGCCGTTGCCTTGCGCCAGAGCGCCGCTGCCGGAAACAGGGCCGGACAAGGTCTGTGCCGCCGAGCTGTTGTAATTCAGTGTTCCGTTGTTCACGATGGGCGCCGAATAGACGCCACCGCCTAATTGACCCGCGCCACCTACGGTGAGCGCGCCCGGCGCGGCGATCGTGGTGCCACCGGTGTAAGTATTGACGGTGTCCAGCTCCAACGTGCCGCTGCCCTGCTGGCTCAGGCCGGTTTCGCCGGCGATGCCGCCCGTGCCCGCGATGGTGTAGTTATGGGTCGAGTTGACCGTCACCGCCACCGGGGTGACAGTGGCGTTCAGCGTGACCGCGGGGGAGGTGGAGATGTAGGTGTCGTCCAGAACGACAGAGTCGCCGACCGGCGGCGTCGCCGCGCTCTGCTGATACTTAACCGAGGTCCCGGTATTGTCCTTCCAGTTCGCAGTCGTGTTGATGTCCCAGGCCCCGTTGCCGTTAAGGGCCCACTTGATGGGTTCGTTATCGCCCGAGACCACCAGGTAAAGGTTGTTGGCATCACTGCTCAGGGTGGCGCTGATGTACGGGGGCAGGCTCAAGTTGGCCGTCGTTGGCACCGTGCCTGAAAAGCCGCCCGCGGCAGTCATCAGCGGGTACGTGCCGGCGGGAACGCTGCCGGCGACCAGGACGCTCACGGTGGGCGTGCCCGAGAAGTTAATGGGGCCGGTTACGTTCAGCGGCGCCTGCGTGGTGCTGGGCGTCAAAGAGCCGAAATTGAACTCGCTCGTCGTGGTGCTATCATCGAAGGCCAGGCTGGCGCAAGTCCACTGCTTCGTATTGTCAGGAATCGAGACGCCGAGGGTGGTGCCCGTCTGCACCTCCACCGCGCTGCTGACGCTCGAGCCGCCGACCACCCCAACAAGTTTGCCGCCGGTGACGGTGGTGGCGCCACTGTAGGCGTTGACGGCGCCGAGGCTGACGGTGCCGGCGCCGAGCTTGGTCAAGCCATAGCCGCTGCCGCCGTCCCAAATGGGGCAGTTGATGTTGATGTTGCCCGGGCCGCCGATGCTTGCATTGTTCGTAAGGGTCACCGAAGAGATCAGCCCTTGAGCGGCGCCTGTTGCATCCACGCCGGTGCCGCTGACCGTGATCGTCGGCGGGGAGGTGTAGCCGCTGCCCGGAGAAGTGATTTGGATTCCGGTCAATTGGAAGTTGCCGGGATTGTAAGCGACGGCTGGCTTCGTGCCGCTGCCGGTGGTGGTGCCGGCGATGACGCTGACCGACGTTGGGTTGGAGGTATAGCCCAAGCCCGGGGCGGTGACGAATGCGCTGTTGCCTACCACGGTCCCAGCCGCACCGGAGAGCGGGATCGCCACGATTGCGTTGGAGCCGCCGCCGCCGCTAATCGAGATGAACGGCATAACATTGTACTTCTGCGTGTTTGGGGTCACGGTGAAGCTGTTGGCGGTCACGCCGAGGCTGGCTATGGCGGTAGCCCCGCCGCCGCCGCCGCCTGTCACCGAGACGGTCACTGGTGTTGCGATGGTGGTGGACACGAAGGGAGAGGTGATGAGCGCTGCCAACACGCCGTTGGGAGCATTGAGCACCGCAGTCGAGTCGAGATTGCTGTTGACCAGGACGCCGTTGCCGGCATTGCCGGTGCCGCCGAGGACGAGGGCGGCATCCACAGCGTAACCATTGAGATCAAGGGTGCCGTAGGTGTTGGTGGAGTTAAAGATGGCGGAGCCGAGGGTGATGGTCCCGTTGGTGCTGATCGCGCCGTCGCAGCCCAGCGCGGTCGGATAATTGACGCGCAGTGTGCCGTTGTTGATGGCCAGGGGGCCGGAGAAGGCGCTGTTATCACCGCTCAGCTCCAGGATGCCGCTCCCCAATTTGGTGAGGGCGCACTGGCCGAGGAGCTTGCCGGAGATATTGATCAGGTCGCTGTTATCGCCGGTGCCATGGCCGGCAGCCAGATTCAGCGCCGTGTAGTTGCCCCAGGCCCAATTGGTGGCATAAATATTGGCCCCCGACCAACCCGAGCCGCCCGACAGAAACCACGGTCCACTGAAATTCACGCCTGCGGGCGTGGCAACTAGATTCAGGGTGGCCACCGTCTGGGTACTGCCAATGACGCTGACACTGGGACTATACTTATTATAAATGTCCACCGCATTGGTGATAGTGATCCCGCTCGATTCAGTCACCAACGCGCCTCCGATGCAATTTAAGAGGATGATCGGGCTGGTGCCAAA
>DATKNZ010000434.1:0-17379 GCA_035541055.1 Candidatus Acidiferrum sp. | reverse complement strand
GAGAGGGTCGCCCGCTCTCATGGCTGGTCCCTGGAAGGCATCCCGATGCTGGAACTCTCCGCTATCGACGACGTCCTCCCCCCCGAGGCGCAAACCACCGTGTTCCATCCCTCCGAGGTGGACCTCAACAACGTCACCCGGCTTGTCATGGACGGAATCCGCAAATCCAGACCGGCCCGGGTGGTGTTTGACTCTTTATCCGAGCTGCGGCTGCTGGCCGAGAACCCTCTGCGCTACCGCCGGCAGCTTCTCAGCCTGAAGCAGGAATTCGCCCGCCTTGGCAGCACCGTCCTTCTGCTGGACGACAAGATGGACCGGGCCGGCGTTCGCGCCGACCCCCACGTCATGAGCTTGAGCCATGGCGTTATTGAAATGGAACAGGTTTGCCCGGACTACGGCATTTCCCGGCGCCGCTTGCGCATCTTCAAAATGCGCGGGATCCGGTATACTGAGGGCTGGCACGACTACATCATCGCTACTGGCGGCCTGCAGGTGTTCCCGCGACTTATTGCCGCCGAGCATCACGCCCGGTTCCAACGCGAGGCCGCGCCCAGCGGCATCAAAGAGCTGGACAACCTCCTGGGCGGTGGCCTCGACCGCGGCACCACCACCCTGATCCTCGGCGCGGCTGGCACCGGGAAATCGTCCCTCGCCCTCCAATACGTCAGTCATTTCGCCCAGCAAGGCCAGCGTTCCCAGATCTTCACCTTCGACGAGACGCTCGGCATCATGCTGGCGCGCGCCCGCGCGCTGGGCTTCGGCCTGGACCAGCACATCGAGGCCGGCCGCGTCCAGGCACAACAGGTGGACCCGGCCGAGTTGTCTCCGGGCGAATTCGCCGGGCGCGTGCGCCGCGGTGTCGAGTCGGGTGCCAAACTCGTCGTCATTGACAGCCTCAACGGATATCTCAATGCCATGCCCGGCGAACAGTACCTCAACAACCAGCTCCACGAGCTGAGCTCCTACCTAAACCAGCAAGGCGTCGTCACCATCATCATCATGGCTCAGCATGGATTCATCGCTAGCCTGCAGACTCCCATTGACGTCAGCTACCTGGCCGACACGGTCATCGTGCTGCGCTTCTTCGAATTCGGCGGCGAACTCAGGCAGGCGCTCTCCATAATCAAGAAGCGCAGCGGCCATCACGAGAAGACCATCCGCGAATTCCGCCTTGAACCTGGCAAGGGCCTTCGCGTCGGCGAACCCCTGACCGGTTTCCAGGGCATCCTCACCGGAGCGCCCGTGTTCCAGGGAGAGAAGGAGCATATGATGCCATAGCCTATGCCGGCCCCCCCAGACAGCACCGTCCTGATCCTGGCGCCCGTGGGCCAGGATGGCCGGGCGACTGCTGCCATGCTTGAGGCCCAGGGCATTGCCACGCGGGTTTGCTCCGAAGCGGCCGAGTGCACCGCCCGAATCGCAGCCGGCGCCGGGGCGTTGCTGTTTACCGAAGAGGCTCTGGAGCTGCCCGGAATGCCCGCCCTGCTCGAGGCCCTCAAGGCCCAGCCTCCCTGGTCCGAACTCCCGCTGATCGTCCTGACCCGCGGCGGTGAATCCCGCGTCAATGCCCTCCTGGACGTCGCCGCTTCCGCGGCCGGCAGCATCACGCTGCTGGAGCGGCCCATGCTCGCGATCACGCTCCTGCACTCCGTCCAGGTCGCCCTCCGCTCGCGCCGCCGTCAATATGAGTTGCGTGGCCTCCTGGCCTCTCTGGAGGACAAAATAACTGAGCGCAAACAATTCCAGGCCGAGCTCGAACGCCTCGTCGCCGAACGCACCGCCAGGCTCCAGGAGATGGTCGGGGAGCTCGAACATTTCTCGTACACGATTACCCACGACATGCGCGCCCCGCTGCGCGCCATGCAGGGGTTTGCCGAATTGTTCACTGAGGCCTATGCCAGCGGCCAGCAGCAGGATGCGGCCCATTTCCTGCAACGGGTCAGGACCGCCGCCACGCGCATGGACCGGCTGATTACCGACGCATTGAATTACAACAAAGCCATCCGCCAGGAGTTGCCCATCGAGCCCGTTGACCCCGCGGGCCTGCTGCGCGGCATGCTCGACACCTACCCCGAATTTCAATCGCCCAAGGCGCAAGTGGAAATCCGGGGCAAGTTCCCGAGGGTCATGGCCAACGAAGCCGGCCTCACGCAATGCTTCTCCAACCTCCTGGGCAACGCCGTCAAGTTCGCGAAGCCGGGACAAACGCCCCGCATACGGATCTGGGCTGAACCCCGGTGGCCCTCGCCCCGGACCGCCCCATCCAACTCCCTGCAGCCCAGTCGTCCGCCCATCCTCAACCCGGAGCCATCTTCCCATTGGGTCCGGATCTGGATCGAAGACAACGGTATCGGCATCTCTCAGCTCCTGGTTCCGCGCGTGTTCGACATGTTCGCCCGGGGCCAAACCAACTGCGAGGGCACGGGGATCGGTCTCGCGTTGGTGCGAAAGGTCATGGACCGCATGGGCGGCAAAGCCGGGGTGGAATCCGAGGAAGGCCAGGGCAGCCGCTTTTGGCTCGACCTGGCCCCGGGATAGGCTCCGAGCTTATTCAGCGGCCTTGGCCTTCGTGGCCGGTCCGAGCGTTAGCTCGGTAATCTCCATCTTCGCGTAGCGGTCCTTGCGCACGCAGCGGAGGGTGTAAACCTGGCCGGGCCGCACGAGATCGCCTCGCAGGAATTTGAAATACTCTTTGTCCTGGTAAGGCTTGCCGCCGTTCACGGCGGTGATCTCCTCGAATGGGACCTGCTCGGCGTGCAGGCCGGTGACCCGATCCGAAGCGTCGAAGAGCCAGAAGAACGGTGTGCCGGCGGGCGCTGCCTCGATCGCCGCAACCTTCTCGGCCGGCATGTACTGCCGCACCTTGCCCAGATCGGTTTCCAGCATGAAGTCGCTGCCCCAATACTCGGGGACCTCGGCGCCGCGCGAGAGCAGGAAGCGGCCGTGCTTCACGCTGAAGTAGGCTTCGCCCGTGCGCACCCCCTCCCCCACCAGCCCCCGCGAGCCTTCCTGGAGCTGCAGCGCCCAGCGGATGCCGACGGTCGTGACGGCGGTCAGGGGCAAATCCCGCTTGAGTTCCTTCCCCGCCTCGAAGGTAAGTTGCTCCTGGAACTCTCCGCCCGGGCATTCGGCGCGAACCGTGAATGCGCCCGGCGCCACACGGCGCAGGGCGAAGCGGCCGTCGTTGTCGGTGCGCGTCACAGTCCAGTCGCAGATGCGCACGATGGCCTTCGCCGCGGGTTTGCCGTCCGGCAGAAGCACGCGGCCGGTGAACGAGGCGGCCTCGTTCGCCGTGAGGGGCGTTACGGTGATCTCGCGCGCGGCCACCGCGGCGTTTGAGGGGAGGGGGAACGGCTCGGTCAGGCGCGCCACGCCGGGCAACAGGATGGTTACCGGCGCATTCGTGGCCCCGCGCGGTGTCGGCAACATCAGCAGGCCGGATCTCGGCACGAGCGGCTCGCCCTCGCCCGGGAACAGCACATCGGCGGGTTTGACTCCCTCGGGCAGGTGCAGCTTCACCACACGGTAGTTGCAGGCGCGGAGTGAGTCATTGCTGAGCGGGGCCAGGTAATTCGTCAGCGCTTTCATGTCGCCGGCCTCCACCGACGCGGCGAGCTTTTTGTAGTCAATTTCGAAATGCCTCGCCAGCAGGTCCTGCATGGTTTTGGTCAAGGCAGCTTGGCGGCTTTGCGGGCCTCGATCACAAGCTGCAGGAACGTGTCCGGAGGCCGGTAGCCCGTGCTGTGGGCCAGCATGCGCTCGGTTTCGGGCTCGAGGAAGACGAGCGTGGGATAGCCGCCGCACTGGAATCGTTTGTTCAGGTCCGCGTCCTCGAAGGCCTGCACCCACACGAACTCGTGCAGGCCCGAGCGGATATTCGGGTCAGGCAGCGTCTGCCTCTCGAGCATCTTGCACGGCCCGCACCAGGGGGCCGTGAGCATGAGGAAGACCGGGCGTTTCTCCGCCTTGGCTTTCACCAGCGCGGTCTTGTAGTCCTTTTCCCACGGCAAGGTTTCCGCGGCAGGAGCGTGCGGTGCCGCCAGCACGGCGCCAGCAGCCAGCAAAGATAAGTGCATTGTTCTCATAGCAATCAGGCGCTCAGCCTTACAAGGCCCACGCCGAAGGGAGGCAGCTTCACCGCCAAGGCCGGTCCGGCACCTTTCAACGAGTGTGTCGTGTCCAGGGTGAAGTCGTTCGCCGCGTCCACGCGGAAAAGCTGGGCCTTTGTGCCGACCTTCCACGGTGAGTCGCGCAACTCGATGCGCATCTCGACGGCGCACGCCTGGAAATTGCTCGCCAGGATGTGGGCGGTAGTTCCGTCTCTGGACAGGCTCGCGCACGCCGTCAATCGGCCGTCGGGCGTCGTTCCCGTGCACCCGAGCCGCACCGGAGTTTTGCAGAGTTCATTGAAGGCACGAAACGCGTAATAAGGTTTCTTCGGCACGCCAAATTCGTCGAACAGCCCCCAGCGCGAGGTGTCGCCCGTGTAGTAGTTGGCCACGTCCACCCGGCTGTCCTGCAACCGCATCAGGACTGCAGCGGCGAACGCCGCGCCCTCGGGGCCGTTCATCTCGGCGAAGGTGTCCCGCACGATGCGGTACTTGCGCGGATCATTGCGAAGCCGTTCCCAGTTGTACTTCAGGTAGTGCCATTCGTTTAGGTGGCTCTCCGTGTCCTTGAAGCCGTAGTCGTCCAGCATGGCCCTGACGCTCCCGGCGGCCTCGGTCACGGCCGCTGGCGAATCGGAGTAGATATGCCAGGAAAAGAAGTCCAGGGGGGTGTTCCGCTCGCGGCAGAACGACAGCATGGCGGGCACCCAGGGATCGGTATGCTTGCCGATCGCCGGGCCGCCGACCTTCAGGCCTGGATCGTGGGCTTTGATCGCCTTCGCCGCGGTCTCATACAGTTGGAAATATTGGTCGCGCGTGCCGGACCACATGTCCCGCCCGTTGCTGGGCTCGTTCCAGATCTCCCAGTAGCGGATATTGTGGTGGAAGCCCGCGGCCCAGCCTTCGTTGTAGTGGCGGATGACATTGAGGCAAATCTTCGTCCATTTCGCAAAGTCCGGCGGCGGGTGCGTCTGGTAATAGCCGTCGTGCTCGATGCTCACGCCCAGGCGCCAAACGATCTGCTCGCCGATACGCACGATGGTCTTGATGTAGTCGTCCGTCTTTGCAAAGAGGTAATTGGCGGGGTCGTCTGCGTCGGCGCGGAAGAACGGAAAGATGCAGGGGATATCCACCACGTCAGGGCTGGGCCAGTGCACGTCGTGCAAACGCACCCAGGGGAAGCCGGCCTCCTGGTGAGACAGCGTAACGTTGGCCCGCCCGCCCCAGTTGAAAGGGCCGTTATTAACCCCGTGCAGCGGCCTGATCAGCCCCACCTGCCGGGAGCAATCCACGACGACTGTGGTCTTCGAAGTCTTAGGAGGCGGCAAACCAGCCGCCGTGCTCTTGGCCGGCAGAGAAAACGCCGCCGCCCCCAGCGAGGCCATCTTCAACGCCTCACGCCTGCTGTAGCTCGCGCTTTCCATGCATTTGGCAGCCTGCCGCTCACGCCGTCGCTTACTCGTTCAGCGCCGCCTGGGTACTCTTGCCGGCCTGGTTGTTCACCCGAAAGCCACCGGGCGCCTGGTTGCCGGTGAGAATGGCCGAGACCACGTTGGAGCCGACCTGCACATCCAGTCCCTTTTGGGCAAAGGTGCAGCCCTGAACGATGGCTTTGCCGGCATCAACCTGGATGGCCGGGGAACCGGCTCCGCGATTGTCCCAGTTAACGAAGTGGCAGGCGCTGGCCGTAAACTGGCCGGTGCCGCTTTTCATCCAGACGCAGCGATCAATCGGCCCCCAGAACGAGCAGTTGACCAGGCCGACCTTGCCCTCCATCTGCGGGCCAATATCCAGGCAGACCGCGTCGGTGCTCGACCAGCGCCCCACAAACTCGCCGTTCGAGATCAGCAACCCCGGCGGCTGCGCCTGCTCCACCACCACCGCCCGCTGGCAGGAATCGGCCCCCAGCCCGAGGAAATTGCCGTTGGCGCTCCCCTGCGCCGAGTTGGAGAACTTGTAGCCCACCCCGTAGCCGAAGCAGAAAGTGTTGAACACGTATTGCCAGTCCGTGCGCGCCAGTTCGAAGGCCACCCCCTGCGTGTTCACCCATTTGCAGAATGGGTTGTCCGGAGTGTAGTTAACGCCGAAAGGCCAGAAGTGGACGTTCTCGATGTGGCCGATGTCGTAGCAGCCGTCCACATAAATACCGCGTTTGATCGGATACCCAGTGATATTTCGTATCCAGTGCCGAGCGGCGCCTACCAGCTTGATTCCTTCGTAGGGGTTCAACAGCAGGCAGTCATCCACCGCGACGTTCGCGGTATTCTCCGACAACACGCAGGGCGGATACGGCACCGGCGGCACGTCCGATTGCTTCCAATCCGGGTAGGTGATCACCAGGCCGATGATGGCTGCATTGTCGCCCGCCAGCCGGATAAACGGCGGCCCATTCGTTGTGCCGCGTCCGGCATAGGCCAATAGCACCGAGCCGGTGATCTCCCCGCTCGGTCCGTGGTGGAGCGTTGGCGGCATGTGATAAATCCCCTTCAATGTTACATTCGCAGGGATGGAAAGGCCGGTGTTGATCCGATACCGGCCCGCCGGCACCTCCACTACACCGCCGCCCGCCTTGCCTGCTTCATCCAGAAGCCTCTGGAACACGCCAGCGCAGTCCTCCTGGCCTCCGGCGACTGCGCCCGCTTGTCGGACATTCCAGCACAACCCATTGGTCTGTGCTTCTGTTGAGCACAGGCCCAGCCCGGCTATTACAAGAAAGCAGCATACGCGCTGTATCAGAGTCATTGACCACCATCTCACAGCTTGGCAGGCGCAAATTCAAACGCTAATTCGCTTTTAATGCACCATAGTTCACACCCAAAGCCGCGTGAGGGCACGCGGCCTACAGGGGCGGGGCTGTTCGCTTGTAGGCGCGCGCTCTCACGCGGCTCTGCTCCCTGAGGACTGGTAAACACGGTGGCGGACCGCGAATAACGCTGTAACCACCGCGGCATGGAAGCTGTCCAATAGGTAACGGACTCCCGCTTTACGCGACCCTCTTTGAAACCGAAGCATAACATAATGAATCCCGGTGCCCCGCCATTTGCGTTCTGTAGCTATGCGAAACCAGAGAAGGTGTCTTGTGCATCCTGACCTCCCAGGCCGCTGCTTCCAGCCACCGTTGATCCTGCGCTCAGCCGCTATGGTCCGATGTTTGCTGTCCGGCGTGCTCTTGCTCTTCGCCGCCTCGCCGCCGGCTCAAGCAGCCAGACCGGCTCGTAAGCCTAACATTCTCTTCATCCTGGTGGACGACTACGGCATCAAGGATGTCGGCATCGAGGGCAGCACCTTCTACGAGACGCCTCACATTGACGCGCTGGCCCGCAGCGGCATGCGTTTTACCCAGGGCTACGCCACCTGCCAGGTTTGCAGCCCTTCGCGCGCGAGCATCCTGCTGGGCAAGTATCCCGCCCGCCACGGCATCACCGACTATATTGGAGCGGAGGTGGGGGCGAGCTTCGCGCGGCAGCGGCACACCCAGTTGCTGGTGCCCGATTACGTGCGCAACCTGCCGGCCGCCGATACCAACCTGGCCCAGGCGCTCAAAGCGGGCGGCTACGTGACGTTCTTTGCCGGCAAATGGCACCTGGGCAGCAAAGGGGCCTGGCTGGAGGACCGCGGCTTTGACATCAACAAAGGCGGCTGGGACGCCGGCACTCCCAAGGGCGGCTACTACGCGCCGTGGGAAAATCCCAAACTGCCCAGCGGCCCGCGGGGCCAGTCGCTGACCCTGCGTTTGGCGGATGAGACCGTTGCCTTTATCGAGCAGCACAAGGACCAGCCGTTCCTGGCCTACCTGGCCTTCTACGCGGTGCATGGGCCGATACAAACCACCAAGCCGCTTTGGCAGAAATACCGCGACAAAGCCGCGCAGGGGGTCGCGCCGGCGGAGCGGTTCAAGTTGGACGGACGGCTACCGGTAAGGGTAGTGCAGGACAACCCAATCTATGCTGGTCTCATCGAGGAAATGGACACCGCAGTGGGCCGGGTATTAAAGTGCCTGGAGGAGCTTGGCCTGGCGGATAACACCATAGTCGTTTTCACCAGCGACAACGGCGGCGTGGTTTCCGGTGACGCCTACAGCTCGTCGCAGTTGCCCTACCGTGGCGGCAAGGGCCGGCAGTGGGAAGGTGGTTTGCGCGTGCCGCTTTACATTCGCGCACCAGGAGTTACCAAACCGGGCAGCACCTGCGACACGCCGGTCATCGGCACGGATTTCTATCCCACCCTGTTGCAACTGGCCGGCCTGCCCTCACCCCCGCAGCAGCACGTGGATGGCGTCAGCCTGGTGCCGCTGCTAAAGGGCGGCCAAATCGCTCCGCGACCGCTCTTTTGGCATTATCCGCACTACGGCAACCAGGGGGGGGCCCCCTCCTCGATCATCCGCAAGGGCGCCTGGAAGCTGATCCACTACTGGGAGGACAGCCACAACGAGCTGTATAATCTGGCTGCGGACACAGGCGAGCAGCACGATGTGGCAGCCCAGGAGGTCGAGCGGACCGGGCTGCTCTGGGCCGAATTGCAGGCCTGGCTGAGAGAGACGGGGGCCAGGCTGCCGCAGCCGAATCCCGAGTATCAGCCGGCTTGGGCGGCCGAGCAGCGGCAGGAGGCGGTGGCGCTTAAGGCCGAGCTGGAGAAGAAGCACGCCCAATTCCTTGAGCCCCACTGGCAACCCAACCCGACCTGGTGGAAAAGCCTGGTCACTCCGGATTAAGCGTTCCACTTGACTCTAATCAGCTAAAGCAGACTTTGGGTAATCTGAAGAAGCCAGCGTTGTTCTTATGCCTGTTGGGGCAATGCGTCAGCGGTTATGCCTCGCCGTTGCTCGTCACCAACGCACCGCAGTCCCGCATCGAGCGCGTCGGGGACAACCTGGCCTTCGTTGCGGCCTTCAACGCGCCCGCCACCTATCAATGGCAATGGAATGGGACGTCCATTGCAAGAGCCACCAACTCCAGCCTGGTCCTGACCAACATCCAGACCACCAACGCGGGCACTTATACGATTGTGGCCAGCAACGCCACCGGCACCGCCAGCGCCGCCGCGACCCTGGGCGTTGCCACGGGCAGGCTGCAACTGTCGCCGACCAACCTGGTGGTGACTCGGGTGGGCGATGGCGCGCAGTTGCTGAACACCAACAATGGCAACACGCTATACCTCGATCAGCTCACCACGGCAGGTGCGTATGTCAGCACCATCATGGTGCCCGACAGCGGCCCCGCGGCGCTGATCGAGGCCGGCACCGGAGACGGCATTTACGGCAGCGTGCTCACGCTCTCCGACAGCCAGCAATTCCTCAACTTCGCCGGGTACAACGTAACGCGGCCTTACCAGGGCGCCGACGTGACGGCAGGCAACGTGACCGTGCGCGGCATTGGGGCCGTGAACGGGTTGGGCTACTACACGCTCGCACTCACAAACATCGGTCTTTATAGCGCCGGCAAGCACTCCATTCGCTCAGCCGCGTCCACTGATGGCCTGACGAATTTCTGGACCACCGGCCAGGCCAGTAGCGCCGGCATCAAGTACATCGCGCCCGGCCTCTATTCGAACGGCCAGGGAATCCCCGCCGTGGGCGGCGGGCTGTCGGGCACGCGCGTGGCAGGCATTTTCGAGGGCTCGGTGGTGTTCTCTGACTCGGAAGGCAATCTGACCCAGACCGGCATCAACCTCTTCGACGGTCTGCCCACGACAACAGCCACGGCGACGCTGCTTTTCCCGGCGGGCACGGCCGCCGACCCGACCGATTTCGCCATCAGCCCCGACGGCAACACCGTCTATATTGCCGATGACCGGGCCGTAAACGGCGACGCGGGCGGCGGTATACAGCGCTGGGACTTCGACCAGGTGGAGTGGACCCTGAGCTACACCCTGGGCACAGGCACCAACTCCGCCGTGGGGGCGCGCGGCTTGACGGTGGATTTCTCCCAGTTCACTGGCGACGGCGCGGACGGCTCCGGCGCCGTGGTCTATGCAATCACGGCCGAGCCCAGCGGCAACCGCCTGATCGCCATCGCCGATGTCGGCCCGGACTCGCCCGCCGTGGTGCTGGACACCGCCGGCCCAAACCAAATGCTTCGTGGCGTGCGCTTCGGGCCCGCCGCCGCGCCCGTGTACGTGGATTCCCCGCCGCAGAGCCAGGCCATCGCCGCCGGCGCAACAGCAGCGTTTTCCGTGGCCGTATCCGGCAGCCAACCCATCTTCTACCAGTGGCAGTTCAATGGCTCCAACATCGCCGGGGCAACCCTCTCATCGCTGACGATCACCGACGTCCAGCCCAGCGACGCCGGCACCTACTCCGTCACCGTCACCAACGACATCTCCTTCACCAACGCGCCGGCCAGCCTGGTTGTGCTGGTGAACACCAATCGGCCGATCCTCCTGGGCGCGGAGTCGCTTGGGCTCACGGGAGTCGAGGTGATGTTCTCCTCCCAAATAACTGCGGGCACGGCCACCAATCTCATGAATTACACCCTCACCGGCCCCGCGGGCAGTGTCGCCCTGCTGGCGGCGACGCAGGACGCTTCCAGGAGCAATGTCGTTCTGGCGGTCGCGACCCTGGGCAACGGCCTCACCTACACACTCACCGCCAGCAACCTGGTCAACCTGTTCGCGACGAACCAGGTCCTGCCGCCGAACTCGCAGACCAGCTTCGTCGCGTCCGCGTTCGCGCCGGTGGGCATCGGCATCGCCCCACCCGCCCAGACGACGCTGACCAACGCGTTCATCATCTCGTCCACCGGCACTTTGTTAACCGGCACAAACGACCAGGCAGGCTTCAGCGCCCGCATGCAAACCGGCGACTTCGACCTCCAGGTCTGCCTCTCAGCCCTGAGCGCGGTTGACGTCTGGTCCGAAGCCGGCCTGATGGCCCGGCAGTCGCTCGATCCGGGCAGTCCGTTCGCCGGCAGCTTCGCCACCCCAGGCATGACCGGTTGCTTCTTCGACTACCGGTCGGCCACAAATGGCAGCCCCTCCCTGGCCGGCACGTTCCCGGCGAACCCGCCCAACATGTGGCTGCGGCTCAGCCGCGCGGGCGCCCTGTTCACCGGCTATGCCAGCTACGACGGCCAGACCTGGACCCAGTTGGGCAGTGCGAGCATCGCCTTGAGCGATCCCATTTACGTCGGCCTTGCGGTCAGCAGCAACGACCCCAACACCCCGATGGTTGCCCAGTTCCTGAACGTCGCCAACACGCCCACGAACGCCGTCGTCGGCACCAACCCCAACCCGCACGAACCGTTGGGCCCATGCAGCCGGAAGACCGGCATCGTGTTCTCCGAGATCATGTATAAACCGGCGCCGCGCGCCGACACCAACAACTGCGAGTTCGTGGAGATCTACAACACGCAGCCCTACTTCCACGACATCAGCGGCTACCAGGTCACCTGCGCCGACATGAACTACACCTTCCCGTCGAACACGATCATCCCAGCGGGCGGATTCCTGGTCCTCGCCGCCTCGCCGGGAAGCATCCGAAACGTCTATGGGATCACGAATGTCATGGGGCCCTACACCGGCAGCCTGAAGAAGTCCGAGATGCTGCAACTCCTGGATGAACAGACAAACGTGCTGCTCACCGTGCCGTATTCCGCCACCTATCCCTGGCCCGTCGCCCCCGACGGCAACGGCCACTCGCTCGTGCTGGCCAACCCCAGCTACGGCGAGGGCGACCCGCGCGCATGGGATATCAGCGACATCGTGGGCGGCTCGCCTGGGGCGTCCGAAAGCTACCGCCCCAGCCCGTTGCGCAACGTGGTGATCAACGAATTCCTCGCCCACTCGGAAAGCCCGAGCGTGCCGCAGTTCGTCGAACTCTACAACCACAGCACGGCGACAGTGGACATCTCCGGCTGCATTCTGACCGATGACGCCGCGGCCAATCTGTTCGTAGTCCCGGCTGGGACCAAAATCGCGCCGGGCGGGTTCATCAGTTTCAACCAGTCGCAGCTTGGCTTCCTGCTCCAAGGCTCCGGGGACACGCTCTACTTCATCAACCCGGACCGGAGCCGCATACTGGACGCAGTGCAATTCGAGCCCCAGGCCAACGGCGTCTCGTTCGGCCGTTGGCCGGATGGGGCCAACGACTTCTATCCCTTCACATCCGCAACCCCGGGCACGAACAACAGCCCCATTGCCATCGGCTCCGTTGTCATCAACGAGCTGATGTACGATCCCATCAGCGGCGACGATGACGACCAATACATCGAGCTCTACAATGCCGGCACGAACACCGTCAGCCTGGCCGGCTGGCAATTCACCGCCGGAGTGACATTCACATTCCCGGCCAGTGCGGCCATCGGGCCCAACAGCTACGTCGTGGTGGGGCGCAACATGGCCCGCCTGCTTTCCAACTACACCAACCTCAATACCGGCAACACCTATGGGAACTACACGGGCAAGCTCTCGCACAACGGCGAACGCGTGGCGCTCGCGCAGCCGCAGTCCTACTTCGGAACCAATACAATCTACGTGGTCGAGGACGAAGTGACCTACGGCACGGGCGGGCGGTGGGGCCAATGGTCTTCGGGCAGCGGCAGCAGCCTCGAGTTGATAGACCCGCGCGCCAACCACCGCCTGGCTTCCAATTGGGCCGACAGCGATGAGACGCAAAAGTCCCAATGGACCACCATCTCCACGACCGGCGTTCTCGACAACGGCAGCAACTACACCGGCGGCATCACCTACGCCCAGGTCGGCCTGCTCGATGTCGGCGAGTGCCTGGTGGACAACGTGCAGGTGACATTCCAGGGCACCAATTACGTCACCAACTCCACTTTTGAGGCCGGGCTGGGCGGATGGCTGTTCCTGGGCGACCACGTTCGCTCCAGCCTCGAGCCCAGCGGCTACCAAAGCAGCCAGTCCCTGCATGTCCGCTGCAGCGATAAGTATTGGTACGCCGAGAATTCCTGCGAAACGCTCCTGCCGACCAACCACATGGTTCCCGGCAGCACCGTCACCTTACAGTTCCAAGCCCGCTGGCTGCACGGCTCGCCGGAGCCGATCCTTCACCTCTGCGGCGATTGGCTGGAAGCCTACGGCACACTGCCCCTCCCCGCGAACCTGGGCAGCCCCGGCTTGCCCAACAGCACCCGGGTCGCCAACGCCGGCCCAGCTATTTACCACGTCACGCATACGCCCTCGCTCCCGACAGCCAACCAGGCGGCAGTCGTCACCGCATGTATCCATGACCCCAGTGGCGTGACGAACTTCACCCTCTACTACCGCATTGATCCTTCGACCAACTACACCGCCGTGCCCATGGTAGACACTGGCTCGGGCGGCGACGCCCTTGCCGGCGACGGCATTTTCAGCGCCGCCATACCCGGGCAGGCGGCCAACGTCATCGCCGCCTTCTACCTCTCCGCTAACGACGCCCAGGGCGCCACCACTCGTTTCCCCGCGTTGCGCCCCCAGAACAACGAACCGGCACGCGAGTGCCTTGTCCTGTTTGGTGACGGCACACCGGTCAGCAGCCTGGGCACGTACCACTTGTGGCTGACCCAGACCAACGTGCAGCGCTGGATCAAGCTCGCCGACCTGGGCAACGAGTACATGGATTGCACCTTCGTGAATAATACCCGGGGCATCTACAATATGGGCGCGCGCTTCACCACCAGCCCGGCGCACCAGAGCTTCGATTCGCCCGTCGGCAAGCTCTGCAGCTATGAATTCGTCATGCCCGACGACGACCAATTCCTCGGCGCCACCGCCTTCCACAAAATCCACCTGCCGGGCAACGGCGGACTGAATGACTTGAGCCTGCAACGCGAGCAGACCTCCTACACGTTCATGCGCGCGTTGGGCTTGCCGTGGCTCTTCCGCCGCAACGTCGCGCTCTACGTGAACGGCAACCGCCGCGGCCCGCTCATGGAGGATTCCCAGCTCCCCAACGGCGACATGGTGAAGGAGTACTTTCCCAACGACAGCGACGGCTATCTCTACAAGTTCAACCAGTGGTATGAATTCGCCGCCCAGCCCTCAGGCGTCTCCATCGGCTACGCCAAGGTCTCGACGCACACGCTGCTGCCTTACACCACGACCGGCGGCGTGAAGAAGGTCGCCCGCTACCGGCCCATGTACCAGATTCACCGCACGCCGGGCTCGATGAACGACTTCACCAACATCTTCTCGCTGGTGGATGCGGCCAGCTCCTATGGCACGGCCAACTACGCCGCCAACATGGAGAACCTGGCGGACATGCACAACTGGATGGGCGTGTTTGCGGTGAACCATGCCGTGGGCAACTGGGACGTCTATGGCGGCCAGACCGGCCAGAATCTCTACGGCTACATCGGCGCCGCCGGCACGAAATGCACCCTGATGATGTGGGACATGAACATTGATCTCGGCAAGGGCTGGGGGGCGGGGCAGAACCTCTTCGTCAGCAACGTCAACGACACCAATACCGAGAACATCTTCGTCTGCCCTGCTTTCCGGCGGATGTACTGGGATGCCTTCCGCCGGCTGATCAACGGCCAGTTCAGCGTCGCCGGCGCCGCGCCGCTGGCCAACGCGAAATACAAGGCCTTCGCCAACGACAACGCGGGCGCTTACATCAGCGGCGGCCTCGAAGACCCTAACGCCGCCATGCTGCCCTGGATCGCCCAGGCCCAGTCCAGCATTGCGTCCCAGCTCGCGGCTGTGGACGCGCCGTCGTTCAGCGTCAACTCGACCGTGGCCGTGACCAACGACGTAGCCTACGTCACCGGCACAGCGCCCGTTGCCGTGGATACCGTCTGGATCAACGGCGCGCCCTGGCCGGTGACCTGGACCAGCCTGACAGCCTGGCGCGCGGCGGTGCCCCTCCGGGCCGGCACAAATCAGCTCAGCGTCAGCGGCGTGGACGTCCACGGCCAGCCTGTCCCCGGCGCAAACGGCGGCGCCTCCGCCGTGTACAACCAGCCCGCGCCCTCGCCTGTGGGCCAAGTGGTCATTAACGAAATCATGTACCACCCCCTGGTAACGAATGCTGAATACGTCGAGCTATACAACAATTCCACCAACTACGCCTTCGACCTGTCGGGCTGGCAAATGCAGGGCCTCGGCTACACTTTCCCTGCCGGGTCGGAAATCGCGCCCAACGGCTTCCTGATCCTGGCGGCGGACCCGGTGGCCTTTGCCGATGCTTACGGCGCCACCATCCCGGTCTTCGACGCCTTCGCCGGCACGCTGCAGGCCGCGCAGACGCTGGCGTTGCTCGATGCCGCCAGCAATGCCGTGGCGCGAGTGCTCTTTGAGAACCTGCCGCCGTGGCCATCCGGCCCGGATGGAGGCGGCGCTGCCCTGGAGCTGATTGACTCCCGGCAGGATAACTGGCGCGAGGGAAACTGGGTGGGCACCTCACACACACCGGGCCGGGCCAACTCCGCAGCGGCGACCCTGCCGGTCTTCCCACCGCTGTGGATCAACGAGGTTCAGCCCCTCAACCCGAACGGCATCACCAACAGCGCCGGACAGCACGCCCCCTGGCTGGAGATTTACAACCCTACAACCAACACGGTGACGCTCGCCGGGCTGTGCCTGGCGTGTAGCTACGCGAACCTCACAAACTGGGCTTTCCCTGCCGGCAGCAGCATCGCGCCCGGCCAGTTCAAGATCGTATTCGCCGACGGCCAGACCAACCTGAGCACCTCGTCGGAGCTTCATGCCAGCTTCGTCCTGTCCCCCGGCTCCGGCTCGGTCGCGCTCAGCCGGCTCTATAACAGCCAGCCCCAGGTGCTTGATTACATGGATTACGCCGGCCTCCCCGCCAACTACTCCTTTGGCTCCTTCCCCGACGGCCAGAGCTTCCAGCGCCAGGCCTTCTTCTACGCGACTCCGGGCGGCACGAATAACGGTTCGCTCGCCTACGCCGTCCGCTACAATGCGCCGGGCACGGTTTACACGCAGAACTTCGATTCGCTCCCCGACCCCGGCGCAGCCACCGTGAACACCGCCAATCCGGTGACCATCAACGGCGTGACCTATTCACTGGATAACCCTCTCAACTTCGGTGCCGCCGTCTCCTCCGGCGTTCCAGGCGGGCTCGGCTTGGGGACTACCCTGTCCGGCTGGTATGGCTCCGCGACGCTGACCATGAAGGCGGGCGCCAGCGCCGGCGATCAAAGCACCGGCGGCATCATCAGCTTCGGCCCGACCAACAGCGCCGCGACCAATCGTGCCCTCGGCCTCCTGGCAACCAGTTCCACGGGCCCCACCGCCTTCGGCCTCAAGCTCGTCAACGCCAGCACCAGCACGTTGGACCGGATGACCCTCAGCTTCACCGGCGAATTGTGGCGGCAGCAGCCCAAAGCAAAAACGCTGGCGTTCTCCTGCCTCGTTGATCCGACGGCAACCAACGCCTTCACCACCACCGGCGGCACGGCTCTTTCCGCATTGAATGTGACCTTCCCAACGGGCGCTTTTAGCCCTGTGGACGGCACCCAACCCCCCAACCAGGTCCACCTGGCCGTGACCAATCAGCCCATCAGTGATTGGCCCCCGGGGGCCGCCCTGTGGCTCATTTGGCAAATGGCCGACGATAGCGGCAACGCCCAGGGCCTGGCGATTGATGACCTGTCCTTCTCCGCCACCCGTTTCACCCTGCCCTCACTCTCCGTGACTCTGACAGGCCCTTCGGTCACGCTAACGTGGCCCGCCTCCACGCCGGCCTACACGCTCCAGTACAACAGCACCAATGTCGCGCAGCCTTCCGCGTGGCTCCCCAGCACCCTGCCCGTAGTCCTGAGCAACCAGCTCAACACGGTCACCGTCCCGCCCACCAACCATCTCCAGTTCTTCCGCCTGAAGCAGTGAGGCGCTGCTACGGCCCGCTGAAGCCTTCGATTCCCAAATCGAAGTATTGGCCTCCGTCCTTTTTCCGGCAGTGCGCCGCCGGGAGAGCCCGACACTGATGAAAGCCGACCCTTCTTGCCCCGAACACGCCAACGGGTGAAGGTAAATTGGCCTGGGCCAAAAATGCACTCATGCAAGTGCCTATCCCTGATTCACTTACAGCCCATCAGTTCCATTCCGGGTTTACCCCTTTTTCGCGCCCTAACCGGCCGGGCTTTCTCCCAAGTCCCTCCATTACCCCTCCCATACCCCTCCTGATGCACACCGTAGGTTCAAATTGAACCTACGGTGTGCATCAGGAGGTCGTGACGTGAAGCTGCAATGTTTACTGCTGCAATCAGCCCTGTGTTTCGCCGCAGGTATTCTACGGAAGCAGGCGCCAGACGCGCCGCGTCTTGGGGTCTGGAGCCTTCCGGACAATGGAGCAAACCTGGGA
>DATKNZ010000433.1:0-16376 GCA_035541055.1 Candidatus Acidiferrum sp. | reverse complement strand
GCCGCCGAGATACTGCGCCAGCAGTTGCAGCCCGTAACAGATGCCCAGCACCGGAAGGCCGAGCTCGAACAGCGCCGGGTCGGGAAGCGGCGCTGTCTTCGCATACACGCTCGACGGCCCGCCCGAGAGAATAATGCCCTTCGGCTTGAGCGCGGCGACCTCCCCGGCAGGAACGTCGTAGGGCAGGATGGCCGAATACACGCTGCACTCGCGGACACGCCGCGCGATGACCTGCGTGTATTGCGAGCCGAAATCGAGAATGACAATCTGCTCAAGGGTTGCTGGCACGATGGAAATAGTTTCCCGCCTCGGCAGCGGTTGGCGAGAGGAAAATGCCGATGGGCAGGGGCGCAAACCTGCACAACGTCCGTGCCCATACTTCATCTCCCCAGCGTGCGCGAAGAGAACGCTCTCCATAAACCGGAGAAACGTTCAACATCCAACATCGAACATCCAACATCCAGTGAGCGCCGCGGGGTCGGCTATTGGATGTTGGATGTTCGACGTTGGATGTTGGATGTTCCCGTCCCGGCCGCCGACGCTTTTCCTCGGCGCCGGCTACTGCTTCACCATACTGACCTTCCCGGTCGTGGCGTCGTAAGCCAGCTTCATTCCGTAGGGCGCGGGCGGGACTTTCGGAATATACTTCTCGGAGACCAGCTCATCCAGGTCTTTGGGAAAGCGCCCCTTCTCGACGTGGAACATCTGAACGGCCTGGTTCAGCGTGGCGAGGTCCGAGGTCTTCTCAGCGAGCTGCTTGGCTTTGCCCAGCGCGCCTACGTAGTCAGCGGGCGCGGTAAGCGGCGTGCTGCCGGTTGAGGCGGCATTGGTGGCGGCGGCATTCCCTGACTGACTGGAATCTCCGCCGCAGCCTGCGAGCAGCAGACCGGCCGCGAGCGAAACATAGAATGGCGTCTTCATGCAAAGCACTTTACCCCCTACCCCTCGAATGCCAAGCCCAACCTGGGCCGCGGGAAAAAGCGATCACCGCCCCGGACATTCCCTCCTCCGACGGTCGGGCCGGCAATACAGAACACGCCGGGCTCAAACCCTACCCGGCGCGACAAGGATAGACCCTGGTTCCAGCGAACGACGCCCTACCTGTTGGTATTGGCAGGCGCGTTGGTCGCGGTCGTCGTGGTCGTGGTGGTGGTGGTGGTGTTCGTTGTGCCACCGCCTGACGATTCGTTATTGCCACACCCGGTTAGCACCACGCCCGCAAAAAGGCTCACTAGCACCAACAGAACATATATCCTCTTCATAGTGGGTGTAACTTTGACCAGAAGCTGAACCAAGACAAGTAGAAATTTCACCCATTTCCGCGCCCGCCCAGGAGCGCGGGCTTCTGTATGGATGCGGCTACTTCCGTTGCCACCTGTCGGGCCTGCAGGATGAGCGGCAGGTCGGTCCCCAGGTCTCCGAAACGCAGCTTCAACATCCCGCTCTGCTCCTGGCCCAGCAGCTCCCCCGGGCCGCGCAGCTTCAGGTCCTCCTCGGCAATGCGAAACCCGTCGGTCGTCTCCTCCAGCACCTTCAGGCGCTGGCGCGCTTCGCGCGTCTTCGCAGCGGCCACCAGGATGCAATACGACTCATGCGCGCCGCGGCCGATGCGGCCACGCAGTTGGTGGAGCTGTGCCAGCCCGAACTGTTCGGCATTCTCAATCAGCATGAGCGTCGCGTTCGGCACATCCACGCCCACCTCGATCAGCGAGGTGGCCAGTAAGCCGCGCAGCGCGCCCGAGCGGAAAGCCGTCATGACCCGCTCCTTTTCCCGCGCCGGCAGCCGCCCGTGCAGCAGGCCCGCCTGATGCGGCGCCAGCCCCTTCCGCACGTTCTCGAATTCCTGGGTGACCGCCTTAATCCCCGGCTGACCGGTGTCCTCGACGCGCGGATAGACGACGTAAGCCTGCCGGCCTTCCGCGAGGCGCTCGCGGATAAAGGCCCACACCCTGGGCAGACTCTCGCTCGCGCGCACGAAGGTCTTCACGCGCCCGCGCCCAGGCGGCATCTCATCAATGACCGACACATCCAGTTCGCCATACACGGTCAGCCCCAGCGTGCGCGGGATCGGCGTCGCCGTCATCACGAGCAGGTGAGGGTAAACGCCTTTGCGCACAAGCTGCTCGCGCTGCGCCACACCGAACTTGTGCTGTTCATCAATCACCACCAATCCCAGGCGTGGCAGCTCGAAGCCTGCTGTCAGCAAGGCGTGCGTGCCTATATATAGCGCCGCCCCGCCCGCTCCAAGCGCCACGCCTTGCGGAGAATCTGCCGCCGACGCACCCAGCGCCAGTTGATCTTGGGGCGGCTCCTGTTCCCCTGCCCTGTGGCTTCCCGTCTGGAGCATGACCCGCACCCCTAGCGGGCTGAACCACTGCCGGAACGTGCGGTAATGCTGCTCGGCCAGGATCTCCGTCGGCGCCATGAGCGCCACATTGTAGCCGCTCTCCAGCGCCATCAGCGCGCACGCCGCCGCCACGACTGTCTTCCCCGACCCGACGTCGCCCTGGAGCAAGCGCCGCATGGGCAAAGCCCCCGAGAGGTCCGCGCGCAGTTCGCGCAGCACCCGTGTCTGCGCCTCGGTCAACTTGAAGCCGAGCCGCGTCAGGAAAGGCTTCATCAGGCGGTTGTCGCCGCCGCAAGGCAGCGCCTGGGCCTTGGTCTCGAAGGTCCGGCGCCGTTGCAGAATCTGCCGCTGCAAGGCGATGAATTCGTCCATCGCCAGCCGGCGCCGGGCCATGGCGATATCCGCCTCCGTCTCCGGAAAGTGCAGCATGTGAATGGCCTTGCCCCGCCCGGGCAACTCCGTGTTGCCTGTCCCGGCTTTCTGCGCCTGCGGCCAGGGGTCCGCGATCTGCCCCTCGAAGCGCTCCAGCGTCCGCCAGATCAGCGAACGCAGCCAACGCTGCGGCAGGCCTTCCGTCAGCGGATAGACCGGCGTTAGCCGTGCAAAATGCACCGACTCCTCCTCCCCCGCCTCGACCACCTCCGTATCCGGATGATCTATCGTCCGCGGCCTCAAGGAAACCGGCTTGCCGAACACGACCACATCGTCTCCCACCGCGAAATACTTCTCCATGAACGGCAGGTTCCACCAGCGGCAATGCAGCCGCGCCGTGCCGTCATCCAGGATCAGCTCATATATAGACTTGGTATGCTGCTTGAACCACTTCACTCCATGGGCGACGACTTTGCCGCGCGTGGTCGCCGGCTCATGAAGCTGCAACTCCTTTATGGGCTGCATGCGCCGCCGATCCTCATATCGCCGCGGCCGGTGCAGCAAGAGGTCCTCGACCGTGCGTATCTCAAGCCGCCCCAGCAGTTCTGCCCGCTCCCGCCCCACACCGGGCAGCGCAGTCACTGGCCGGGAAAGAGGCGATTCCGTTTGCGCTGAAGCCACGCCGCTCATCTCCACCCGAGCATACGCCCTGCTTTCCCGCCGAAAAGCGCTTTGTTGCAGCCAGAACTCGATGCGTGCTTGTTCGCCTGCGTTCTTCTGGTACCCTGCTCTCCTATGCGGAATCATGTCCTCTGGCCCGTGCTGCTTTTCGCGCTGGCGGCTACAGCGGCGGAGCGCAAATTCGACTTCAGCGAGACAGCCGGAGACCAGACCCCACCCGGCTTTCGGAGCGTGGTCACGGGTAAAGGCAAGCCTGGTGAATGGCGTGTCGTCCTGGATGATGTCCCATCCCAGATGCCGGCGATAACGCCCATGGCGGCGGCGGTCGCCAAACGCCCGGTCCTGGCGCAGCTTTCCCAGGACCCAACCGATGAGCGCTTCCCGCTACTGATCTACCAGGAAGAAACTTACGACGACTTCACCTTGACCACACGCCTCAAGATGGTCAAGGGCGTCATGGAGCAGATGGCCGGCATCGCCTTTCGGATCCAAAACGAGACCAACTATTATGTGGTTCGCGCCAGCGCCTTGGGCAATACGTTCCGCTTCTACAAGGTCGTCAACGGCCAGCGCGGCACCCTGATCGGACCCGAGGTGCCCATTTCCGCCGGCGTCTGGCACGACCTGGTCATTGACTGCAAAGGCAACCAGATCCGCTGCCTATTCGACGGCAAGGAACTGATCCCCATGCTGACGGACAACTCTTTTGTCCGGGGCAAGATTGGCTTCTGGACCAAGTCCGACTCGGTCAGCTACTTCGCCGATACCAGGATTGCCTACAAGCCCCACGAGCCGCCCGCACAGGCCATTGTCCGCGAGGCGCTTAAGAACTATCCGCGGCTGCTGGGGCTGGAGGTGTTTGTGCTCGCGCCCGACCCGCACACGCCCCGCCTTATCGGGAGCAAAGATCCCAAGGAGATCGGCAAGACCGGCGGCCACGTGGAACAGGACGTCATCGAACGCAGCGTCACCTACTACGGCAAGGGCAAGGCGTCGGTCGTTGTCACCATGCCCCTGCACGATCGGAACGGCGACACGGTCGCAGCCGCGCGCGTGATCATGCGCACGTTCCCCGGGGAGACCGAGCAGAACGCTGTGACCCGCGCGCTGCCCATCGTGAAGGACATGGAGCAGGGGGTCACGTCCTTACAGGCACTGCTGGAGTAGGCCGCCGAGAGCACTGGCAGTGCAGCGCCCGGGGGCCCCTGGGGGCAATAACCCATGTTCTACACTTTACTTCCGCTGCGGATTATGCTCCAATTCGAGGGACGAACAAAGCACGCATACCTGAAGCCCACCCTGTGAGCGCCAAGAAAGATACGATCAAAGTGCTGCTGGCCGATGATCACCCGGTCGTGCGCAAGGGGCTGCAGTCCTGCCTGGGCCGCCAGGCCCAGCTTCGCGTCGTCGGCGAAGCCTGCGACGGCGACGAAGCCCTGCGCAAGACTCGCGAACTCAAGCCGGATGTCGTGCTCATGGATATCAGCATGCCGGGCGCGGATGGGCTGAAGGTGACGGAAATCCTGCGCAAGGAGTTGCCGCGCGTGAAGGTGCTGATTCTGTCGGTGCACAACAACCGCCAGTACATCTTCCGCGTGATCCGGGCCGGCGCCCACGGCTACGTCTCGAAGGAGGCGCCGCCGGACGAGGTGGTGCGGGCCATTGAATCCGTGTACCACGGAGAGCCGTTCTTCAGCGAGGACATCGCGCGCGCCGCCTTGCAGGAGTTCATTGCCAGCGGCGGCAAGAAGGAGCCTTTCATCGAACTCACCTCGCGCGAGCGAGAGGTGCTCGTCTCCATTGCCGAGGGGCAGAGCAACAAGGAAATCGCCACCAAGCTGGGCATTGGCGTCCGCACCATCGAGACGCACCGCGAGCGGATCATGCGGCGGCTGCGCATCCATTCCGTGGCGGGGCTGACCAAGTACGCGATAGCCAATGGATTGGTTACGCTCGACGGCGCGCCCGACGGCATCGAGGGGACTGCGCTCCCGCACTGAGGCAGTCACTGGGCCAGCCACTTTTATGCGGCCGGCAGAGCGCTTTAATCTGAACAGAGGTGACATCCAACGACTCATATCGAACATCCAACATCCAATGACTGATCCCGCCTCGCCCCTTGGATGTTGGATGTTCGATGTTGGTCGTTGGATGTTCGCCTGCCGGCATTGGATACCGGCTTTGCTTCTGGCCGCCATGGTTCAAACCAGTTCGGCAGCGGATAAAGCACCCGGCCCGCCGCTGGAGGCGCCCTTGCACTTTGCCGATTATGACGCTGAGCCACGCCGGCCCGACGGCCACGTGGACGGCGAGTTCCTGCTGGCGCGCCTCAAGGAACTGCAAGTGAATACCTATTACTGGCTCATCTACCACGCGGCGACGGATTGGGAGGACCTGCAGGCTTTCCTGCCCAAAGCCGCCGCTGCAAACCTCCAGGTCTGGGTGTACCTGGTCCCGCCGACCGAGAGCGCGCCGCTGGAGGGCACGACCTATCCCGAGCCGTTCCGGCTGGACTATGGCCGCTGGGCCGAGGAAATCGCGCGCCTGTCGGTACAGCATACGAACCTGACCGCCTGGGTGATTGATGATTTCTACATCAACCACGCGTTCTTCACCCCGGCCAAGGTGGGAGCGATGCAGAGCCGCGCCAAGCGCATCAATCCCCGGCTCGCGTTCCTGCCCCTGATGTATTTCGGCGAGATCCGGCGGCCGGCTGTGGAGGATTACCGCAAGGTCGTTGACGGAATGGTCGTGGCCTACCCACAGGGGCGCGAGGAGATCGAGCAGGCGCACGCCATTCTCAACGATGAGGCTATTGCCGTCGCGGGCGAGCTTGCCTTTCCGCCCGGCACGCTCTCGGCGCCCGGCGACTTCGTTCAGGCCAGCCAATCGGCGCGGCTCCTTCCGGGTCAGAGCCGGCGACTGGTCTTCCGTGAGCGCGACGACTATACCGGCCCAACTGCCGGCTATCATTTCAAGCAACTGCTCCTCAATGGCGCCGTAGTCTGGGAGGAAGATGTCGCCGGTGGCAGCAACGCCTGGCGGGAGCTTACCGTCGAACTGCCTGCCACTGCCGGCCTCGGCACCAACGTAACGGTCGCCTTCCGGCTGCTGGACAAGCAGGGGGTGGGCAACTTCGGCGTCCACTGGCAGGTGAAGGACCTGCGAGTGGAGGGCCTCGAGTTGGCGGCTGGCCTCGACCGCCCGCAGTTGTGGCAGGTATCCCAGCGTGGGACGTTCGAGGCTGGATTCGGCAATCTCGGACGTCCGGAGCATCGCTTCCATGTGCCGTTCATTGTCATGACGGCCGGGCAGGACGTGGAGTTCCGCCTGCGGCACGGCGAGCCGGCCAGCCCCGAGCGAATGGCGGAGTGGCTGCGCTTTTGCCTGGCGGCGTGGCGGGACGGCCAGTGCGACGGTGTCGTCACCTATTGCCTGGACAAGCGGGCGCACAGCAAGATCTTCGACCGCGCCCGCGACCTGTTTGGGCAATACAGGGGGTCCGATTAGTCTCAAGCGCACGGCCTCACGTCAACAGTCCTCCCCCTATTGGAGGACTTTAGAGCGGGGGCTCAAGGTTCATTGGCTCAAATCAACTTCTTGACACGAGCTTCGTTCTCCCTATAATCGGTGATGGCTCAGATAAGCCACCGTAGACCCGGACGGCAACTGCCGCAGCTTAGTTATGAAAATCCCCATTCTGACCGTATCCATCGCCCTCCCTTGCCTTGTAATCCTTAATTCCGCGTCCTCCACCCTTCTTGCCCAGCCGGCGCGGTTCTTCCGCATCACCGGCCCGACGGCAGTGACTCTCACGGCGTTCCGGCCGGACGGCACGTTGGTATGGAGCAACGCCCAGGCGGGCCAGACCTACACCGTGCAGGCGTGCCTGTCTCTGCCCGGCCGGACGAACTGGACGGACTACCTCCAGCTTTCGGCCGCCCAGAAGGTCAATACCAATTGGATCGTGGCCGTCCACCCTCCCGCCGGGATGACGTTCGTGCCGGCAGGCTCGTTCACGATGGGCGACGCCGTGGATGGCGAGAGCGACGCCAGCCCAACCGTCTCGACTTACGTATCGGCCTTTTACGTTGACGCGGGCCCGGTGAGCTATAGCCAATGGGGGGCGGTCTATTCCTGGGCCACGAATCACGGCTATGCCTTCGACGATGCCGGCTACGGCAAGGCACCCAACCACCCGGTGTGCTTCGTGAACTGGTGGGATGCGGCCAAATGGTGCAACGCCCGCTCGCAGCAGGAAGGCCTGACCCCAGTCTATTACGCCGATGCGGCCCTCACGCAGGTCTTCGTGACGGGGGCGACGCTTCTACTTACGAACGTGAACTGGGCGGCCAACGGCTATCGCTTGCCTACGGAAGCCGAATGGGAGAAGGCCGCGCGCGGCGGACCGACGGGGGCGCGGTTTCCCTGGGGGAGCACGATCTCCGAAGCGCGGGCTAACTACTACGGGAATCCCGACGCGATTACCTATGATCAGGGGCCCATTGGCTACAACTCGAGCTACGCTACCGGACCGACTCCTTACACCAGTCCGGCGGGAGCTTTTGCAGCCAACGGCTACGGGCTGTTCGATATGGCGGGGAATGTCTCTGAATGGTGTTGGGACTTCTACGCCGCGCCCTATGCCGGCGGCAGCGATCCCCGTGGACCTGCCACCAGCCCGACGCACACCGACGTGCGCGTGATCCGCGGCGGCGGCTGGTTCGACTCCGCGATCTGGGCGCGCTGTGCCTGCCGCAACAGCGCCATTACCAGCACCTTCAGTGCCGACATAGGCTTCCGGTGTGTCCGGGCGGCTACCCTGCAGTGAAGGGGCGCGCCTCTACGCTCCCGCTCCCGCTCCCATGGCCGGATGGAACAGCAGCCGGGCGTAAAGATAGGCCAGCGCCTCGCCGATGACGCCGCGCACCCCTTCGCTGGACGTCCACCAGTGCCTGGGGTCGAACTCGCGGGACGGGATGGCAGTGATCCCGACAGCCACGTCCTTACCGAAAGCTTTTTGGAAGGTCAGGCGGGAGCGCCGCGCGTGGGGGCCAATCGTCATGATCTGCACCTTGGTCGGGCGCATCCCGTGCTCGAGCATCCAGCGTCTCAGCGCGCGGGCCATCGCGTAAGTTCGGTCCTGAAGGACCAGCGCGGCGGGCACGGCCTGCACGTCGTTGGTGCTCATGCCCATCTTGACCAGCACCGCCGCGCCCAACTCGGCGTAGGTCTTGTATTCCGAAAGAGGCGCCCCCCGTTCCAGCGGCAGGCCGGTAACGAACATCTTGTCGTAATGCACGCGCTTGAACTCGGCTATGGAGGCCTCGTACCCATAATCCGGCACCCACCCCTCGACCACCAACACGCCCCCCTGCACCGGATCGGTCAAGGTCAGGAATGAACCGAGTTGGCGCACGCCGACCACGACCAGCGCGCCGCCAACCAGGACGAACAGCGCCCACGCGCGCAGCGTCGGGACCACGCACTGCCGTCGCTTAAGCAAGCCCCAGCAGATCTTGTTCTGTTCCATAACCGCGTGGCGTCACTGCAGTTATTTAAGCACGTCTCGGCCATTCGTCGAGTCCGCCATCCGCGGCCCAGCGCATTGATTTCGGGTTCGGCTGTGGAACTTTGGAGTATGAGCGAGACGAGACATAAGCCCCCCGGTTCACGGAGCAGCCGGGCAACGCAGCGGGTCGTCGGGCGTGCTGGGCCCGGGGAGGCTATCAACGCCAAGTGGCGCGTGCACTATGAGCGATTGCTCGAGCTGCACGAAGCGCTTATGCGGCAACGGCGGGGCCAATTCGAGGATGCCGCTGCCGAGCAGCCCAGCTTCAGCATGCATATGGCCGACGCCGGCACGGACTCGTATGACCGGGACCTGGCCCTGGGGATGTTGTCCCACGAGCAGGACGCGGTTTACGAGATCGAGCAGGCCATCGCTCGCATCCGCAACGGCACTTACGGCGGGTGCGAGCTTACGGGCAAGAAGATCCCTGCCGAGCGCCTCACAGCGATCCCGTGGACGCGGTTCACGGCCGAAGCGGAGAGGCAATTGGAGAAGGATGGCGAGGCTGAGCGCGCGCAACTCGGGCCGCGCCAGAGTGTGCGGGAAACCGAGCAGGGCCCGCGCGAACGCAAATGATCCGATGTGGCCCGGCCCAGCCCTCCGGCTGAGCCAGGCCCTTTGGCCGCTGGGTTTACGGCAGCAGCCGCAACGGGCTGTTACTGCTGGCCGGCTGTGCCCTGCTGGTTGGCCGTCCCCTGCTCGCCGGGTCGCTCCACCCTGCGGGAGGTCTGGACGTGCTCCTTCCGAAGCTGGGCCATCCGTGCGTGCACGGACTCCCACTGCGTCAGCATCTGATGATGCTGCGAAGCGATCTGGTTCAGGATCTGTGCCTCTATGTCGGTCTTCTGCGACTCCGGGGCGCTATTCAGTTGCTGGATTAGCTTCTGAAGCGTCGCATCATCGGACTTGGCCTCAGCCAGGAACTTCTGACGCATCGCTCGGAACTCCTGCGCTCGCTGCGAGACTTTGCCGGGCTTCTCACATTGGCCCTGACATTGGCCGTTGGCGGCGAAGGCGCGGAGCGGCAGCGCCACCCCGCCGGCCAGCACCAGGGACAACCCGGCACATGCGATTCCTCGGCCTATCGTGTTGGATATCTTCATTCTGTTTCTCCTTTAGCAAATCGAAGGACGGCTGCGGCGTTTGCCCCACGGCGACCCGGGGCCCGCTCTCCCGGCCTTCACGCGAAGCGCATCCCTCTGTTGTTGGGAGGAACGCGGGCGCTTTCCTCCAGCCTATTGCTAATTAGACGCCTGCCGGATCGCGGCTATTCGAGAAGCAGAGGTGGGAGCGGCGGCGCTTGTGCTATCTTGCTGCGTCGGGGAAGGTCTTATCCGGTATGAGCACGAACGAACGGACATCAACTGCCGGCTCGCGGGGGGCTGTGCGGCCGGCATTGCTTCTAGCCCTCGGGTTGGCGCTGGGCTTGTGGTGCGGAGTCGGGTTCGACCGCGTGGCACTGGTGGACCGGGCGCCGGCCAAACTCGAGCACGAGTTCCGGCTCATCGCGCAGGCCTGGGGCCTGATCGAGCGGCATTACGTGGATCGCAGCGCCCTGAAGCCCACAGAGATGACCTATGGCGCCATCTCCGGCTTGGTGGACTCCCTGGGCGATTACGGCCACAGCACCTTTCTCAGCCCGAAGATGCTGGAGGAGCTCAAACAGTCGCAAGAAGGCAAGTTGCAGGGCATCGGCGTCGAGATCCAGATGAAGGGCGACCGCGTGGTTGTCGTCGCGCCGCTGGATGGCTCGCCGGCCCAGCGTGCCGACCTCCGGCCGGGCGACGCTATTCTGAAGGTCAACGGCGCCGACATTGACGGGCTTTCCGTCAGCCAGGTCGTGGCCCGCATCACCGGCAAGCCGGGAACCCGGGTCGGCCTAACCATTCTCGACCCGCATACGGGCCGCACACGCGAGGTCTCCATCGAGCGCGCCTCGATCAAGCTGCGCAGCATCACGTGGCAGATGCTGCCCGGCACGCACGTGGCCCACCTGCGCATCTCGAGCTTTGAAGACCGCACGGCCAAGGAGCTTCGGGCTGCCCTGGCCGAGATCCAGCAGGACCCCACCAATGCGATCATCCTGGACCTGCGGAACAACCCCGGCGGCAGCCTCAGCGAGGCCGTGACGGTTGCCAGCCAATTCCTGAGCGGCGGAAACGTGCTCCTGGCCAAGGACGCCAAGGGTCAGACCAAGCCGGTGGCGGTGGAGAAGGGTGGTCGCGCAACCGAGGTCAGGTTGGCAGTCTTAATTAACGACGGCTCGGCCAGCGGCGCCGAAATCGTGGCCGGCGCGTTGAAGGACCACGACCGGGCGCCTTTGATCGGTGAAAAGACCTTTGGCACCGGCACGGTGCTGGAGGAGTTCTCACTACGGGACGGCTCAGCCCTGCTGCTGGCAATCGAGGAATGGCTCACCCCCAGCGGGCATTCGTTCTGGCACAAGGGAATCGCCCCCACCATCGCCGTCCCTCTGCCGCCCGATACGGACATTCTGCTTCCCGAGGCCGAGCGCGACCTCACGCCGGCTCAACTGCACGCCAGCCCCGATGCCCAGTTGCTGCGCGCCCTCGCCTGGCTGCAAGCACACTAGAGACTTCTTCACCAGTTTCGCCATTCCCGCCTCGGCCGGCGCGACCAGGGGGCAATCACTCCCGCCAGTAGCACCGCCACCAGGCCAGTCAGGAATATGCCGTCGAACTTTCCCGCGCCGCCAATGGATGCCATGGGCGCGCCCAGGCCGCGAATCCGGCCCAGGTTCATGAGGTCTGCCCCGATCAGCGTCCCGAGGCTCCCCGCCACGTAGGCCAATGGCCCCGCCCGCCGCCGCGAGATCAATATTGCCGTTAACGCCGCCAGCAACGGCGGAATGAAGATCGGCACCGCAATCCCCAAACCCTGCACTGGTTGCGCCATCTTGTGCACCACCACGGCCATAAACGCCACTGCCAGCAGTCCCGAGACGTAAAGCCGGTGCCTGATCATCAGGTAAATCGAGAGCACCACCGGAATAATCGCGCCGCCCACGTTTACCGCCAGCACCGTGCCTGGCTGCGTCACCATCACCGGCACCACGTACTCCACCCCATAAAAGTCCACAAGCTCGCCCGAGCGCATATGCTCCGCCGGGAACTCGGCCACAGGGATGTTGACGTAGCTTCCCAGCAGCGACAGCAGGAGCAGGCTGAACATGTAGCGCCGGCTCACCCCCATGCTCTGCAACACGTATTGGAGGATGCCGATCTCGATCAGCACCAGGACCAGCCCGAGCAGGATCCAGAACGCTATGTAGAAGGGAAGACCTATAGGGACGTAATGCATAACCTCGTCTCAACATTGCGTACCCGCCCCGTACTGCCAATAGGGCAGCCCGCTCCCCCGTTCGCCGCCCGTTCTTCGGCCGCTGCTAAAAGCTGAGATTGCGGCTTCAGGCCGTAGTCTCATCGGCGACCCAGTGCTCCGGCGCATGGACCTGCTGGATACCCCGGGCGGGCCTCGAATTCCTGGCATTTAGTACTCGACATGGGGCGCCAGTCTGCTACAGTAATACGCAGTTCACGCGGGCACTAACTTAGAAGCTGTGTTCTCGTATGAAAAAATTGCATCTGACGGGGGCTGTAGCGGGAATCCTGGTTAGTCTGGGCCTACTGATCGCGCAGTGCAGTTCCGCGCAGGTCTCCACCTACCCCACACCCACCAATATCAGTATCCCGGTGGTCACGATTAAAGCGACTGTCCCGTTGGCGACGTGGTCGGGCAGCCCCGGGGTGTTCACCGTGTTCCGGTCCGGCAACCCGGCCCCGCCGCTGCACGTGTACTACGATATCGGCGGCACCGCCGTTGACGGAGTGGATTACAAATTCATTGGCCATTACGTTGACATCCCGAGCGGCGTGCTCTGCGCCGACGTCACCATCTATCCCACCAACCGGATGGCTAACCCCGTCCTCACGAACAAGACGGTCATCCTGACGCTGACCAATTCGCCCCTGCTTGCGCCCACCGACGGCGCCATGCCGGTCAACTACGCGATCGGCTCCCCCAGCAGCGCCACCGTGACCATCGTTTCCGGACCGATCTCGAATGTGCCGCCGGCGGTGACACTCGTGTATCCGAAGGACGGCGACGTGTTCTGGACGCCCGTGAACATCCCGCTGGTAGCCTGCGCTCGAGACTATGACGGCTCTGTCACCCAGGTGCAGTTCTTTGCGGATAACGTCAGCCTGGGCGTTGTCACCAATCCCTTATCGGTTCTCCCGGCGATGAGCACGGCAGTGCCCGCGATGCCGCTGATGCCGCCCTACCGGCCTTACGTCCTGCTCTGGAGCAATGCCCCCGTCGGCCCCCATACGCTCACTGCCATAGCCACCGATAACGACGGCGCCTCGACCACGTCCGACCCGGTGCAGATCCTGGTGAACAAGGGTCCGCCGCCGCCGCCTACGAACGTGCCGCCGATCGTGCGCATCACCAGCCCGGCCAACGGCGCGGCCTTCCACCAGCCGCTCAACCTGCCTATCTTCGCTTTCGCGGTGGACGTGGACGGCTTCGTCACCAACGTCCAGTTCTTTGCCGGGACGAACAACCTCGGCGCCGGCCACCCGATCCATGCGGTGCCCCCGCCGCTGCCACCCGGGCCGATCCAGCCGCCGATCCTGATCGCGGTCCCTAGCAACTTCTGGGCAATCGTGTGGAGCAATGCCCCCATCGGCGATTACCCGCTGACCGCCGTGGCCACCGACAACCGCGGCGCGTCCACGGTATCCGACCCCGTCAACATCACCATCCTGCCGCCGGTGCCCCCGCCGACGCCGACCAACCTGGTCAGCATCCTTGCCACCGACCCCATCGCCATCGCGGGAACCAATTGCTGGCCGTGGGTGGCGCCGGCGGCTGCCTCGCCAAGCTGGTCTAACTGGAACGCCGCATCCACGGTCTTCCGCTATTTCACGAACTGCGGCCCGAAGGACGCCATCTTTACCGTGCGCCGGCTGGGCGACACCAACAGCGCTGTGGACGTCACTTATGCAATTGGCGGCACCGCCAGCAACGGGGTGGATTACGTTGCCGTGCCGGGTGACGTTACGATCCCGGTCGGCAGCCGAGATGCGCTGATCACCATCGTGCCCATTGACAACGGGCAATCGCCAGGCGTAAAGACGGTCATCCTGAAACTTGCCGGCGGCACCGGCTACTGGGTTGACCCGCACCACGCCAGCGCCGAGGCTGTCATCCTCGAGGGGCACATCCTGCCACCGGTCGCCACCGGTCTGTTGCCGGACGGCAGCTTTCTCCTCAGCTCCACGGGGCCGGAGGGAGCCTTCGTCCGGTTCGAGGCCAGCAGCGACCTACTTAACTGGACACCCATCTGCACCAACCAGGTCTTCGGCGGTGTGAGCGATGCCGTGGACCCGGACGCCGCCACGGCGCCCGTGAAGTTCTACCGGGCAGTCCACGACGCTGACGCACCGCAATAAACTGCGGAGTGCGGAGTGCGGTAGCGTAAGCCTCCGGCTTGCGCCCGTCCCGGCAACCCTCCGGGTTGCCGCACGCAAGGCGCCACCCCAACAATCCGGAGGATTGTTGCGACTGTTCGCAAGCCGGAGGCTTACGCTACCGCATTCGCCTTCATCACCGCGGCGAAACGCAGTCCGCGCGTGCTGATCCGCAGCTCCGCCAGGCTGAACTCGGCCATCAAGCCCTCATAAATCGCTGTGCCCATAAGGATGACGTCAGCGCGGTTGCGGGGCAAGCCGACGACCTCCCGCCGCTGCGCCAAGCCCATGCTCCAGAGCCGCTCGACGTGCCACGACACCCGCGCGGCGCTCAGGCGCGTGGCCTCAAGCCGATCGCGGTCAAAGCTCTCCAGGCGGGACTCCATGCGACCCAGGATGCTCGCCGTGCCGCCCACGCCGACGGCCTGAACGCCGTGGGCGAACTGACCTTTGAGCGCGGGGCCTAAACGAGGCCGCACTTCGCGGTGCAGGAACTCCCCCAACCATTTACGACAGGCGGCGAGCTCACCGGCCCCGGGGGGGTCCGCAGGCGGGAACTTCTCCAGCAGCCGCACCGAGCCGATCTGAAAGCTGGAGCTGAAACGCAGCAGGCCCTCCTGGCCGAGGCTGACCTGGGTGCTCCCCCCGCCGACGTCCACCAGCAGCAGCGGCAGATGGGCCAACTGGGGATCACTGCTCACGCCCTGAAAGCCCCACACAGCTTCCTGCTCGCCGGAAATGATCTCGACCTCCAGTCCGGCCGTCTCGGTGATGGCCTTCGTCAGCTCGGGGGCGTTGAGCGCCTCCCGCGCCGCGCTGGTGGCGACGACCCGGATTGAGGTCGCCTGCAAACCGCGGGCGGTTTCGGCAAAGGCCGCCACGGCCCGGGCGGTATCGGCGATGGCCTCCGCCTGCAGCCGGCGGGCGACGTAGAGGCCGTGGCCCAAACGGGTTTGCTTGCTCTCCTCGCGCACCGGCCGGACATCGTCAGCCGCGACGTCCGCCACGAGCAGCTTGACGGAGTTGGTGCCCACATCAATGACAGCGCGGCGGACGGGTTCCATGGCCGGGAACGCTAAAGGCAAAAGGCTGAAGGCTAAAGGCTAAAACGAGCGTGCCTCCCTGCGTCTCTCCGCGTCCTCTGCGTCTCTGCGTTGAAATGTGGTCTTCATCATCTTGGCTTGGGCTTTCCAACTCCGCCCCTGCGCGCTATGCTCCACCCGCGCGTGGAATCCAAAGCAAAGACGCCAACATTCGGCCCCGCTCATTTCATTAACCGCGAACTGAGCTGGCTGGAGTTCAACCACCGCGTGCTCGAGGAGGCCCTCGATCCACAGACCCCATTGCTGGAACGCGTCAAGTTCTTCTGCATCGTCAGCTCCAATCTCGATGAGTTCTTCGAGGTGCGCGTCGCCGGCCTCAAGCAGCAGATCGAAAGCGACGTCGTCGAGCGCTCGATGGACGGCCTGACCGCCAGCGAGACCTTCCGCGCGGTCGTCAAGCGGGTGCGGCGCATGGTCGCCGAGCAATACGCCTGCTGGCGCCAGGAGTTGCTTCCGGCGCTGGCCGCCAACGGCATCCGCCTCCTCGAACTCACCGAATTGGACGCCGCCGACTTGCAATGGGTGGACGACTACTACCGCACGCAGGTCCGGCCGGTGCTCACGCCGCTGGCCATTGACCCGGCGCACCCCTTCCCGCAGTTGCTCAACAAATCGCTCAACGTGATCGTGCGGCTCGAGATGGCGAAGAACCACGAGGTGCTCAAGCACATGGCCGTGGTGCAAATCCCGCGCAACCTGCCCCGCATCGTGCAGTTGCCGCGCAACGACGGAGGCCTGGACTTTGTTTACCTCGACCGGCTCATCGGCCACTACCTGGCCGACCTTTTCCCCGGCACGACCCTGCT
>DATKNZ010000432.1:0-41296 GCA_035541055.1 Candidatus Acidiferrum sp. | reverse complement strand
GACGACGAATGGGCTGGGCGGCACGGTGATGCTGACGAACATCTTTCCCACGCGCAGCTCGGGCGACTACAACGCGAACACGAACGTCCTCGGGGTGGGCCACAACCAGGGGACGTTGTTCATGTCCTACGACATGTACGCCGCACCCGACGACATGCGGGTGTTTTACGACGACACACTGATCTACGACACCGACCTGGTGAGCTACAGCAACTCGTTTTGGGTGCCGTTTGGCCCCGGCATCTCGACCAACCTGGTGATCATCATGAACGAGACCAACAACGCTGATACGAACGATCTCTGGGAGTACACTGCCACGGTGGCCAGCCAGGCGCCGGGGTATGTCTGGTTCACCGATAACACCAACCTGGCCCAGGTGCCCATCAAGTTCGCGGTGCCGCCATTCGTGCCGGCCGGGAGCAACACCGAGGTCTATTACCTGCCCGAGCAGCCGCTAAGCGCTTTTGCGGGCGAGAATCCCTTTGGGCAATGGCAACTGCAGATATGGGACACCCGGGCCGGGGCCACGGACGCCCCGCCGCAGCTCGTTTCGTGGCAGTTGCAGTTCACCTTCCAAAACACCGTGCCTGCGCCCATCGGGCTGGTCTATGCCAATGCCGGCAGCAACACCATTCCCGCAGGCCAGGTCGCCCAGTTCTACGTGGACGTGCCCGCCTGGGCCACGCGGGTGACGAACCTCCTGCTCTCGGCCTCGGGGCCCGTGAACCTGCTCTTTAACCAGACCAATCCGCCCACGGGCACCAACGTCGGTGATGTCATGCTGCTGCCGGCCTCGACCGAGGGGTTGGCTACCTTGAGCACCGGGGCCACGCCGCCGCTGGTGCCGGGCGCCCGCTACTACCTTGGCGTGCAGAACGCCGGCACTTCGAACGTGATGGCGGAGCTGGAGGTGGTGTTCGACATCTTCGTGACGCCGCTGACAAATGGGTTCCCGTTTGCCACCACGAACTCGGGCGAGGGCGATGCCACGGACTACTACGTTTATACGGTGAGCACCAACGCGGTGCGCGCGCAGTTTGAGATCAATGGCCCTGACGCGCCGATGGCCCTCGTCGCACGCAAAGGCGTGCCTCCGCCCACGCTGACCAACTACGCGCTGATCAGTGACAACCCCGGGACGAACGACCAGTTGATTGTGCTGTTCGACACGTCCAGCCCCGTGCCCCTGACGCCGGGGGACTGGTATATCTCAGCGGTGAACGTCTCCGGGGGGCCCGCCAGCTATGCCATTCGCGCGACCGAGTTCCCCGTTTACGGCACGAACATCGTGATCACGAACTGCATCGGCTCCAGCAACAGCCTTTGCCTCACGTGGACCTCCTTGCCGGGCGTCGAGTATTACCTTCAGGGCAAGGCGGCCGTCACGGACACGAACTGGGCGGCAGTGTCGCCGACGGTCACCGCCTCGGATGTCCTCGCCGGCTACTGCGTGCCGTTGCCGGCGCCATGGCACTTCTTCCGCGTCCACGAGGGGCTGGTGCTGGTGCCGGTGGTGGTGCCGTTCCGCATCAGCAGCATCAGCATGGGCACGAATGGGGTCTGGCTGGGATGGAGCACGATGGACACGAACCAGTTCCAGGTGCAGTGGACAGCTTCGCTCACCCCGCCGGCGTGGAATACGTTTACGAACTTCCTCGTGCCGACCAACGGCGCGGCTGTCTTTTTGGACGATGGATCGCAGTCGGGCGGGCTGGGCGGGCAGCGGTATTACCGGCTGCAAGAGGTGCAATAGCCCCAGGAATCGCCCTCACCACCAGGCGTAATTCATGTCCACTGGTTGGGTCTGAACGACGGTATCTGGGAAACAGAAATACGCCACGTGCCCGTCTCCGTAGAGAACGTTTTCCCGGCGCTGAGATCGGCTGCCGTGCCATAGACTGCGCGGGTCTGTCACGGCACGATTGGACTGCCAAGGCCAGTCACCTTGAAGGATTTTGGTACAGGGCATTCGAGCTACGAGGGACCCCTTGATCGGCACCACGGCCAGAGCGGCGGACCCGGTGACCCATTGCACTCCGAAGTCGGTGTGCGCCCACTCCACCAGGTAGCTGTTGCCGTAGGCGATCCAGCAGGTGGGCACTTGCGGCACGGGGTTGAGCGCGTCGCCTTTGTCGGCGGGGCACCGGAAGATCTGAACGTTCATCGCGTATTTGTTCAGCGGCCGGTTAGTCTGAGGCGTGTCGCTGGCATAAACAATGGCAGGGCCGGATGTGTAGGGGTTTGTTGGGCATTGGCCGCCCAAGTCGGCCCAGCCGAGATGAACCGGGTAAAGGTCCTGGTTCTCGTCCACGTAGAGCTGGAGAGCTACGCCAATCTGCTTTTGGTTCGACACGCATTGGACCCGGAGCGCCTTGGCTTTGCTGCCCGCGAGCGCCGGCAGCAGTAAGGCAGCCAGGATGGCGATGATGGCAATGACGACCAGCAACTCGATCAGCGTAAAGCCGGCGCTTCTGAGCCGTTCAATCCTGCCGAGAGGCGTTTGCTGTTTCTGTGCTCGCATTTCCTGAGCGCTGCGCAGGTGAGGGGGATTAGGCTTCTGAGGCTCACCCGCCATGATCTTGACAGCGTAAGGCGAGCGTGTCCATAAGCGATTCTCGCCGGTTGTGGGCCGCGGCGGGGGGTGCCAGATAAGGCTCCAGAATGCACCGACAGCCTGCAGGGTGCAGAGAGGCGCATCTTACCACTGTCCTCAATTTGGTAGGGACGCCTCGCCGAGGCGTCCGTTTCGGGCGCACCCGGACGCCTCGGCGAGGCGTCCCTACCTGAGCAAGGACAGTGATGAGACGCGCCGGGTGCAGAGGAAGAACCTACAAGCCGTTTGCAGACCCAAGGGAAACTGCTATTTGTTGCCGGCGGGTCGCCGGGATTATGCCTCTGAATCCAGAGTTAAGCGTCGTGCTGCCGGCCTATGAGGAGGCAGCGAATCTGAAGTGCTTGCTGCCGCGCCTGAACGCGGTGGCGCGCGAATTGACGCCTAGTTACGAGATACTCGTGATTGATGCCCAGAGCCCGCGGGATGAGACCCCGGCGGTTTGTGGCGAATTCGCCGTCCGCTATCTGGCGCGCACCGGGGGCTCGATGTACGGACACGCCATCCGCACCGCCATCCGAGAAGCGCGTGGAACGTTTATCATCATCATGGATGCGGATGGGTCTCACGCTCCCGAGTTCCTGCCGCGGCTCTGGGAGCAGCGCGCGGATGCGGACCTGGTGATTGCTTCGCGCTACGTCGCGGGTGGCCGCACGGAAAACCCGGCGGTGCTGATTCTGATGAGCCTGACGGTGAATGTGCTGTTCCGCCTGGCCTTAGGGCTGAAATGCCGCGACGTATCGAACAGCTTTCGCCTGTACCGGGGGCAGGATTTCCGGGAGTTGCGCCTGAAATGCAACCACTTCGACATTGTGGAGGAGATGCTAGTGAAGCTCACCACCCTGCATCCCGGCTACTGCATCAGAGAAGTCCCCTTCTGCTTCGAGAAACGCAAGGCGGGCAAGACCAAGCGGAATCTATTTACTTTCGCTCTGGGCTACGGCATCACGTTGGTTCGTATGATGAGGTTGCGCCGCGAAGCGCGTAAACAAAGGGCCGGCAAAGTATGAAGCGCCGGGCGCTGGTAACCGGCGGATGCGGGTTTGTCGGCAGCAATGTCGCAGCCCACTTACGGCAGGAAGGGTGGCAGGTGAGTGTGCTGGACAACCTGAGCCGGCCCGGTGGCGTGGACAATCTGCGCTGGCTGCTTTCGTCCGAGGGCATCGAGTTTGTTCATGGCGACACGCGCAATTCCGGCGATGTGGACCGGGTGATCGAGCAGGCCCGGCCGGACGCCGTGTTTCATTTGGCCGGGCAGGTCGCGATGACCACCTCCATGAGCGACCCGCGGCGGGATTTCGAGACCAACGCTCTTGGCTCGCTCAATGTGCTGGAGAGCATCCGGCGGCGGAAGCTGCCTTCGGCTATTGTTTATGCTTCCAGCAATAAGGTGTATGGGGAATTGAACGGTTTGGCATTGCAGGAGGAGCGCCTGCGTTACACGGCCCCCGGGCTGCCCCAGGGCGTTGATGAAACGATGCCCCTCGACTTTCAAACTCCCTACGGCTGCTCAAAAGGAGCCGCCGACCAGTATATGCTGGATTACGCCCGCTCGTTTGGCCTGAACACCGTTGTCTTCCGCCATTCGACCATCTTCGGCGGAAGGCAGTTCGCGACCTTCGATCAGGGATGGGTGGGGTGGTTCTGTCAGCAGGCCTTGGCCGTAAAACGCGACTCCGGGCGCGAGCCTTTCACGATCTCCGGAGACGGGAAGCAGGTGCGTGACCTTCTTTTTGTGGATGACGCGGTGAAAGGCTACCTGGCGGCGGTGGAGCAGATCGAATCGGTCCGCGGGCAGGTCTTCAACCTCGGTGGCGGAATGGCCAACAGTTGCTCGCTGCTCGAGCTATTCGAGCATCTGGAACGGCGCCTGGAGGTGCGCCTTCGCTACCAGCGCCTGCCCTGGCGGCACAGTGACCAGAAGTTCTTCGTGGCCGATATTTCCAAGGCCCGCCGCCTGCTGCACTGGGAACCGCAGGTGGGCAAAGAAGCGGGGCTGGAGATGATGCTCAAATGGGTGCGGGAGGCCGACGCCGGCGTGCCGTGCCCGGGCTGAAGGGGCCGGGAGCCTGGCCGATGATCTGAGTTCACCCAGGGCCGGTTGGGGCTTTGGGTGGCAGGTTGAACTTCCAGCCGATCGGCCAGACCGCGAGGGGCTTGGAGGGATCCTGGCGCCACTGTTCGACCTGCGTACTCCAGCGTGGGCCGGAAAACATGAGCGGCCAATCAACCGGGGCGCAGGCGAAGTTGGCGAGCCCCATCAGCAGAGCTGCTGCGACCCAGAGAGCGCCGACGGCCTTCAGCCCCGCCGGCAGGCTCGTGTCGGGAGCCAGGGATGCCAGCAGCGCGAGGAGGAAGTAACATTCCGGGGCGTAGTAATAGCGCAGGGCGTGGCTGATATGGTCCAGCAGTCTCAGATCGGAGGTGGTGTCGCGAGAGCCGCAGAATGAGAGCAGGGTGACCCAGATGGCGGCGAGCGCCAGCATCCGTGCGGCGCGGTTGCCCGAGCGCCAGCAAAGCAGCAGGAATGCGGTAAAGGCGGCGGCGGTCACAAACCACACCCATGCCGGCATGATCCCCGACTCCTCGGCGTTTTGCTGGAGCAGGGCCAGGTGGCGGTTGATGGGCTGGGCGGGCGCCAACGGCGTGATGACGAACTTGGCATAGGCGGCGCCCACCAACGCCTTGGCGCTGAAACGCAAATGGCGCTGGTTGTGCGCGATCCCCTGGCTGATGAACACGAACTGGAGCAGGGCGCAGGCGGAAAGGATCACCGCCTGGGTCAGCCGCGCCTTGCGGCGCTCCAGCCACCACTGCAGCCAGAAGAGCGGCGCCAGGAAACTGGTCGCCACGCCGCTCAGGCCGGCCAGGCCCAGGACCACCCACTTGCAAAAACGGTCGGCGCGCCCCCCGATTTCGGAGATGAGGACGATCCCGGCGGCTGCGCACAGGATAGATTGGGAGTTGATGCTGTTCAGATAGACTTCGGGATTTGCCGGGGCGATCATGACCAACAGGACCGCGCTCATCTTGCGCAGGGGGGTGGAGAGGCCGGGGATGGACGTGAACAAGATCAGCGCGGCTGGAACAAGCTGGACGACCAGGGCGAGGGCGGTGGTGAAATGCGGCGCTGACTCCAGCGGAACGTGTGCGGCGATGAGGGCGCCTATGTTGGCCACGAGGTTGCAGTAACCAAACTGCGGAGCGGTCAGCGCGTCCAGGACCGAATGGTTCCAAGCGTAGGCGAGATGAACGGTGGCTTCCTCGGCCCAGAAGCGGCCCACCAGCAGCACCCACGGCGCACGGGCCACCAGCACAAAGGCCCACAAGACCAGGGCGGCCAGTTCGTATCGCCGTGTGAATCCCCACTTCCATAGCCCCTGCAGCGCTGTCAGCCATGAGGTCCGGGAACCGCTTGCGGGCGCCGGTTCTCGCTGGACGCGGGCGGGAGACGGAAGACCGGGGCGCCGTGCCATAGTTAGCAGTCAGGACGCTAATTGTAACCAAGGGCGGTGTCAACCTGGTGCGGGAACACGGCGCCGGGTTGCCTTTCAGCCGCAGAGCAGATACGCTCTGGCCGTTATGAATGCCGTTGACCCTCGGGGCAGCCTTCCATGAGTCCAGGTCGGCTGATCCACTCGGCTCGAACCTGATCGGCATGAATTCATCCATACTGCCGGCATGAAAGTCGTCATCCTCTGTGGCGGGAAAGGAACGCGCTTGCGGGAGGAAACCGAATACCGCCCAAAGCCCATGGTGCCCATTGGCGGCAAACCGATCCTCTGGCACATCATGAAGATCTACGCCCACTATGGGCATAAGGACTTCGTCCTCTGCCTCGGCTACAAAGGAGAGATGATCAAGGAGTACTTCCGCAACTACTTGTGGAACACGTGCGACATCACGTTGATGTTGGGCCGCTCCCGGTCGCTTCAGTTCCATAACCGTCACGAGGAGGAGGATTGGACCGTGACCCTGGCGGATACCGGCGAGGACACGATGACCGCCTGCCGCATTAAGAAGATCCAGCACTACGTGCCCCGAGGCGAGGACTTCCTGCTGACTTACGGCGACGGCCTGGCCAGCATCAACATCGATGCCAGCATTGCGGAGCACCGAGCAGCCGGCAAGGTCTGCACCATCTCCGCGGTCCATCCGGCCGGACGCTTTGGCTCGGTGCGCATCGCCGAGGACGGCGGCATCCACACCTTCAACGAAAAGCCTCAGCTTGAAGCGTCCTACATCAATGGCGGCTTTTTCGTGTGCTCCTACCGGATGTTCGATTACCTGCCCGAAGACCCCACCGTGATGCTGGAGCGGGAGCCGATGGACCACTTGGTGAGGGATTCCCAGTTGCACGCGTTCAAGCATGACGGTTTCTGGCAGCCGATGGATACCTACCCGGAGGCGCAGTACTTGAACAAGATTTGGGCAGAGGGCACCGCTCCCTGGAAAGTGTGGTGACCGTGGCGTTCGCCGACAGCTATCGGGAGAAGCGCGTGCTCGTCACCGGACACACCGGCTTCAAGGGAAGCTGGCTGTGCGAATGGCTGTTAAGCCTCGGCGCCAGCGTGCACGGGTATGCGCTGGATCCCGAGCCTCAAGCCACCCTCTTCGATCAACTCCGACTGGCTTGCTATCTCAGCTCCGACACTCGTGCGGATGTCGCTGATCAGGGGCGGTTGGCCGCAGTGGTGGCCAGGGTGAGCCCCGACTTCGTCTTCCATCTCGCCGCCCAACCGCTAGTCGGCCTCGCGTATGAACAGCCAGTGGAGACGTTTCAAACCAACGTGCTGGGGACAATCCACCTGCTGGAGGCCTTGCGCGCTTTGACCAAACCGTGCGTCGCGGTTCTGGTGACGACCGACAAGTGCTACGAGAATCGCGAGTCGCTGTACGGATATCGCGAACAAGATGCCTTGGGCGGCCACGATCCGTACAGCGCAAGCAAGGCGGCCTGCGAGGTCGCCATTCATTCCTGGCGGCGCTCGTTCTTCAACCATCACCCGGTCAGGTTTGCAAGCGGGCGGGCCGGCAATGTCATCGGCGGCGGGGACTGGGCCAGGAGCCGCATCGTGCCGGACTGCATCCGCGCCTTGCGGGCAGGCCGGGCGATCCCGGTGCGCAACAGGGACGCCACCCGGCCCTGGCAGCACGTGCTGGAACCCTTGAGCGGCTATCTCTGGCTGGCGGCAGTGCTCGCGAGACCTGAGCTACGCCCGTTTCCCGCGGACGGGTTTGCCGGGGCTTTCAATTTCGGTCCGGGCGACGCCGCCGATCGCACCGTTGCGGAGTTGGTCGCAGAGGTCCTCAAGAACTGGCCGGGCCGGTGGGAGGACCGACCTGAGCCTGGCCAGGCCCACGAGGCCGGGCTGCTCCGCCTCAGCACGGACAAGGCCCGTACCCTGCTCGGGTGGTCGCCGGTTTGGAATTTCGCGGAAGCCGTGCGCGAGACCATCGCCTGGTATCGCCAGGATTACGGCGGAAAGGAATCCGACGCGGTCCGCGAGTTCACGCAGCAGCAACTGGCAAGCTACACGCGGCGCGCGACCGAGCGCGGATTGCCCTGGGCCGGTTGATCCCTGTCATGCCTTCCGCCGCTGAACTCAAGGCCGAGATACTCCGCTTGACCGGCGAATACTCAAGACTCGTCCATGCGGACAACCGCCCTGGTAATGATTTGAGGCACGCCCCATTTGCTCCCGGCCGGACGCCCGTCCCCTACGCCGGCCGCGTCTTTACCGAGTCCGAGGTGGAAGCGGCTGTCGCGAGCGTGCTCGACTTTTGGCTGACGCTCGGCCCGGAGGGAGAGGCCTTTGAAACGGATATAGCGCGCTATTTAGCCGTCAGGAAATCCATCCTCGTCAATTCCGGTTCCTCGGCCAACCTTCTGGCCCTGGCCGCGCTGACCAGCACCCAATGGGGCTCGCGCCAGCTCAAACCCGGCGACGAAGTCATTACCGTTGCCGCCGGATTCCCGACCACCGTCGCGCCCATCATTCAGAACCGCGCCGTGCCGGTCTTTATAGACAGCGATCCCATTACCCTCAATGCGCGCATCGAAAGGCTCGAGGATGCCTGCGTGCCGGGCAAAACCAAGGCGGTGATGATGGCCCATACATTGGGGAATCCGTTTAATCTCTCAGCCGTCACCGATTTCTGCCGGAGACATGGCCTTTGGCTAATTGAGGACAACTGCGACGCGCTCGGCTGCCGGTATGATGAGCGGCTCACCGGTACGTTCGGTGACCTCTCCACCCAATCATTCTATCCGCCCCATCACCTGACTCTGGGCGAAGGTGGGGCAGTCAATATCGTCCGCGACATGAGGTTCAAGGTGCTGGTAGAAAGCCTACGCGATTGGGGCCGGGACTGCTGGTGCCCCAGCGGAAAGGACAATACCTGCAATAAGCGCTTCGGCTGGCAGCTCGGGGAACTGCCGGAAGGCTACGACCACAAATACATCTACAGCCGCCTGGGCTATAACCTCAAGCCCCTTGACCCGCAGGCGGCCATCGGCCGCCAGCAACTCAAAAAGCTCCCGGCTTTCGTTCAGGCCCGCATTGATAATTGGAACTACCTCCGCGCCGCCCTGTCCGACCTGGAGGAATTCTTCGCTTTCATGCTGCCCACTCACGCCCGCGCCTGGGATAAGCAGGACGGCTTTCTTTGGGACGCTACCGGCCACCGCACCGCCTGCTCTTGGTTCGCTTTCATGATGCTGGTGCGCCCGACGGCCCCCTTTTCCCGGCGCGACCTGGCCAGGGCGCTCGACGGCGCCAAAATCGGCAACCGGATGCTGTTCGGCGGCAACCTCGCTCGCCAACCCGCTTTCGTGGAGCTCCGAAAGCAGTGCCCGGATGCGTTCCGTGTCGTGGGAGACTTGAGCGGCGCCGACCGAATCATGTGCGAGTCTATCTTCATCGGCACCTTTCCGGGCCTGACGCCGCAGATGCTGGACTACATTGTCGAGACCCTTCACCAGTTCGTTAAGGACCGGAGGCGATGAGGCTCTTTGTAACCGGCGGCACCGGCTTTATTGGGTCCCATTTAATCACGATGGCTTTGGGCGCGGGCCATGCCGTTCGGGCACTTCGCCGGTCGAGCAACTCCCGGCTGCGCACTTCGACTGACCGGGAGCCTGAATGGATTACCAAGGGGATGGCTGACATCACCGTCGGGGACCTCCGTGAAACGGACGTGCTGGTCCATCTGGCAGCGGCCGGCGTCAGCCCACAGCAAGCCACCTGGGCAACTTTATTCCGCACCAATGTCCTTGATAGCCTGGAGTTGTGGCGCAAAGCCGCGGAAGCCGGAATACGGCGCCTGGTCGTCTGCGGCTCCTGCTTCGAGTACGGGCGAAGCGCGGAACGTTATGAGTTCATTCCGGCCAACGCCCCGCTGGAACCGACCAACGCCTATGCGGCTTCCAAGGCATCGGCCACGATGGCGGCCCTGGCATTCGCGGTCGAGACGCGGGTCGAATTGCTGGTGTTGAGACCCTTTCATGTTTTTGGCGAAGGCCAGCACGAAGCCAACTTCTGGCCCGCTCTGAAAGAGGCGGCCGCGAGTGGGGGAGATTACCGGATGACTCCGGGTGAGCAGGTGCGTGATTTTACTCCGGTTTCCATGGTGGCTCGTGCCTTTATGCACGCAGCCCAGCGGCCAGGTCTCCAGCCGGGCCTGCCGCGCATTGAGAATGTAGGAACTGGCAACCCGCAGGCTCTCCGGGCGTTCGCGGAATACTGGTGGAAAAAGTTGGACGCCCGCGGGAGGCTTTTGGTTGGTGCGCTGCCCTACCGCACCGGCGAAGTGATGCGTTACGTCCCGGAGGTGACGGAGGAAGTCGGGAACCATTCCGGCGCAAAAGGCTCTGACGCTTTGCGCCCGTGAATTAGCGTGCTGGTCGTACTGCAGGACGCACCCCAGGGCAGGCGGGACGAGGCGGGCCTCGCGCATTTTCGCCTTTCGGTAGCCGCCTGCCTTGACTAGAAGATCATCCGTGCGCTCCAAACTGCTGCAAGACCTGACCCGCGTCGTCGTCAAGCTCGGCACCGGCGTCCTCACCGACAGCCGGAAGCAGCCCGACCTTGCCCAGATGGAGCAGTTGGTGGGGCAGGTCGTTGCCCAACGCCAGGCGGGCCGGGAGGTCGTGCTGGTGTCCTCCGGCGCGGTGGGCGCCGGCATGGGCGCGCTGGGCTACACGAAACGCCCGGCCGAACTCGCCGAGCTGCAGGCCTGCGCGGCGGTGGGGCAATCCCGCCTTATGGCCATCTATGAGAAGCTATTCGGCGCGCACAGGCTGGCCGTCGCCCAAATCCTGCTGACCCACGACGATCTCGAGCACCACGAGCGCCACCTCAACGCCCGCAACACGCTGGTCACCTTGCTCAGCCGCGGCGTCGTGCCCATCATCAACGAGAATGACGTCGTGTCGTTCACGGAACTCAAGTTCGGCGACAACGATAAGCTCTCGGCGCTGGTCGCTTCGCTGCTCCCGGCGGACTTGCTGATCATCCTGACCTCGGTGGACGGCGTGCTGGAGAATTTCGGCAAGGCCAACCCCCGCACCATTCCCACCATCGAGCGCATTGACCAGGCGGTGGAACGCCTGGCCAAGGGGACCGACAGCGCCACCGCTGTCGGAGGCATGGCGTCCAAGATTGAGGCCGCGAAGATCGCCGTGCGGTCGGGCATCCCGCTGGTGATAGCTTCCGGGCGAAAGAAGCAGGTGCTCGCGCGCGTGGTGAACGGCGAGGAGGAGGGCACGCTGTTCGTGCCCAAGCCGACGCGGCTGCAAGGGCGCAAACGTTGGATTGCTTTCTTCCACTATCCCAAGGGCGCGCTGTTCGTGGATGCCGGGGCGAAGAAGGCCCTGCGCGAAGGCGGCAAGAGCCTGTTGCCGCCGGGCATCGCCCGCTGTGAGGGCGAGTTCGAAGCGGGTGACGTCGTGCGGATCTGCGACCTGGACGGCACGGAGTTCGCGCGCGGCATTGCGGACTTCACCGCCGCGGAGGTCAAGGCGCGCAAGCTCCAGCGCGTCGAAGTCGTCCACCGCGACAACCTGGTGATCTTGTGAAGATGGTAGAGCGCAATGTCTCCGCGTAACTGTTCAGGTAGTAGCGTAAGCCTCCGGCTTGCGAACGTCGCGGCAACCCTCCGGGTTGCGCCGATGGGCATGCAGGCCCAGCGAGTGAAAAACCCAGAGGCTTGTTCGGACCAACGCAAGCCGGAGGCTTACGCTACTATCTGAGTATTCATGTCTCCGCTATGAAACGACGTCGCGCTATAGACGAACTGCTCCGGATCATGGCCCGCCTGCGCGCGCCCAACGGCTGTCCCTGGGACCGCGAGCAGGACCACCGCACGCTGCGCTGGCACGCGGTCGAGGAGGTGTATGAGCTCATAGACGCCATCGAAGCCGGCGACGACCATGAGCTCGAAGAGGAATTGGGCGACCTGCTGCTGCAGGTGGTCTTCCACTGCCAGCTCGCCAAAGAGCGTGGCGCGTTCGATTTCGAGCGCGTCGCCCGCCATATCTCGGACAAGCTTATACGCCGTCATCCGCACGTCTTCGGCAAACTGCGGGTCAAGGACGTGGACCAGGTCTGGGCCAACTGGGAGAAGATCAAACGGGCCGAGAAACACGGCACCCGCCATGCCCGGCCCTCGGCATTGGACGGCATCCCGAAACATCTGCCGGCCCTGCTGCGCGCCGAGAAGCTGCTCAAGAAGGCGCGCCGGGCCGGCCTGACGGAAGGCGCGCCGTCCAGCCGCAAGCGCACGCGGGCCCAGGTGGCCGAAGACCTTTTCAAGCTGGCACGCTATGCGCAGAGCCGGGGCTGGTCCGCCGAGGATTTGCTGCGAAGCGAGACGCGACGGCACGAGCGCGCGTGGCGCAAGCGGGAAGCAAAGAAGTGAACGCGCCCTCGGCGCCGATTTGAGGCGGGGAGCCTTTCGTCCTCGTCCTCCTTCTCGTTCTCGTCCTCGCCTTTGCAAGACGCTCCGAGGACGAGAACGAGAACGAGGAGGAGGACGAAGGGCGGTGGCTGCATGCCCCGCTGTCCGGCAATTACCGCCAGTAAGCGGCGTTAACCTCCGGGAACAGGTTATCCCGCTCCTCGACTTCTTTCAGCCACGGCTCATCGGTGTGCCCGGACATGAGCTGGTCGTAAATGCGGGTGAAGCGCAGCAGGTGATCTTTGACGCGCTGGCGGGCGTAGGCGGGGCTGGTGCCGGTGCGGAGGATAAACGGCCAATCGCTGGCCTGGGCGAGCAGCAGCTCGCGCGCAGCCTGCCTCAACAGGCGCTCCTGCAATGGCGCAGGCTCGGAGAACCGCCGCGCCAGCTCCGTCATGCGGTCCTGCGCCACCCCGAGGTGCGGGTAAATCCACTCGGTCTTCTCGTTGAGCCAGACACGCCAATAGCCTTCCTCGCCCCAGCTTGAAGGGCTGGGGGTCGCGACCTGGTTGGTTGGATGCCGGCGCAGGTACTCGCCGGGAGTGATGAGCCGCAGGTCCTGGTAATCACGGCAGGCGGTGCGCACAACAGCGTCCAGGAACTCGGGGCCTTCATACCACCAGTGGCCAAACAGCTCGGCGTCGTACGGGGCCACCACCAGGGGTGGACGATCGAGCAGCCCGGCCACTGATCGGACCTGCGCGACGCGCGCCGCGAGAAATTGCCGGGCATGCTCCTCGGTTGCGCGCAGGGCGCTGGCACGGTCGTAGGGCTGCTTCTCCGGCGAGCGGCTGGTGATCCGGTAATACTTGAGGCCCGTGAAGCCGCGTTGCCCCGGCGCGGGCAGGTAGGGTTTGATGTAGTCGTAGTCGAGGTCGAACCCGACATCGCGGTAGAAGTCGCGGTAGCGCGCGTCGCCCGGATAGCCCTCTTCGCGGCTCCACACCTGGCGGGCGGTTTCGGCATCGCGCCCGAACGCGACGATGCCCGCCGGCGTGATGATGGGCGCGTAGGTGGCATACCTCGGCTCGGGTTCCGCATGCAGCAGTCCGTGCGCCTCGGTGATAAACCAGCGGATGCCCGCTTCCTGGAGCGCGTTGTCCACCGCGCCGGCGTAGGCGCATTCCGGCAGCCATAGCCCGCGCGGCTCGCGGCCAAAGCAGGCGCGGTAGTGGTCGCGGGCTACGAGGACCTGCCCGCGGAGCGAAGGGGAATGTCCGGCCAGCAAGGGCAGCACGGCGTGAGTAGCGGCGGTGGTGACGATCTCCAGCAGCCCGGCCTCCTGGAGTTGCCGAAAGGCGCCGACCAGGTCGCGTCCGCACGCCTCGTAGGCCTGGCGCGCCGCGCTGAGCCGGTCGCGGTAGAACACGGCCAGCCTGTGGAACGCTGGCTCGAGCGACGTGCGCTGCTCCTCTTTGCCGGCGAGTTCCAGCAACTGGTCAAGGTATCGCTCGTAGCGCCTTTGCAGCAGCGGGTCCTGCAGCATCGAGCAGAGCGTCGGCGAGAGCGTCAGCGTGAGCCGCGCGTCGAGGCCGTCCCGCCGCCAGCCTTGCAGCACATCGAGCAGCGGCAGGTAGGATTCCGTGATCGCCTCGAAGAGCCAGCTTTCCGCCAGGAAACGCTCGTGCTCGGGGTGCCGAACGAACGGCAGGTGGGCGTGCAGGACGAGGGCGAGGTAACCGGGCATTAGTCTTGAGTCTAAAGTCTAGAGTCTCGAGTCAACAGTCCGCGGTCCATAGTGCGGGGTGGGGGGTTAGCCATGCGGGAACATCCAACATCCAACATCGAACATCCAACATCCAATGAGTGCCACGGGGTCAGCCATTGGATGTTGGATGTTCGATGTTGGATGTTGGATGTCCCCCCTCACCCGGCCTGCGGCCAACCTCTCCCCCTGGGAGGGGGAGAGGGAAGGGTTGAGGGGCTTGTCGGCCAGACTTCGGTTCATGGACAGAAGCAGGATGTGCTCCCGCCGCGCAGGGCCCGAGCGCTCACAGATTCTCGGCGGCCGGGGTCTTGAGGAGCGGGTCTTGCGGGGCGGCGCCCACTTCGCCTGCGTAGCCGCTGCGCCGGGCGAAGCGCAGGTCGGCGCTGCGCAGGTCGCCGCCAGTGGACTGGGCCGACACGTGAAGGTGGTATTCGCCGTCGGGCAATGCGAAGCGGAAGCTGAAGGTGCCGTCGTCGCGCAGCTCGATGGGTTTGCCGTCAATGGTGACGCGGGCGTCGGGCTCGGTGCCGCCGTAGAGCACCACTTCGGCGTTCACGTTCAGCCAGAAGCCCTTCGGTGGGGCGGCCTGTCCGCCGGGCGGGCTCGAAATGCCTGGCGCGGCACCCGCAGGCGCTGCCAGTGCCAGAGATGATGGAGCCAACGCTGCCAGCACTCGGCTGCGCAGGAGATCGGCAGCTTCACTCGGGCCCGGCGCTTGCCCGTCCACTGCGGCGTCCGGCCCCGGCCCCGGCGGGAGCGCGCCGGCGGGTTGCGGCAGCCGCGCGGGCACGACGTGCTCGCGCGCGATGGCTTCGGGGGGAAGCGTCGCGAACCGGAGCGTCTTATCGCGCGAGATGGTGTCGGGCGGGGTCACGGCCGAGACCGAGCGGGCGACTGGGACCCATTCGCCGCTGGCCGGATAATACCCCAACTCGGCGGTGTAGCGCGTGGCGGCGTTCTCGACGTGGATGAACCATGACCGCGACTCGGGGTGCACGTGGACATCGGTCGAAGGGTGCCCGGCCAGCGTGCCGGGCTGGACGCGCACCACCAGGTGCCGCTCCGCCGAGAGCGCATTGAAGCGGCGTTGCTGCTCGGTCGGCAGGTCCCAGTAAGCATACAGCCAATGCGGATCCCGCGGCAGCAGCGAGAGCTTGCCGGTGCCGTAGGACTCGGGCAACGAGGCGCTCTCGGGAACTGGGGCGGCGGCGGCGGGTGTGGCCGTTAAAGCGGTCGGCGCGGGCCGGGGCGGTTCGTCGCCTTCGAGGAGGATGGGAGGGATTCCGAGCGGCGACTTCGGGAGCGCCGCCGGCTCGGGCAGAGGCCGACCTCGGAACGCCTCGCCGGGGCGGCCGCTCTGGCGCGCCGACGGACCCCTTCGCGGATTCCGCTTGAGAGCTTTAGCGCCGCCCGCCTTGCCCCTGGCCCGGCCTGGCTTGGCCCGGCTTCGCCGTGTCCGTGCCGCCTTGGAGGCGGTCGGTTTGGCAGCTTTCCTGGAGCGCGACGTCTTTGTCTTCATGACAACAAATCATCCCGTGGGCGGGGGCTGGGCCGCTTCTGATGCCTTGCACAGTAAAGGGCGAATTGCCGGCACGCAACGGGAATTTGGCGTCAGAGCGGGCAAGCCAGGGCCAAATTCATGAAGGCTGGTATGGACGCGTTCCGCCGCGTACCTGCTATCTCGGAAAGATGGGGACGCGGTGGAGCGCGTCCCTGCCACCGTTCATGAATTGGCCCTTAGGCTGGCACACCTCTCGATTTTTTGCTGTGCAACGGCGCAAGGCTGGGCCAAAAGAGGGTATGCAGCTCCAGGTCAGGCATACCTTTGCATGGAATCATCACCTCCCCACAACTTCCGGCAGGTGGCGCCGCTTCGCCGTTGGCCTGCTCGGCGGGTTGGTCCTGCTCCCGTTCTGTTCGGCCCACGCTTTCGAGTTCAAGGCGGGCACGGGCCGGGCCGACATCAGGCCGAAGGAGCCTGTTCCCCTGGCGGGCTACGCGGCACGGTCGGGATGCTTCACACGCATCGAGGAGCGGATCTGGGCGAAAGCATTGGCACTTCAGGACACCAGCGGCAGCACCACCTTGATCGTCACGGCGGACACCATCGGCACCCCACGGTGGTTCAACGACGCACTGGCCGAGCGCGTCGCCAAAGAGCTGGGGGTGCCCCGCGAGCGGTTTCTCTTTGCCGGCTCGCACTGCCATTCCACGCCGGTGGTCAAGGGCGGCCTGGAGATCATGTACACGCTAAAGCAGGGCGAAGCGGAGGCGGTGGACCGGTATGCGGCGCTGTTCCTGGAGCAGTCCTTTGCGGCGGCGCAGGCGGCGCTGACCAACCTGCAGCCGGTGACGCTCGCGTTCGGGCGCGGCGAGGCCCATTTCGCCATCAACCGGCGCCAGTTCGGCAAGACCACCGTGGGCATCGGGCTCAACCCGACCGGGCTCGTGGACAACGACGTGCCGGTGCTGCGGGTCGAGGGCACCAACGGCAGCCCGGTGGCGGTGGTCTTCGGTTACGCCTGTCATTGCACGACGCAGGGCGCGACTTATGACCTGGGCGGCGACTGGGCCGGTTATGCCCAGGAATGCCTGGAGCGGGCTTACCCGGGCGCCACGGCGCTGTTCATGACCGGCTGCGGCGCGGACGCCAATCCCAATCCTCGCAACAACCAGAAGTATGTGCCGCAGCACGGGTTGGCGCTGGCGGGCGCGGTCGCGCGCGTGTTGAACGACCCCATGCAGCCTGTGGACGGCCCGATCCGCGCCGCGTTCGACCACGCCGACCTGCCGTTCGCACCGATGCCCGCCAGGGCCTATTTCGAAGCCAAGCTGACCAACTCCGACCCGGTCTTCGTGCGCTTCGGCAGGAAGTTCCTCGGCATGATGGACCGCGGCGAGGCACTCCCGAAGACCTATCCCTGCCCGGTGCAGGTGCTGCGGTTCGGCAAAGACCTGACGCTGGTGGCGCTCGGCGGCGAAGTGGTGGTGGATTACTCCTATCGCCTCCGGCGTGAGCTGGCGAGCGAGCGCCTCTGGGCCGCCGCCTACTGCAACGATGTGTTCGCCTACGTCCCCTCGATGCGCATCCTGATCGAGGGCGGCTACGAGGCCGATACGAACCTGATCTACTACGGCCTGCCAACGCGTTTTGCGCCTGAAGTGGAGGACACGCTGGTGAAGAAGGTGCTTGAACTGGCGCGGCGGACGAAGGGCGCCGAGGTGGCGAACGGCGCGAAGTGAGGCGGTAGCCTACAGCCCTTGCAGCTCTTCCTGCGTCAGCACTCGCAGCCCGTTCTTCTGCAGGATTTCGCGCGCCTGCGTCAGGTCGTGTGCCTCGATGATCAGGATGGCCCGGTTGTTGGCCACGAAGCCGGAGCAGTTATCGAGGTTAAGGTTGTGGCGGCCCAGGAGATCGGCCACGCGCTGCAAGCCGCCGGGCTTGTTCTCGACTTCCACGGCGAGCGCTTCGAGCAAGGAGACCATGAGGCCCTTGGCTTTGAGGGCGGCCGCCGCCTGGTCCCGCTTATCCACTAGGAACTTCATCACGCCGAAGCTGCCGCTGCTGGCGATGGTGACCCAGTCAATGTTGACCCCGGCCTGGGCGAGGATCTGGGTGATGCGCGCAGTCTGGCTGGGCTTGTTTTCCGCAAAGACCGCCAACAGATGCATGGGTGTCATGGTGTGCTGAAGTGAATGGTTCGAGTTGGGTAACGACGGGGCTGAGATCCGCGGGGTAGGGACGCCTCGCCGAGGCGTCCGGCGCTCAACGGACGCCTCGGCGAGGCGTCTCTACCAGCGTGCTCAGCCGTCCCTTCGGGACTTGGCCCGCATCGCACAGCTTTCCCAACGCTGAAGCGTTGGGCTACGCTCGCATGTCCCTCCGGGACAGGGCCAGCCAGCCGATCCGTTGAATTTGCGAAGGGCATTCCGGCTACAGCGACCGCTTGTCAATCACGCGCTTGGCCTTGCCCTCGGTGACCGGCAGCGACCCGGCCGGCAGGAGGTCCACCTTGGGGGTGACCCAGGTTTCGGCCTTGAGCTTCTCAACCAACTGCTTTTGGAGCGCGGCGAGGTGCTCGACCTGGCCGTCGAAACCCGAGGCCGCCAGTTCGACGCGGATGGTCATGTTGTCCAACCCCTCGATGACGATGACGTAGTTGCGCCCGACCTGCGGGAACGCCATGAGCACGCGCTCGATCTGCTGCGGGAATATGTTCACGCCGCGGATAATGAGCATATCGTCCGAACGCCCCGTGATGCGGGCGAGGCGGCGGTGGGTGCGTCCGCATTTGCACGGCCCGGGGATGATCGAGGTGATGTCGCGCGTGCGGTAGCGCAGGATGGGCATGGCCTCGCGGTTGAGGCTGGTGAGCACCATCTCGCCGGTCTGTCCCTCGGGGAGAGGCTCGCCGGTCTCGGGGTTGATGATCTCCAGCAGGAAATAGTCTTCCCAGAGGTGGAGGCCGGCTTTGTGCTCGCACTCGAAGGCGACGCCGGGGCCGTTCATTTCCGTAAGGCCGTAGGAATTATAGACGTCGCAGCCGAAGGCCTCCTCGATGCGGCGGCGCGTCTCCTCGGTATGGGGTTCGGCGCCGACGAAGGCCTTGCGCAGCGTGAGGTCCTTGCGCGGGTTGATGCCCTTCTGCTCGAGGAAGCTGGCGAAGTAGAGCGCGTAGCTCGGCAGGATGTGCACGGCGGTAGTGCGGAAGTCCTGCATGAGCATCAGTTGGCGGTCGGAGGTGCCCGGGCCGGCGGGGATGACGAGACAGCCCACCTTCTCGGCGCCGTAATGCATCACGAGGCCGCCGGTGAACAGGCCGTAGCTCATCATGTTCTGGAAGACGTCCTTGCGCGTAATGCCGGTGCCTACGAGCGAGCGGGCAATGAGGTTGGCGGCATTGTCAACGTCCTTGCGCGAGAAGAAGATGGCCTTGGGCTTGCCGGTCGTGCCGCTCGAGGTATGCAGGCGGACGGGCTCCTCGCGGTCCACGGCGAGCATGCCGTCGGGATAGATGGCGCGCAGGTCAGCGCCGGTGGTGAAGGGCAGGTGACGCACGTCGCCGAGCGTGCGGATGTCGTCGGGCTGGATGCCGGCTTTCGCAAACTGCTTTTGGTAGAAGGGCACGCGCTGGGCCACGCGTTTGACGGTCTCGTGCAGGCGCTTGAGCTGAAGCTGTTCCAGGGCCGGGCGCGGCAGGGTTTCGGATTCTTGATCCCAAAACATAATGGCAGGGCAAGGCTTATACCGGGGGCGGGCAATGTCGAGGCTAATTTGACTAGGCTAGCGACGAGGATGGAGGATCGAGGATGGGTTGCCTGGCTGCCTCCATCTTCTATCCTCCATCTTCCATCCTCCATCCTCCATCTACAGCCACTCCCTGATCTTCTCCTGGTATTTGTTGTAGATGAAGCCCAGCACGAGCAGCACGACGCCCAGCGCGAGGAAGCTCAGGATGCGGTAAAGCGTCTCGAGCTTCCACACGTCGCTGATCACCACGCGTCCGAGCGCCCAGGCCAGCACGCCCAGCCCGAGCCAGCGATACATGCGCTCCCGCAACGCGATGCCCGCCGTGAACAGCGCCAGCGCCAGCAGGGACCAACTGGCCGTGAGGTAAATGCCTTCGGGCCATTGTTCGAGCACCCAGAGGGACAGCAAGCGCCACAGGCTCACGCCGCCGATGGAGATGACCGCCGCGTGCACCTCCGGCCCGAGCGGATAACGCTCCCGCAAGCGCCGGGCGGCCTGGAGTTGCGCCAAGAGCAACAGGATGACCAGCAGGTTGGGCCAGTACACCGGCTGAGACTGCTCCAGCGGCAGCCAGAAGAGCAGCAGCGCGACGGCGGCATAGGCGGCGCTGAAGAACAGCGCCTCGCGGTTGCGCCGCCACCCGGCCCACACGAATACACCCAGGCCGAGCAGCGCAAGCACCCAGGTGCGCTCTCGCGCTGGAATGTATTGGCACACCCACCAGATGGACATGGCCAATGCCACCCAGCGATAGACGAGGGCAACCTGCAACAGCGGCCCGCTCACGCGCCCCGAGGGATCGGGCCGGCGCTGAAACCAGTTGGCCGTGGAAAAGGACAGCAGCGCCAGCGCGGCAATCGGCGCCAGGGGCAGTGGCCAGTGCGGTTTGCCCTGCGCAAGCTGCTCCACGAACTGCACGCAGCTTACGACGAGAAAGATTTGCCCGGCGAGGGCCAGCGGCCAGGCCCGGGTGAAGACGCCGTAGGCGGTGATCGCGATGGCCAGCAGGCTCGTCAGCGCCAGCCAGCCCGGCAGCTCGGCCTTCGGCTCCAGCCAGCCGTAGAGCACGCCGACGATGGCGAGGGCATAGAGGCCCTGCCAGAAGAACCCCACTTGCCGACCCAGGGCAATGGCCCGTTGCCTCTGCCACCAATGGCTCAGCCCAAGCGAAATAGCGATCAGCAGCGCCGGCTTCCACCACTCGGGCACGGGCCCGCTGTCGAAGTAATTCACCGCCCAGGCCACTTGCGCCAGCACGAGGTAGCCCTGGCTGAACAAAGTGAGTTCGCGCACCCGCAACACATAGATCGAGAGCGTCAAGGGCACCGCCGCGGCTGCCAGCACCAGCGGCAGGTCGAGGTGCGTGGTGTTGTCCCAGATCGCCACCAGGCCGATGAGCAGCGCGAGCACGGCAAAATAGCCCGTACTGATTCGCACACTGTTCCCCTGAACCTGGTAGGGACGACTTCCACGTCGTCCCCATCTCGCGGGAAATGAGTTTGGGACGCGGTGGAACGCGTCCCTACCATCCTGATGCGCCAGCACCATGTTGACCAGCATCAGCGCGCCCAGTCCCAGGCCCATCCAGAGCCCGGGTTGGTCGAACTGCTTCATGCCGTCCATGCCCCAGCCGATGGCGAGCGCCGCCGCGATGAAGGCCCCGACCCGCAACACCCCGTTCTTCCGCTGCTGCCCCGCGATGAGCAGGATGACGCTCTCGGTCGCCAGGATCAGCGCAAGCTGCAGCCCCGAGTATTTGGAGATGAACCCCAGCGTGATCAGGAGCAGGCCCTGCGTCAGATAGGTATTCTTGGCCAGCGGTTCCGCGGCCAGGAAGCGCCGGGCCGCCCCGGCCAGCACGAGCAGCACCGCGCCGTAAACCAGGCAGAACTTCCAAAAGCCGCCGGTCTGCACCTGGAGCATCGTCAGCACGAACCCGGCGAAAAACGCGCCGTTGTTCAGCGTCAGGAAGCCGGCTCGGTTCTCGCCTGAGAGCGTCCAGTGTTTCGAGGGGACCGAACCCCTCACCCGCCTTCGGCACCCTCTCCCCATCGGATGGGGAGAGGGAAGGGGTGAGGGGGCCGCGTCTTCCGGATCCTCGCTAATGGTAAGGAACACGGCCGCCGTGAACACGATCCAGTAGCTCGCGAGGAACCAGGTGCCCGTCCACAAGCCTTCCGCCGGCGACACCCAGTGCCATTCGCTGCCGTCGAAGAAGCGCCAGAAGGCATACGAGGCATAGGTCGCCACCAGGCTCGCCAGCGAGAGCGCCACCCAGCGGTTGCGGACGAGGAAGAAGACCGCCGCCACCGTCAGCACCAGGTTCGAGTAGAGCGTGAAGTAGCCGACCCGCGTGATGATCGAGCTGTAGTAGGCCAGGCCCACCGCGAATAGCGCCAGCACCTCCGACTTCCGGCGGTCCGCGATCCAGACCATGAAGCCCGCCCAGGCCAGCAGCAGCGCGCCGTCCAGAGTGCGGTCCTGGATGATCTTGAGATGGTCGTTGTAATAGGCCGCGTAGGTGGTGAAATAGACGGCAGCCAGGCCGCCGGCGAACAGCACCTGCGCGTAGTTCTTCAGGGATTCCCTGGCGGCAGTGCGTTGCCACCATGCGCCCGCGCCCAACAGCATGGCGCTGGCCACGTAGAGCAGCGCCACCTTTCCGCCCGGCCCCAGTTTGCTGATGAAATCGTGGTAGGCCAGGTTGCCGAAGAACACCAGGGCCGTGAGCACCATGATCACGCCAATGCGGACCAGCCAGTAGGTGCCCAGGCGCATCTCGAAGGACCCCTTGCCGGCCGGCTCCGCGCTCCGGGGCACCGGAGCGGGCGCAGGCGGGCTGGCCGCAGGCGGAAGCGGCCGCGCAATGGGCGGCGGCGCGGGAACCGGCGCGGGCTGCGGCCTCGCAGTCACTGGCGGGATCGGCGGCACGGGCGCTGCTACCGGCGGCGCAGCCGGCGCCTGGACCTCTGTCAGCGTGGCCTGCCGAGCGGCCGGGAGCGGCTCCGGCTTCGCTGTGCTCAGCCGCTCCTCCAGCGACCGGATTTGCGTGGCGAACAAGGCCAGCTCGTGTTCGAGCCTCGCCTGCCGATGCTTCAGCCGCTCCAGTTCCGTGCGCTCTTGCTCGTTCATGCAGTTCTCCCTCTTGCTGCCATCGCCTTTGCCACTGCGCGTTTCAGCCGGGCCGGCCTACTGCGCTGCGAGGAGGTCGCTGATGGGCGGCGCCTCATTGGCCGCTGGCGACACCCGCTGGCAGCCCGACGGCAACCGGCACAGCATGCACAACTCGACCGATACTAATAGCACCACGGCCACCATACCAGCCCTGACGCGGTTCCTGAACACCCTGCGAGCAGCCGTGTTTGTTTTCATACCCGCAGTGTGCCACGCCCCGGCCCGAGGGTGTTAATTGATAAAGCTGCCCGCTGCATCGCTTAAACCGATGCAGGGAAGAGGGCTGGGAAGGGCGCGATGCCTGGGCAAGCGTTAATGTCCTTCGGGTAACTACCCGAGTGGAGTAAGCCTCCGGTCCGCAGGGACATTCGAAACCGGCAGGGGGGCTCTCAGCATTGCCTACAAGTCAGCAGGCCGCCTCTCAATCCGAAGGGATTGCATTCTCCAGCCCAGGGTTGCGAGACACGAGCTACCCTGAGTAGGGGATTGGAAAGATGGCTCTCCCCTGGAATCGTTGCCGAACGGCACGGAAGAGTACATCGGAGCGACGGCGATGCTGCTCCGCCCGAGGACGGCGCTCCGGCGTCCCCTGATTGCTGTTGATTAGCTGCACCGCCGCCGACATAATGCCTTGAATGAAAATCTCCGTGAATGTTCGGTCCCCGAGCAGCAGCGGGCGGGCGGCGTGGGCGTCCCCGCAAGCACGCTGTTCCCAGCCTCTTCCCTGACAGCAGCCTCAACCTCCAATTTTGAGGACCTTCGCCGCCTTCGCCATACCCCTGATCCAAGGCTTGCCAGGTTCATGCAACGACCCCACGACGTCAGCCTCAGGTATCTCTTCTTCACGTTCCTGAAGATTGGGAGCCTGTCCTTTGGCGGCTTTATGGCGCTGGTTTCGGTGATTCAGAAGCAATTGGTCGAGACGGACAAGAAGGCGGGAAACGAGGTCATACTCGATGGGATTTCGTTAGCCTCCGTCCTGCCCGGGGCCGTGGCTGTAAACGTGGTGGCGTACGTTAGCTATTGCCTGCGCGGCGTCGCCGGAGCCATCGTAAGCGTCTTCGCGGTCATACTTCCTTCCTTCATCCTGATAAGCATCCTGGCGTACGTTTATTTCCGCTTTGGCAGCATCCCTGCGGTAAACCGCTTCTTTGTGGGCATCATTCCGGCAGTATGTGCGATCATCGTGTCGGTCGGCTACGAAATGGGGCAGAAGAGCCTCAAGACCGCCGCGCAATTCATCATTGCTGGCGTTTCGGCGCTGCTCCTGGTCTTTGTAGGCGGCTTTTATACGACCTTGTTGATCGTCCTGGGCGGGGGCGTCGCGGGATTGATCTTGTTCCCGGCGAAGGGCGCAGCCGCCCCCGACAAGAGCACAGCGACGAACGCGCGCGAGCTTCTTCGCAACACTGCAAGGGCCGCGGCCGTCGCCGTGATTGCCGCGCTGGCTCTGTTCGGCATTTGGCATGTGCTCCCGGCGGGGTTCCGGGAAGCCCTGCGCCCGCCGCTGAACATTGTGGGCCTGATCAGCGGCCTGAGCATCTCTCAATTTGGCGGCGCCTACGTGATGGTTCCGACCATGAACGCGCTGTTCGTCCAAAAGCTGCACTGGCTGAGCACCAGAGAGTTCCTTGACGGAATAGCCATGGGGCAGATCACCCCCGGGCCGATACTCATCAGCGCCGCATTCTTTGGTTACAAAATGTACGGGCTGGCGGGCGCGGCGCTGGGGACAATCGCCATATTCCTGCCCCCGGCGGTGCTGACCATCCTGTGCGCGCACTTCCTGCTCTTCTTCAAGGCCTCGCCTTACGTGAAGGCGGTGTTCGCGGGCCTAAGGCCGGCTGTCATCGGCATGATTTTCGCCGCCGCGGTCACGCTAGGACTACCCGTTGCCCGCCAATGGCAGTCGCTTTTGCTGTTTTTGATGGTATTGGTTGCCTCCATAAAGCTGAAGTGGAATGCGGTCTATTTGATTCCCGCCGCCGGAATATTGGGCTGGATGCTGTATTTGATTTAACCCGCCAGGATGAAAGCGATTCAAGTTATTGGAACACAACGCAGCGGCTCGAACCTGCTCCGGTTGATGCTGGACCAGTTGGATGAGATTTCGTCGCCGCACCCGCCGCACATCCTGAGGACGTTCATGCCGCTGGTGCCGCTCTACGGCAGCCTGGAGGACGACGACAACTTCAAGCGGCTGATTGACGACGTGTGCCGGCTTGTCGAGCTGAACCCCGTCCCATGGCTGGATGTCCATCTCGACCGCGAGGCCATTTTCAGGCGCAGCGACCAGCGCACGCTCTGCAAGGTCAACGAACTCGTTTACCTGCTCAAGGCCGAGGCGGACGGCGCGCAGTTCTGGTGCTGTAAAAGCATGGCCAACGTCCACTACGCGGCGCAACTGGAGGAGTCGGGGATTAGGCCCTACTACATTCATTTGTATCGCGACGGGCGGGACGTGGCGTTATCGTTCAAGAAGGCGGTGGTGGGGCACAAGCATGTCTATCACATTGCCCGGCAATGGGCCTTGGACCAGGACCGCTCGCTCGAGTTGCACGAGACGCTCGGCAGCCGGCGGGTCATCGGCATCAGCTACGAGCATCTGCTGGCCTCGCCCAGGCAGACGCTGACCGCGATTTGCGCCTTCCTCGGGGTGAAGTATTCCGATCAAGCGCTGAGTTATTATCAGTCGGAAGAGGCGTCCAACACCGCCAAGTCGGGCAAGATGTGGGAGAACGTGGTGAAGCCGATCCTGGTGAAGAACACCTGTAAGTACCGGGGCCAATTGTCCGCGGAGGAAATCAGGATCTTTGAAAGCGTGGCAGGCAGCACGTTGCAAAGGTTGGGCTACAGCCTGGATTTCCCCGACTCCCCGAAGCTGGTGTTTACGGAGGAGCAGATCATGGCCTTCGACCGGGAGAACTCGATTCTGCGCAAAGAGGCGAAGAAGCTCATCACGCCTGCCGAATTGCGGAGCCGAGAGAAGCAGGAGAGCCTTGTGGCTGAGATACGATTGCGGGAGACCTCGTATTCAACCACCACGCCGTGAGCCGCCGGGGTAGAGTTCAGGGCGGACTATTTCAACGCAGAGACGCAGAGAGCGCAGCACGGCAAAGCTGCAACCGAATCAAGCCGCGTCTGGGTTCATCTGTGTCCATCTGTGGTTTACCTCTGCACAGCCCTGACACTGGACTTTCCCCAGGAACTCCTATATAAGCTCTGGCGCTATGTGGATAAAATGGCCCGGTCTGTTTCTGGCGGCGGCACTCATCGGCGTCCTGTTCGGTGGGTGCGGGAAACCCAGCAGCCCGCCCCTGGTCCTGCATCCGGCGCCCATCGAGACCGTGGCCGCCATTCATTGGCTCGGCAAGCAGCGTCTGGCTGCGGACACCAACGCGGCCTCCATCATGAGCGTCTGGGACATGCCCGAGAGCCAGAAGCTGGAGGCGCAGACACTGGACCGGCTGGCCGTCGGGTTGGTCGGAGGCAGTCTTGAGCCTAAAGCCCAGAGTCTTGAGTCGAAGACCTCCACCGCGCGCTCCAACGCTCCAAGCGCAGCCCCGAGCCCAAAGAGCGCGACGCATATCCTGGCGACCAATGCGGCTGAGGCGCTGAAGGCAACACGCAACACGGAACACGCAACACCCACCAACGCTTCAACGACCCCCCCGCCAGGCCTGGACTCAAGACCCAAGACTCTGGACGCAAGACTCCTCACCGGCCCCGCGGCCCAGCTTCGTCCGCTGCTGGACGATCTCCTCCAGCAGGAGTCCTTCCTTGAGGTGCGGGAGGCCACCAACCTGCCGGGTGTCCTCATTTTCGCCATTCATCTGAGTGATCCGCGGGCGCGCCTGTGGGAGACCAACCTCGCCGCCGTGCTCGAAGGGCTCACTGGCAGCCGCGTTGCCGCCGTCGCGGGCCGCAGCAACGGGTGGGTATTGCAGTTCTCGACTCCCGGCGCGCAAGGGTCGCCTGTCAGCCGCAAGCTCGATGTCGCGCGCGCGGGCGAATGGACGGTTATCGGGCTGGGCCACGAGACCAATGTGCTCACCACGGAATTGCTCGACTCGATCCGGCAAGGCGGGCTGACAAGCGATTCCCTGCTGAATGATGTCTGCCTGTACGCCGACGCCGACCTGCACCGTGTGGCCAGCGCGCTGCTGCTGGACTGGTCGTTGCCGGCGGACCTCCCCAGGGTGACGGTGGATATGCGGGGCGACGGCCCCAGCGTGCGCACCCGGGGCCAGTTCAACTTCCCCAAGCCCCTGCCGGCGGATCTGCCGGCCTGGAACATCCCGACCAACCTCATGCACGAGCCGATATGCAGCTTCACCGCCATCCGCGGCATCGCGCCCTGGCTGGCTTCCTGCAAGAGTTGGACGGACCTGCACATCGGCGCGCCGCCGGACCAGCTTTACTTCTGGGCACAGCAAGGGCTGCCCTTCCTGACCTTCTGCGCCGCGCCGCTGCCCAACGCCAGCAATGAGGTGTACCAACTGACGGATCGCCTCCTGCAGGATGTTAACCCGGAGTTGGCCACCAACGGCATGGGCCACTTTGTGCGGGGCACGAACTTCAACGGCGCGGCCTGGACGGATGTGCCGATCATGGACCCATCCCTGCGCTTGGTGTCCACTCCCGGAGGCGATTTCGCTGTCGCCGGCCTCAACCCGAATCCGAGCACCAACCGCCCGGCGCCGGCCGGGTTGTTCTACCAGGTGCTCAGCTCGACGAACCTTGTGGCCTACGATTGGGAAATCACCGGCCCGCGCGTCCAGCAGTGGCTGTTCTCGGGGCAGTTCCTGCGGATGGTGACGCATCACGCGCAGGTGCCGCCCAAATCGGCCAGTGTGGCCTGGTTAATGGCCCTGGAGAACAAGCTCGGCAACTGTGTGACCGGCGTAACCAAAACCGGCCCGGCCCAGCTCTCGCTCTTGCGCCGATCCACGATTGGCTTCACCGCGGTTGAACTGCACCTGCTGGCGGACTGGTTGGAATCGCCCCAATTCCCGCGCGGGCTGAACACTTTCCTGGGAGAGCCGGACTTGCTGCCGTTCCAAATGCACGCCTCGCACCCGGTGCCACACGCCCATACCAATTCCGTCGCGCCGGCTCACCGCTAGCCCGGACAGTTCATACTGCAACTCTTCTGCGTCTCCGCTGGGAAAGTGAACAGGCGGCAGGAGCACGGTGCCGACTGAAGTTCACAGTGAGGGCGGTTCGGGTGGAGGCCCCACACCGTCAATTTTGGGGGTGACGCTCTTGTCTGGGCGCGCGCTATTGCCTGGGGGGCGGGGCAGTTCCAGGACTCCCTGCGGGGTCAGATCATGGCCCTGGAAGCCGATATAGTTCGTCGGATAGCTGATGACCTTCCAAACGTTCGCGTTCATACGCGTCCTCTGTCCCTGGGATAAAATATGGTTCCTGGTCTCCCCGCCAACGGGGCTTTGATAGCCCCAGACGCGGTCGCCCAGGGGAGTCCATTCCACGAAATAGCCTTCCGGTCCCAGGCAGGACAGGGTGTTGCCGTTGGGCAGCCGGGTGCAGCCGCCCTGGTTGAAGGCAAAGAAATCGGGCGCCGGGTTGCTCGGGCAAATCCAATTGTAACTGGCCGGGCCATAGACGCCGTTGGTCGCGAAGGAGTTGGTGATCATGGCGTAGGATCCATCCGGCTGCAGAGGCGGAGTGAATTGAACCAGCCGGCTGTAGCGAGGTCCGCCGGGACGGTACGTCCCGTTGTCGAACACCGTGACGTCACCCGTCTCCGACCCGGGCAGGCCGGGCTCGATCCATTTCCCCTCGTGCGACTGAAACAACACCTGGTCATCGGTCGTGCCGGCGTGATAGGTCGCCGGGTTCCCCCAGCGGTAGAGCAAATCTCCGCCTTTTCCCCTTCTCCCCCCGGTGTGGCCGGCGGCCTCTGCGGTCGTCGTGCTGTGGTCAACAACCCAGACCTCACCGTACCAGCGACTTTCCAGCATCAGTTCGTCCAGCTTCGCGTTATAATGGATGGCATTGACATTGATGACTTCGTGGTTGGGTCCGGTTCTGCGACCATAATTGAAATCTATCAACTCGGGATGGGCGGCGACATTGCCGAAGTTCTTCGCCGAGGGATTGTAATCCTGGATGAGATGGTCCCACGGCTGCCACTCCCAAACGACCGTTGCCTGATTCGTGCCCGTGGGCCTTACTTCGATGACCTTTTCCAAGTTGAGGTTGGTGGCGCCGGTCCAGGTTGTGTTGCGCCCGGCTGCCGCCATTTCGGCGGGCGTTTTGGGCACCCAGATGCTCATCACCACGTTTCCGTTGGGCAGCGGACAAACGTCGTGGTGCTGCCGCTGCTTGCTGTCGCAGATCAGCCAGGACCATTCGACCATGCTGTCCCAAGCCAGGCGCTCGACGCGTCCGCCCATGCCGCCGGCGTCTGTGGTCGGGCCAAACGGATCGTTGCCGGGCGGATGGTCTTTGGCGGCCCGGATCAGTTTCCCATCGGGGCGCAGGTACGCCACCAGGCCCGGGAGGTAGGCGCTGTGCCAAACATGGAGGACCTGACCCTGCTTGTTAATCAAGTAGGTGTTCGTAATCGTGAGTGGCGAGAACAGGACGAACCCGGGATCGGTGCCGGGCAGATTATAGATGACGCCGAGGGTGGGTGTTTGCGCGTGGCCGGCCAGCAGCGCCAGGAGCAACAAGGCCACGCTCAGGGGGCGACTAGCCGAGGGGGATGCCTTCATGCAGTAATGGGATTGGCAAAGACGGCATTGCGACACTTGCGCCGGACACCTCAGAGAAACCGAGTGCCTAAGGCTAACAACTGCTGGAGAGACTAAGCGCAACCTTGGCATAAAGCAACTAAACCGCTCGCTAAGGATAGGCCTTCCCGGCCCTGAACTTCGCGAGCATCTCTGCCTGGATCGGGAGCAGGTAGTCGGCTCCCGAGGCCTTGGCGACGGCCTGGGCCTCCTCGGCGGTTTTCACCGCCTCATCGAACCTGCCCGCCCGCGCATACGCGACAGCCAGCGTGCCAACCAAGTTGGCATCGCGGCGCTGTGTCAAACGGCACGCTTCCTCAGCGCAGCGCACAGCTTCGGCGCCGTCACGGAATTCGGGCTGGGCACAGGTGGCGCGGAGCAAAGCCAGATTGTTCAGGACAGGCGGGAAGTCCGGCTGCAGCCGAAGAGCCTCGTGGTAGTAGCTCACGGCTTCGGCGTATTGCTGCCCTTCGTTCAGCATGTCGGCCAAATCGCGGTAGCCCTCAGGCGTCTTGGGCATGAGTCGCGCCAATTGCTGATAGGCCGCCCGCGACTCCTTCGTGCGCCGCTCGCGCAACAGGGCCAGCCCCAGACGCCTCAGGGGCTCGGGCCACCCGGGAGCCAGTTCAACAGCCTTGCGCAGCAAGGGGATGGCTTCGGCGGGATTCCCTTGCCGGGCCAACACCATCCCGGCGTGATCCCAGGCCTCCGCGTCGTCGGGCCTCATTCGCGCGGCGGCCTGGTATTGGGCCAGCGCTGCCTCGAGCTTGCCTTGCTCGAAGTAGGCATTCCCCAGCATGACCCGGGCTACGGGGTTGTTGCTCTCCACCCGCACAGCGCGCTGCAGCAGGCTGATGCTGTCCCGCCAGTATCTTAGCTGCAGGGTGCTCATGACGGCGCAGCCACCCAGGGCCAATGCCGCCAGTCCCGATTGCACGGCGCGATGGTTGGCCAGGGCAGACGTCCGTTCGGCCACGGTCCACACCGCCAGCAGAAACAAGCCGACGATGGGCATATAGATGAACCGGTCCGCCATCGCCTGCACGTACGCCTGCACCAGCCCGATCGTGGGCACGAGCATTCCTACAAACCAGAGCCAGCCCACCAAAAGGAAGGGGCGGCGCCGGGCCTGCCAGACCGCCAACCCCGTGAGCCCCAGCACCACCACGCTGCTGCCGATCAGCACGCCTGCCGGCCAACGGCCCGGATGCAAGTAAAACACGCTCAGGTCAGCGGGCCACAGCACCTTTCGCAGGTAAATGGCGTAAGCAACCACCGCGTTCGCTATGCGGTTCGATATCGGCAACGCCTCCGCGCTGACCAGCGTCCCTAAGGATTCGTGGCCCCAAATGGTGATCAGGCTTGAGAGGGCGGACAGGACGAAGAAGGGCAGCTTCTCCCATATCCGACTTAGGATTTGCGATTTACGAGCGTGTTGCGCGCTGCGTGTTGCGGGTTGCGTGTCCCGTGCTGCGCTCTCCGTGGGCTTAAGACTTGAGACTTGAGACTCAAGACTTGAGACTCCAGACGCGAGACGGCTTAACGGCCAATAGTCCAGCAGGAGCAGCACGAAGGGCAGCGGCACCAGCATCGGCTTGCTCATCAAACCCAGCGCGAAGAGGAGAAATGAGAGGAGGTAGAACGTGACGCGTGAAGCGTGGTGCGTATTGCGTGTTGCGTGGAGCTTGCCGTGGGCGGCTGGCTGGCTGCTGCACTCCACACTCCGCACTCCGCATTCCGCACTCCGAACATACGCCCACACGCTCATCAAGCCGAAGAATGTGCTCAGCAGGTTCTTGCGTTCGGCTACCCAGGCAACCGTATCTACCTGCAGCGGATGGAGCGCAAAGAGGCCGGCCACCAGAAAGCATTTCCAGGCCGTGCCGCCTGAAGCGGGTGCCGTCAGACGCGAGGCCTGGAGCTTGGCTGGTCGCACGCCTGCCGCTGGCTCCTCACGCCCGGCCACGGCCTCTCGCCCGCCATCCCCCGTCAGTCGCCGCAGAACGACGAACAGCACCAACACATTGAGCAGGTGCAAGGCGACGTTAGTGAGGTGAGGTCCCGCAGGCCTCAGGCCGTAAAGCTGGCAGTCCAGCATGTGCGAGAGCCAGGTGACGGGGTGCCAATAGGTTGCTTCGCCGTGCAGTTCGCCGAACGCCCACTTCACGCCCGACCACGTCAGGCCCTCCTGCACGGTCGGGTTGTGCGTGACATAGGCCGGGTCGTCATAATTAACGAACTCGTGCCGCCCCACGCGCCAGAAGACCGCAATGACTGCAGCCGCCAGCAGCACCATGAATTGCCAATCGCGCCGCATTGTTCTCTGTCTCTCGAGCCGGGCGCTTCCGCGCCGTCGCCGCTCGCGACCAAGTCTAGGGCGGCGCGACCGGGAAGCACAAGAACGAGGAGCATCTGAAACCCGCGCCAAAGCAAATGCGTTGTCACCCGCCCCGCGGCCGGGGATAGTCTTGCCTCGATGCTGAAGTCTGGTACTGCGGCCAGTTCCGGGATGCTGGCCCCGCTGCGCGCAGTGGGTCCGGCCGCGTGGCTGGGCGTGCTGGGCGTCTGCGCCCTGTGCGCCGCCTTGCGGTGGAACAGCCTGGATGCCCCCCTGGTCCGGGACGAAGGCGAATACGCCTATGCCGCCCAAATCCTCAGGAGCGGCCAGCTCCCCTACGAGCACGCCTTCCTGCAGAAGCCGCCGATGATCGTCTATACCTACGCCGCGGCCCACGCCCTGGCCCCTCGCACCTTTTGGGTTCCACGCGTGCTGGCCGGCCTCTTCGGCGCGCTGGCCGCGGGCCTGCTCGGCTGGATCGCCTGCCTGGAATTCGGCCCTGGACTCGCCCTGCCGGCTATGTGGCTGGTCACGCCGATGCTCCTCGGCCCCGGCCTCGAGCAATTCACCGCCAACACCGAGATGTTCCTCGTCCTGCCTTTGCTGGGTGCCTTCGCCGTCTATGCCGCCAGCCGGCATGGCCGCGCCGGGGCCGGCGCCTGGTTCCTCGCGGGCCTGCTTGCCGCGGTCGCCTTCTGGTACAAATACATCGCCCTTCCCGTGCTGGCGCTCCTCTTTGTAGTCTGGACCATAGAGGAGGTTTGGCGCCCACGCTTCGCGTTGCAAGCTCCAGGTTCCAAGTTTCACCCTTCCCGTCTGATCCGCCGCTGGCTCCTGCTCGCGCTGGGCGCAGGCCTGGCCTCCCTCGCCGCCCTGGCCCCCTTCCTCATCGGGGACGGTTGCCGGCGGCTTTGGGAATGCACCGTCACCTTCAACCGCTTCTACCGCGCTTCGGCTACTTTCGGATGGTCGGGACTCCTGGCGTGCGCCCACCTGTTCTGGGTCCAATGGTGGATCTTGTTCCTGCTGCCAGCCGTCCTGGTCTTCCGGCCCCGCCCGCGGCCCTGGTTCTGGATCGCTGTCTTTCTCACCGCCTGGGTCTCCACCGGTGCCAGCGTCTTTGGCCAGTACTACCTCCTGGTCATGCCCTTCTGGGCGTTGCTCGCGGCCCTGGCGATCAGGGAGCTTGCCTCCCTGGCCGCCGCCGGGCTGCGCTTGCCTCCACAATGGGTTCGGCTCGTCTTCACCGCGGCGGTCGTGCTGGTCGTCTGCGTGCCCGACTTGCCCTGGATCACCTGCACCCGCCAGGAGTTCGCCGCAGGCAAAGCCGCCGGCGGGAATGCCTTTATCGAGTCCCAGGCCGTCGCCCGCCGCCTCGCCGAACTCACCGCGCCCGGCGACCCCGTCTTCGTGGCCGGTTCCGAACCCCAAATCCTCTTCTACGCGAACCGGCTCAGTTCGACCCGCTTCGTGATCCTCTATCCGCTGCTGATTCCCACGCCGCTGGCCCCCAGGTTCCAGGCCGAAGCAATGCGCGACCTGGAGCGGCGCCCGCCCGCGGCTATCGTCCTGGCGCAGTCGCCTCTGAGCTGGCTCGCGCAGAAGGGCAGCCCGCCCGGGTTCCTCCAATTCCTGGACAAGCTGCTCGCCCAGGATTACGAGCGCGTGGGCGCCTGGGTGGCGGACGCGCGCGGCGGACGCTGGGAAGAGCCTCTGCCGGATCAGGACCGCGCCGATGCCAGCCTCGTCTTGTTTCGCCGGAAAGCCCTTCCGACGCGCCATTACTGATATGGAGTGCGGCGGCAAGCGAAGCGCGACGCCGGTTTGGATTGACGCGGTGCAAGAAGCTAAGGTCAGTGCTCTGGGTTGTAAATGGGTGACGTATCCTGGCGCTGCCCGAAGCGCAGGTTGGAAATCTGCACTACGAAAGCGCCTTTATGTCTACGAGTAATTGGTGACCTCGGCCACGAATACGGCGACGCAGCAGGGCATTGCAAATTGCCAATTGTCAATTGGCAATTCCCGCTCCTATGGTGAATGACCGAGAGCACTTAGCCAAGGCGGCATCGTGCTGCGCTTGCCGCCGCGCTCCTGGGGCGGTGTCGAGATACGCCCTTGTGCTTCCCCCCTCGCCTAATTTGTGTTCATTTGAACCTATCTATGATTTAATCGGCGAAGCTTGCTATGGACGAAGACCTCGTGCTCGGCCTCTACGTGCTCCTGCCGCTTGTGATCGGCGGGCTGCTCGTGCTCCTTGCCCAAGGCCTGCGCGCCCGCACCCGCCCGCCCGGAACGCTCCGCCTCATTTCCGGCAATCTCCTCGTCCTGCTCCTGCTCCTCTCGCTCGGCGTCCTCGGCGGCGAGATCTACTACCGCTTCTTCAGCGACACCACCGACAGCTTGGGCTACACCAAGCTGAACCAGCGCTGGTTCGACCGGCATTGGCAGCTCAACTCCGCCGACTTCCGGGACAACATCCCCTACTCGCTCAAGCTCACGCCCGGCACGCGCCGCATCACCTTCCTGGGCGATTCCTTCGCCGCCGGCCACGGCGTCAAGAACGTGGACGACCGCTTCGCCAACCGCCTCCGCCAGGCCCACCCGGAATGGGAAATCCACGTGCTCGCCCAGCCCGGCTACGACACCGGCGACGAAATCCAGCAGTTGCGGGATTCCCTCGCCCAGCACTACCAGCTCGACGTGGTGGTCCTGGTCTATTGCCTGAACGACGTCGCAGACATGTTCCCCGAGTGGGGCGAGGCCGTTCGCCGGGTTCGGGATCGAGCCGCCCAAAGCGCCTGGCTCCTGCGGAACAGCTATTTTGTGAACGATCTGTATTGCCGCTTCTACATGCGCCGGGATGCCGGCGTAAAGCGTTACTTCGAATTCATCGCCCAGGGGTATCGCGATGGCCACTGGGATAGGCAGCAACAGCGGCTGCGGGAACTCCGTGACCTGGTCCAATCCCACGGTGGCCGCTTGCTGGTGGTTACCTTTCCTTTTTTCCAGGGGCTAGGGCCTCAGTACGCCTACTATACCATTCACGACCAACTCAACCAATGCTGGCGGATGTTAGGTGTTGCCCACCTGGATTTGTTGGACACCTACCGAAACATCCCCTCGGCAAGGCTCATTGTAAACGCCAACGACCCACACCCGAACGAATACGCCCACGCTTTGGCCGCTGAGGCCATCGGCAAGTTCTTAGAGGAACAACTAGCAGGTGCAGATAAGCACAGCGAAAAGACAATCGGGGGGAGAGAGGCGAAATCGAGGGCATCGGGGAATACAACAGCCCCCCCTATAAACCCGGGGACACATTGATGATTCCTGCCGACCGGCGCGCTGCCACTAGAAAGCGGCTTGGCGCGGGCTACAACCAACCCGGGCGCGCGCTCTTTTTGCGGGAAGGTGTGCGATCCACGCTGCGCCGGAGGGTGCGGATTAAACCGGAGCAAACGGCTGCCTCAGGGCAACCGGACGCGGTAAAAGCGCTCGGGTGCGTTAGCCGTCATCGTGTCAGTGCACGTTGTGATGCCGTTGGTCACGGGCAAGACCTGCAGCACCTGCCACTTGGTGGCAAGATTGGTGGAGGCGACGTTCGTGGCCACCTGCACCGTGGCGGTGGCCGCCCCCGGCGCGCTCACCCCGAACTGAATGCTGCCGTTGGGCAGGCTGGTCATTGACCCCGAAATGATGCTGGGCGGATCAACGATGCTGAAAGTCTGGGCAGACATCGCAAACGTGCCGCTATTGGTCACGCTTGTCACTTTGATCGAATAATCCGGCCCAGGCGTCAGGCCGAAGGGAATGGGCCACTTATACGAGTTGGTGCAAGGCACATTGTAGGTGCCTGGGTTGGGCACGTTGGTGGCCAGATTCATGAGGAACGAGCCTCCCTTGTAAAGGTCCACATAGACGTTCTCCGGCAGGTTGCCATTCCACTTCACGAAGTAGGTCAGCCCTCGTCTCCAAGCCTCACCGCCGTTGGGCGAGGCAAGCTGAAGGAACGGAGGGCCGGTTTGGAACTCGCCCACCGCCCAGGCGCCCTGGCCGCCGTTATTGGACGTCTGGACGCGGTAGTAGTAGGTGGTGTTCGCGCCGGGGGAGTTCCAGACGTAAAAGGCCTCTGTCAGATACGGCACGTTCACTACAAGGTTCGTGAAGCTCGGGTCCGTGGCCACCTGGATCGCGTACCAGCCGGCAAAGCCCACCGGCGACCATGACATCCAGACCGGCAGTTGCTGGTTCACACTGTAAACCGCGCCCGTCGGGGCCTGAAGCGGGGCCACGATCTCCTGCGTCTGCGGCCCAAGATAATTCTGGACTGCGTTCAGGATCGGCGGATACGGCACCTCCGCGATGTCCGGATAGCCGAAGATGAACTCGCCGAAGTCGCCCGACTGGGCGGTCACCGAGACCGTCGCGCTCAGGGTTTGCGTCACAGGGTTGTAGCTGGTCGGCAGCGGAACGAATAACCCTTGGCCCGTCGTGCTGCGGTAGTACACCGTCAGGTTGGTGGGGTTCGAGAAGCCGAAGCTCGACTGGCTGAAGTCCATCGTCGCGCCCATCGAGTCAATGCCGTATTCCGAGAGGCTCACGCGGACGGGCAGCACCAGAGGCGCCTTGCCGTTGAATTGCGGATACACCGGGGCGTAAGGCGCGCGGGTGACCACCACCTGGTTGTAACCCCCGCCGGTGGTGTTGATGCTGTTGACTTCGATGACCACCCCCACGTCGCTGTAGTCTGCGTCGTTCCCGGCCACGAGGAAGCTCTGCAGGCTGTTGGTCGTCAGCGTCGCCGGAGGATAGATCACCCGGTAGGCTCGGTAACTGTAGGTCAGCGGGTTGTTGAACCAAAGCTCATACACCTTCTGCCCGGAAGCGGTGACTTCCGTGCAGGCGGGGACAGCCTGGTTGGTCGTGCCCCCGATGCCGGGGATGATATCGGCCCCGCCCCAGCCGATGAATGTGTTGCCGTTGGCCATCCGCTGGGCGCTGCCGTAGTGCCACGAGTAATAATTCGTCGGAGGCGTATAGCTCCACACCTTGGTGGCGACCTTATGCACTTCGTCCAGGCTGTATTCGTAAATCGCCGAGGAGCGGGTGGCCTGCTGGTCGGCGTTGTTGAAGATCATGATGTCGCCGTTCGCCAGGCGGCTCACGTCATGCCCGCCGAAATGAGTCACTGCGACGGCCGGGCTCTCGCCCACGAAAGAGAACTGATTGCCGAAGCCCCCCAGCCGCCACATCACCGCCCCGGTCTGGCGGTTGATCTTCTGCACGTCCACCGGGTAATTGGCCATCAGCAGGTTCCCGTCCGTATCCAGGACGACGGTGGTGAGGTGCCAGGAGTCCATCACCGCATTTCTTGCCAGCGCCTGGAACTGCGGCAGGCCGAACTCCAGCGCATAATACGTGGCAAAGTTGAAGTGGTCCCACGTCCGCCACTGCCATACGACGTTGCGCTGGGCGTCCAGCTCCTGGATGACCCCCGCGGCCACCAGGGCGCTCGGATAGGCGCCGGAGATGATCCCGCTCAGGTCCATCTCCGACTTGTAATACCCCATCAGCAGCACGTGTCCGTTGGGCAGCATCTGGAAATCATGCCCGTCCGCTGCATACCCGTTGCCGGCCACGACCGTCTCCACCAGGTCGTAGTTATTATCCAGGATCGGGTGCGTGACGTCGCCGCCGCCGGTCCACGAATGGGTGTGGTAGAACGGCGCGTAATGCAGGTAGCCGTTCGGCAGCGGCTTGAAGTCATAGCTGTGATTCGTCACCGCCAGGTACCAGTTGGGAGTGCCGTCGTTGTTCATCATCAGCTCGTAGTAGCCCCCGTTGGTCGAGTTGTCGGTGATCTCGATGAAGATGTAGCCAGGCGCCACCTGGTTCGTGACATAGGTCGCCACCGTGAACTGCGGGAAATCCGGCGGCAGTTGGGCGCGGGCGTCGCTGCCGGCCAGGCCGATGCCGGCGACCACGCCGGCGCAGAGTAGAGAACCCAGACTCGTTTTCATTGTCTTGCCTTTCGTTATAATCGTTGTATGTGCTTTGCCCCCAGGCGGCAAACTCAATTCCCTCCGGTCCAGTTGTCGCCCAGAATGCTAAAATCGTTGAAGTCCACCGTGCCGTCTCCATTCAAATCGCTGCTCAGCCCGTTCTGCCGCTTCAGCCAGTCCCGGGTCAGGAGCTGCAGGTCCAGGTAGTCCACCTGTCCATCCTGGTTGAGGTCGCCCGCGGGCGAGTTGAACAGGACGACGTTGTCCAGGTAAACACTATAGCCGGACGACGCGCCCAGGTTGAACATCAGGCTCGCATTCAAGTCCGTCGGCGCCGCCATGGTGAACACGTACTGGAAGTGCTTCTGCAACGGCGTCAGGTAGGGGTAGAAATCGGCATACAGCAGGCCGGAATCGCCCGCCTGCACCTCGATGTAGCGCGGGAGAGAGGCCCAGGCGTCAAACTGCAGCACGTACTTCTTTCCCTGCTCCAGCGCCTTGGCGCCTTGTTTCAGTTGGATGTTGAGCAGCGAGGCCGTGCCGTTGGTGATGTAGAAATGGCTGACGCCGCTCTCGACGGCCCAGGCCGCCGACGCCCCGTTGCTCAGCGTCCAGGTCCACACGTTGGTGCCTTGCGAGAAGTCGCCATTGAAGATCATGTTCTGCCCGGGCTTCACATAATTGGCCGTGGCGCTGGCCTCGTTCGAATACGGCCCCTCGACGCCCTGCCGGTTCACGGCGGTAACGCGGAAGAAGTAATTGCTGCCGTTCTGCAGGGTCGTGAGCTCTTTGAGCGTGACTCCGGAAGTGGCCAGCAGATTGGTGGGGTGCGGCGCCGTCCCGCCGTAGATGCGGTAGAACGCCACGTTGGTGTCGCCGAACTGGTTGAAGACCAGCGTGATGTTGTCGGGGTAAGGCTCCGCGATCAGGTACGGCTGCGGCGCCACCCCTTGCCAGGAACAGCGCCAGACCCGGTACGTGGACCATTGGTCCACCCAGTTCATCTCGAAGGCCTTGGTGCCGTCGGGGCGCACCTCGGTCAGCTTGGGCGCGAAGCTAAAAGCCCAGTTGATGAGCGTGTTGCCATTCGTCAACCGCTGCACGTTGCCCATGTCGGGAGAAAACACGTCGGGCGTCTGCCGGAACTGCCAGGTCAGGGTCGCCGTCAGGTTCGTAAGGTCCAGCAGGTACTCCACCCCGCGCGAGAGCGGCGGCGAATGGCCGTTGCCGTTGTCGAACATAGTGTAGCGGTTCTTGCCGACGGTCCGGACGCAGTGCTGGTTGCAGAAGCCGCTCAGGGGATCGTTGGTGAAGGCAAAAGTACTGTGCGCGCCGCCCAGCCGCCAGATGATGTCGCCCGTGTCCGGGTTGACCTTGGTCACCTCGCTCAAGTGGCGCGCGGAAATCAGCAACTGCCCGTCCGTGTCCACCTCGATGGAATTGAGGTGCGGGAAATCAATGCTCGCGTTGGTGGGGCTGCTGATCTGGACGTCCCGCACGTCGTAGTTGTCCCAGCCGCGCCACTGGAAGATCAGCTCGCCCGCCGGCGTGAACTCCTGGACGACGGTTTCGAGCACCGACGCCAACGTGCCGCCCACCACATACCGGCTCATATCCACCGGGTTGTAGCGCGCGCCGATCAGCAGGTACGTGCCGTCGGGCAGGACCCGGAACTCGTGCTCGTCCGTGTCGTAGCCGTTGACCGCCGAGTAATTGGTGACCTGCTCGTAGTGGGTGTCCAGGCTGATAAACTGCATCCCGCTCTCGCGGGTCAGCATGGTAACCAGGCCGTTGGGCTGCACCTTCATGTCCCACCGCGCATCCGGCGTCAGTTGGTACCAGATCGGTGAGCCGGTGTTGTCGAAGATCACGTTGTAGGCATTCGCCCCCGAGCCCCCATTGTTATCCAGGAAGATGCACTCCGCGTCCGGCCCCGAATTGGTCGTGATGCGTATTTGCGGAAAACTGCCGGGAACCGACACCCCGTTCGGAAACGTGCCGGGCTGGCCCGGTGTCGGCGTAGCCGTGTTGTAGTAGCGTAAGCCTCCGGGTTGCGCCTGTCCCAGCAACCCTCCGGGTTGCGCGGAGCCAACAAACCAGAGGTTTGTTGGGACGGCCGCAAGCCGGAGGCTTACGCTACTGGCTGGCCGTGACGGCGAGGCAGGCAGGTAACCCGTCACCATGAATTGGTATTGGAACGGCTGAACGCTTCCCGCGGCGCCCGCCTGGAGCGCTGGCGAAAGCGTCACCGTCACCGCCTCGGAGCTGAAGAAGCTTCGCCCGGCAGTGAAGATAACCGTCCGGCCATCGCTCGCGACATGGGTTTGCCCGGGCACGGGGCCGCTGCTTGCGCCCGTCACCGTGATAAACGACGCAAAGTTCGTCACATCTGCCGGGGAAACGTTCTGGAACCGCGCGAGGATGAAGCTGGTCTGTGGCGAGCAGTAGGAAGCGCCCGGAACCGGCGAGAGGTACGCATAGCCTGCGGAGCGGTAGTCGGCACGGGCGGAAGTGAGTCCGAGGAGCAGGAGCAGGACGAGAGAGGCCGAAGTGCGAAGCCAGAAGGCTGGCAAGAAAGAGGAACATCCAACATCCAACATCCAACATCCAACATCCAATAAGGAGTCCCAAGCACCGCGCAACGCCGAACACGCACCACGTGCCACGTCTTCGTTCCCTTCGTTTCCTTCTGTGCAAATCCTCATTGTCTCACCCTGTAAAACAGCGCCGGGCCCGCGCTCACGGCATTGCTGTAAGACCCGCTCGTGTTCCCTGTCCCGGTCCAGGGACCCGTAACCGCCGGCGCGGTCATTAACTCCCCGCCCTGGAAGCTGACGGCCAGCACCCCGCCGGACAGCGTGATCCCCGTGATGCCTGGCGCGGGCGTGATGACCGCCGCGCGCCTCACGCGGTAGAACGCGGAAGCCGCCCCGCTCAAGAGATTGGTATAGAGGCCGTTCGTGTTCCCGGAGCCGCTCCAGGGGCCGGTAACCGCCGGCGCAGTAAGCAACTCGCCGCCCCTGAAGGTAACTGTGACCACCCCGCTCTCGGCCGTAATGGCAATGACATACGGGTAGTTCGGGTCCACGTATGCCCCGGTGAATACCGGCGTCAGCGTCACCCCGGTCAGCGCGGACACCAACCCGCCGCGCGCCGCATTCGTGGTGACGGTCACGTGGGCCGCCTGGCTGAGCTGCAACGCGCACAGCGTCCCCGCGGCGTCCGGCACCGCCGCCGTCACCGCTGGGTCCCACAGCGCCCCTAGTTCCAGCGTCACGCCGCTCGAGTTCAGCCCCGGCAGGGTATCTGCCGGGCGGTCGCTCACGTCCGCCAGGGGCGTGTAGCCGGCCACGGTGAAGTCCGCGTTGCTGCCGGAACTCACGGTGACGTAGTCGCGGAAGGCGGCGGGGAAGATTCCATACCCGCGTGCCGCGGCCGTGCTCAGGCCGCGGAAGAAGTTGGTGACGCCGATAATCTGCCCCTGGTCAACGGTG
>DATKNZ010000431.1:0-16767 GCA_035541055.1 Candidatus Acidiferrum sp. | reverse complement strand
ATTTCGATTGACGCAATTCCAGGCCGGTTTCCACGCCCGTCCCCGACGCCTCCGGGACCACCCCGTCACCACACCGTATCCTCCCCGTGACCACACCGTATATTCAAATTGAATATACGGTGTGGTCACGGGGAGGATACGGTGTGGTGACGGGGTGGTCAGGGTGTTGTGGCCTTGATATGGCGTAAGGTCCGTAGTTGTAACTGATTGCGAAACGGATGAGCCTAACCGTGACAGTGACAGGCTTCGGAGGCAGGGTGTCCGGGAAGGCCGACCAGGGAGCGGCATTGCGGGGATGTGTGGCAGTGCCTATGGCTGGCACGCTCGCAGTCATTTCAATTGACGTTCCTCGGAAACCTCGGGTTTGGCCGGGTGGCGCGGGCCGGCGTGGTATTCCCGGTTTCCCCGCAGGTCCTTACGCCTGGGCGCAAAGCCCCATCAGCCGTCAATCCGCCGGATAGCCGCGCCAGGCCCACACCAGCGTATCCGCCAGCGTTTCCTCGAACACCCGGTGGTCACAATGCCCCGTGCCAAGGCTGAAAACGAACCGGTAATGATAGCCCTTGGCCTTAAGCGCAGCCGCAGTGCGACGGCCAGCCATTACCCAATTGTGATGCGTTTCCTCCGGGTCATCGGCGCGAAGGTCGTTTTCCGATACGTGCGTGAAAATGCGCAAGGGTTTCGGGTCGCTGCTTGCGATGAGCTTCATGGCCGAGTGGTATTCCCAGGCCCCCAGCGGGTATTTGCTCGCCTCGGGCGCCTCCTCGTCCTGTTGGGCCACGAACGTGCCGGAATAGGCGATCAGCCGTCGAAAGAGATCGGGCCGAAACCAGCCCATGGTCAATGCCGCGGCACCACCTGAGCTGCAACCCATAACCGCTCTGCCCCACGGGTCGCGCGTAATGGCGATGTGCGGGTAGGCGGCCCTTACTTCCGGGTTGTTGAGCACCGCGGGCAAGACCTCGTCGTTGATGAACCGGGCAAGGCGGTCGGACAGGGTGTCGTACTCAAGGCCCCGCTCGCTCTTCTTGCCATCATTGCCGCCGTTTTCAACGGCGATCGCGATAAATGCCGGCAGCTTCCGGTCCGGGTCCTTTGAAACAGTCAGGTTATCCAGCGCATTGCGCACCAGGTTGAGCTGGCCCGGACCATCATGGATAACGAGAATCGGCGCTTTGGACCCATCTTTGTAGGCGGCGGGCACGTAAACGAAAACTCTCCGCGCTCTGCGCACGGGCTTCTTTTCGGGCTGGAGAGTGGAATCGTCCCCTCGGAATATTCTGCTGCTGGCCAGGGCCATCGAGAACTCGAAGGACTTGCCCTTGGGATTGCCTCGGTCCTGGAGATCGGGATCAACGGTGTAATCCGGACCAATTTGATAATCACCGTCGCCCGGTTTGCTTCGGTCCCCAAGTGCCAGGTCCGCTGCTTTTCCGGGGTCGGCAGAAAGGCCCATTAGGACCAAAGACAGAAAACAGCGAGCGCAAATCGAAAACCGGCGTTCTTGTGTCATCTGGGACGGCTCCATTGCTGCACAGGATTAATGTTCGACGGGCGGGAAAAGAAAAACCAACGCCCGCCAAGCCCGGAACCGCCAGTAGAACTCGTTGTGCTGGCTGGTTTGCGCTTCGGCCCACTTGTCCTGGCGCAGCCCGGATTTCTCAAGCTCGGCCAAGGTCATCGGCTTCTGGTCCACGTGATGCATCAGCTCCGCTCGCCAGCCAATCCGGTGCAATTCCTGAACCACCGCCGCTGTTAACTTCTGCCCGTCATCCCCGCCCATGAAATCGACCACTCCGGAATCCAGGTAAAGACGCGGGGGCTTGGCTTTCCCTGCATAAGCCCGAAGCTGATTGAGGAAGTTCGTCTGGTCCACTTGAAACGCTCCCGAGAGGCTTGCTGCGCGGCCAAATACCTCCGGATGATCCCAAGCCAATATCAGGCTGCAGATCCCGCCCAAAGAGGAGCCCATGACACCGGTATGCTCAGGCCCGGGTCGGGTGCGGTGTTCTGAATCTATCCTGGGTTTGAGCTCCTTGATCAAAAACGAGCTGTAGTTCTCAAATGGGATCGGCTGGTTCGTGCCGGCATGGTGTTGGCCGCAGTACTCGGCGTAACGGGCAGGGGAATTGTCCACGCCCACCAAAATGATCTCCTGCATCTTCCCGGCCCGGCAAAGCTCATCCACGGTCTTGTCCAACTCCCAACCGCCCCAACCGAAGCAGATATTGGTGCCGGCCGAACTGAAGACGTTTTGGCCATCGTGGAGGTAGAGCACAGGATAACGACGATCGGGCTGCTGGTGGTACGAAGCCGGCAAATAAATGCGAATGGTGCGAGGACTACCCAGAAATCGAGAGGGAATTTCCTGCTTGAAAATGCGTTCCTCCGCACTGGAAAGCTGGACGGCAGCCAGGAAGAACAGCAGCGCCATCTGCAGTTGCTTCACTTTTCGTCCTCCTTGCGTCTCGGCCTGTACAGCGCCACCACGTTTCCAACCCGGGTGACCAAATGGCTGTTGCTCTTTTCGGCCAGTTGAGGCGTCAGCTCCTTCTTCTGCTCCTTGAACTCGTCGAACTTCACCTTAACCAGCCCCTGGTGATTCAGCAGGTCATCGAGGGCAGCCAAAAGCTGCGGGCTTAGGCCCTCCTTCCCGATCTTGAGCGCGGCCTTCATTCGTTGGGCCTTCGCTTTCAGGTCGCGGATCTGGGCGTTGGTGAGCGGGTCCACAGATCAAAAGTACAGTGATTTCCTCCGCAGACGATGAAAAACGATCGCTTGCTTATACCAGGGCCTTGCCGAATCGTAAGCTGTGCATTTTTCGACAAAGGCCCGCCCGCGATGGCGAGGTTTCATTTGCCTCGTCTTCTCTTGCGTCGGCCTGTTGCGAGCGGCCGATTTGCCACTGCCGGCGAATGCTGCAACCAACCACTACGAGTTTCGTCAGCCCCACGATCCTACTGGAATTGGGAAGTTCTACATGGGACGGGAAATCGCCCAGGTCATGGGGCATGAATCGGCTGAATGGCTGGAACGGCCGGAACGCGCTACGGAGGAGAATCCCGAGGTCCTGATCGAACAACTGAGGCTCAAACCCGGTGAGGTCGTGGCTGACATCGGCGCCGGCACCGGTTACTTCAGCCGCCGCCTTGCCAGGAAGGTCGGGGCTACGGGTAAAGTCTTGGCGGTGGATATCCAACCGGAAATGCTCACCCTGCTCACGAACCGAATGGCCGCCATCGGCATAACCAACGTAGTGCCCGTGCTGGGAACAGCCACCGACCCCATGCTTCCCGCTGCTTGTGTGGATCTGGTTCTGATGGTGGACGTGTATCACGAATTCGACTTCCCTCGGGAGATGATGCAGGCGATCTGCCGTTCGGTTAAGCCAGGCGGTCGCGTAGTGTTCGTCGAGTATCGGGGCGAAGATCCCGCCTTGGCGATCAAACCCCTTCACAAAATGACGGAGGTGCAGGTGAAAAGGGAAATGTCCGTGCTGCCGTTGGATTGGATCCGAACGGTCGAGGCGCTTCCCCGTCAGCACATTATCATCTTCAGGAAGCGGTCGCTGCCCCAATCAAGCGGGCCAACGCCCTAAACAGCGAGTCCTCTTTTTGCCTGTTCAGCCGCCTGTTGTTCTGCTTTTTCCAAATCAGCAAGGCGCAGCCTGGCGACGCAAAGGACCTGTGTCATTGAGCGAGCGTCGAATGAGCTTGCCCTTAACGCGGAATCGTGCGAATAACACCCGCGATGGTACGTAGCGAGCCATGTTCGGCATTGGCGTCTTCTGCCACAGCTTGTCTGGTGCGTTCTGACTGGTCTTCACACAGTCAGTATCAGATTGTCAACCCGATCGCTGACTGGACTACGTAAACCGTTGATGATTAATAGCTGGAGAGATGGCTGAGTGGTTTAAAGCGCACGCCTGGAGAGCGTGAGTGGGCTAATACCCCACCCTGGGTTCGAATCCCAGTCTCTCCGCCAGCTTTCCCGGCCCGGCCCTGAGCTCTGCGCGCGCGGCTTTTTCCTGAACCCCTTTACAGCGTCGCGCTCACGACCTATTCTCTGCCGGGTGAACGAGCACCGGCAGGCTCGAAGGCGGTCTGGCAGCGCGCCAAGGCGGGGAGCCCGAAAGAGAGCGGTCCAATGAACTGGACCCTGCTCAGGCACTTTCCCTGGCTGGATACGCGGGCGCGGTTTGTGGCCAAGGCGCCACCCGAGGGCACGCTTCTTGACCTGGGTTCCTCGGACGGGGAGACCTTGCGGCATCTCGCGGAGCTGCGGCCCGACCTGCGCCTGTTTGCGGCGGACAAGGCCGGCCAGCCTGACAAGTATCCCAAAGGCTGCAAATTCCACCAGGCTGATCTGGAGCGCGAGGGCCTGCCCTGGCCGGATCGGTCCATGGACGCTATAACCTGCATGCATCTGATCGAGCACTTGCGCGACCTGACGCGGCTGCTGGCCGAGGCGGCGCGACTGTTAAAGCCGGGCGGCCGCATCTATTTCGAGACGCCGCACCCCAGGACGGTGTCGCTGGCCAGGCTGCGAGGCGCGGGTGCCGGAACCTTCACCTTCAACTTTTATGATGATCCCACACACGTGAAGCCGGTGCCGACGGAGGACCTGGCGCGGCAGGTGCAGCGAGTCGGCCTGGAGGTGCTGGCGAGCGGCATTTCGCGGAACTGGCTCTTTGCCGCGTCGTGGCCCATCTACGCGTGGCTGCCGGCCAGCCGCAAGAAGTTCACCGCGCAGGTGCATTGGCTGGGTTGGTCCGCCTTCCTCATTGCCCGCCGCCCGCCATGAAGCCCAAGCTGCTGGTCATAGAACTCTGGGGTCTGGGCGACCTCATCATCGCTACGCCGTTCCTGCAGGCGGCGAGTGAAAGGTTCGACGTGACGCTGGTGGCCAAGCCCTACGCCCGGGATTTGCAGGCCCGGTTTTGGACGGACGTCAAGGTGGTGCCGTTCATCGCGCCTTGGACCACCTTCAAGCACAAGTATCTGCTCTGGCGTTGGCCCTGGCTGGGGCTGGTCCGCCTGCTCTCGAAGCTGCGGGCCGAGCGCTTCGATTTCGGGCTGTCGGCGCGCCGGACGGCGGGCGGGGAGGGCGACCCGCGGGACCACCTGCTGCTCCTGCTGGCGCGGGCGCGGACGCGCCTTGGCTACGCCCGATTCGGCAGCGGGCTGATCCTGGCCGGACAGCCGGCCCGACCGGACCCGGCGGCACATCGCTACGAGAGTTGGTGCGTGATGGCAAACGCTCTCTGCCTGGAACTGCCCCCACGCGAAGCTGTCGTATCGCCCCGGCCGCACCTGGACGGCGATGTCCTGGTGCACACGGGTGCGGGCCAGCCCGTGCGGGTCTGGCCCCTGGAGCGCTACGCCCGCCTGGTGGCCCGGCTGCGGCAGGCCGGCTATCGCGTGCAGGTGGCCTGCGACCCGGATCAGCAAGAGTGGTGGTCGCACGCAGGCGAGCGGCAGCTCGCCACGCCCCGCAGTGTGACCGAAGTTTTCGCGCTCGTGGATCGCGCGGGCGCCTTCATCGGGAACGATTCGGGGCCGGGGCACCTGGCCGCCTTCTGCGGCGTGCCGACCTTCACGCTGTTCGGACCGCAGTTGCCCGAGTGGTTTGCCCCGTTGCACCCGGCCGCCGAGTGGCTCGAAGGCAAGCCGTGCCCTTATAAGCCTTGCTCGGATTACTGCCGGTTCCCGGCGCCCTACTGCATGGTGAACACCGGCGACGAGGAAGTCTGGGCGCGGGTGCAGGCATTTGTTACCCGGAACTTGCCCAAGCGCTAAAGCCTGGCCAGACGTCAGGCGGTCTGCAACTCGCGCACCAGGAAGGGCGCGAACTCTTCGTGGAGATGGGGCGGGATGCGGGCCTTGAACCGGGCGGTGGTGCCGTTGTAATCGCGCTCGACGACCTGCCCGACTTCATGCAGCCGCGCAATGACCCCCGACTGATCGTGCGGGACGGACAGTTCCATGAATTCGCGGATGGGCCGCAGTTGGCTGCCCAGTTCGGCCAGGAGGGCTGGGATGCCCTCGCCTGTCGTGGCCGAGATGGCCACCCCGTTCGGGTGCTGCTCCAGGGAGCGAGAGAGCACGTTCCGGTTGCCGTCTAGCTGATCCATCTTGTTGAAGACCATCACCGTCGGCTTGCCTTCCGCACCGATGTCCTTGAGCACGGCGTCCACGGCTTGAATCTGCTGCTCGGCCTCCGGATGGCTGGCGTCCACCACGTGGAGCAACAGGTCCGCCTGCACGACTTCCTCGAGGGTAGCCTTGAAGGCCTCGACGAGGCCGTGCGGCAGCTTGCGGATGAATCCCACCGTGTCGGTCAGCAGCACGTTCTGGTTCGTCGGCAGGCGCAGGCGGCGCGTCGTGGGGTCCAGCGTGGCGAAAAGCTTGTCCTCGGCCAGGACGCCGGCACCGGTCAGCGTGTTGAGCAGGGTGGATTTGCCGGCGTTGGTGTAGCCGACGATAGAAGCCAGGGCCCAGTGGTTGCGATGGCGGGCATTGCGCTGGATGCCGCGCTGCCGACGGACCACCTCCAGTTCGCGGGAGATCCGGGCAATGCGGTCCTGGACGCGGCGGCGGTCGGTCTCTAACTGCGTCTCACCTTCGCCGCCCCGCATGCCGATGCCGCCCTTCTGCCGCGACAAGTGGCCCCAGAACCGCGTCAGGCGCGGCAGGAGATGCTGGAGTTGGGCCAACTCGATCTGGAGCTTGCCCTCCCGCGTGCGGGCGCGCTGGGCGAAGATGTCGAGAATGAGAGATGTGCGATCCAGCACTTTGCAGTTGAACAACTGCTCGAGGTTGCGGCTTTGGGCCGGGGAAAGCTCGTCGTCGAAGATGACGGTGTCCACGTCGGCGCGGTGGCAGTGGCGGGCGAACTCGTCGGCTTTGCCCTTGCCGATATACGTGGCCGCGCAAGGGGTGGCCATTTTCTGGATGCCGTCGCCGACTACGTCGCCCCCGGCAGTCGTGGCCAGTTCGGAAAGCTCGTCCAACGAATCCTGCAACGCCACACTCTGGCGGGTCTTGAGTTCCACTCCCACGAGGAAGACTCGTTCAGTGCGGCGGTTCCTGGTCTCGATCAGTGCTTTCAACTCGGCGCGTCGGTCGCGTTCGCTCTCTTTCTATTCGTTCCAGATACAAAATACCATGTTGTCGGGCGGAGGAAAGCGGGAATTGAGGCTTGTGCCTTTTAGGCGCCCGGTTAAGAATCTGAAGGTCTGGCCCATACACCCGCGCCAGAGTTGTTGCGCGACAATACGAGAAGCGAAACCGTGAAAGCTATCAGAACCCTGCACTATCGTCCCTTCAGTTTGCGCCTGGCGTTGACCCTGGCGCTGGCATTGAGCGTCGCCCCTTCGGTCCGCGCCAATGTGTTCGCTTCGAACATCAAGATCAACGGCGGCATCACCAATATTACTCTTGCGCCGGGGACCAACGTCGCCATCAGCTACATTCTGAACGAGCCGGCTTCGGCGGGGGTGGCGATCAAAGTCTTCGCCGGCGCCAGCACGATACGCACCATAATCATCACCAACGGGCCGGGCACGGCCCGCGGCACGAATACCTTCGTCTGGGACGGCAAGACCGATGGGGGCGGAGATCCTCCCGGCGGCACGTACTCGGTGAGCATCACGGCGGCTTCCCAAGGCTACCCGGTATGGACGAAGACGACCGACGATAATAATCCCGGCAACTACAGCTACGAGCCGATGGGCATCGCCGTGGATCGCAACACCAGCAGCCCGTACTACGGGCGGGTGTTCGTGGCCAATGCCTGGGACAACAGCGGTGACCCGACTACGCCTCTGAACGGGAACCTGCCGGGAATCCAGTTGCTGAATGCGGATGGCAGCTACGCCGATGGGGGTGGTTTCTCTACCGGCGGCGTGGGCTGGTCCGGCGGAAATGCTTCGCCGTGGAAAATCCGGGTCTCGGAGGACGACTTTGTGTATGTGGCGGACGTGTCCGCCTGGGGTGACATCTATCGTTTTGACGGCGCGCTTTCGAGCAACTCGATGCTGCACGTCTTTTCGGAGACGAATGCGGCCGAGTATTGGACAGGGCTCGATGTGGTCGGGCGGGGCACCAACACTGTGCTCTGGGCTGCCGATAACGTCGGCGCTCTCGGCATCAGCATGTTTGGTGTCCAACCCGACGGGACGTTTGACGCGAGCGCGCCCGCCCAGGTGGTGGACATGAGTACGAACGCGCCACCTTACGCGGTCGGTGTGGATCGGACCGGGGCCATTTATACACTCTCCTACATTCTGGATACCGGCGTTGATAGGATGCGCGTGTTCCGTTTTCCACCCTACAATTCGATCATCAACAGCAACATGCCGGAGACGAACGCGGATTGGGAGGTGCCCCCCTCGGCGGACAACGGCGGGGGGCATGGCATTGCGATAGACCCAACGGGGACTTACGTCGCGGCGGCGTTCCGGGGTTATCAGCCGGCCTTCTCCTTTGTTGACGGGAACCTCCAGATTTACAGCGCCGCGGACGGAAGCCCGGTCACCAACCTGGACCTGGGGATCGGCTATACAAACAGGTGGACGTCCGATCCGTTTCAGCACCAGGACCTGGCTGTGGACTGGGACGCGGTGGGCAATGTTTACTACACGGATGAAGTGCCCGGTTGCTGGCGCGCGTTCTCGCCACCGGGCACCAACCAGGCGACGACAGTGGCGTTGGCGAAGTTGCAGGTCGGCGGCGCCGTAGTCGCTCCTTATATCGTGAGCATCAGCGTGTCGGGTGGAATGGTGGTGATTCACTTCACAGCGGGTTCGAGCGATACCGCTTCGATGTTCACCTTGCTGAGTTCGTCCGTCGCGCAAACGGGTTACTCGCCGGAGAGCAGCGCGGTCATCACGGGCAGCGGCGGCAGCTTCCAGGCCACCGTGCCGGTGAACGGGCCGGTGCGGTTCTACCGGATTATGCGAGGCAGCACGGTCCTGCCGCACATAACCGGCTTGAGCGTTTCGAGTGGCATCGCCCTCATCTCCTTCACCGGGTCGGCGAGCGACCCTGCATCGGCCTTCACTCTGCTGAGCTCTGGCTCTGTCGCTGCCAAGCCCTCTCCGGCCGCGGGTGCGCTCATCACCCAGGTAAGCCCGGGTTCCTTTCAGGCCTCCGTGGCGGCGGCGGCCCAGAGCCAGTTTTATCGGATTCAGAGATAGGCGCTCGCCGCGGCTCAAGCCGCCACACCGAGACGCCGGAGTCGGTTTGGCGGCGGCTGTGTCTCGGAGGCCTTGGTTTCAGCGGGAGGGGCTATTGTCAATTGAAATCGATCACGGATATCCCGCCGCGCCGCAAGCCCCGCAGTTTACAGTTTTACTGCCTACAAACACCGTAAGTTGCTGCGCATAGCCGCTTTACGATCGCTATCGGGCGGCATGCACCGGGATAGCGGCAATTTAGGTTACCTTTCACGTAAGCTGCGTTTCCCCAGTTTATTACGACACCGAGCCCGTCCCATTGTACCTACGGTGTGTCTCCGGAGAGTGTCCGGCGCGTATAGGGTGTGTGTGCGGTTTATGTGGGGTGCGGAGGTGGGCAGCATCGTCAATTGAAATAGCTGCAGGCATTCGCAGTAGCGGTAAACCGGGTGCTGCGCTGAGCCTGGTGGAGGCGCGCCTTGCCGGGGTCGAGGCGTTTGATTGTGGAAAAAGTCGCGGATTCGGCTTGCCGCGTTAGTTACGCATGGCTACGTTTCCTTGGCGAAGCGAGTCCGGCTTTGCGTGCCCCTATGAAAACGAATACGGAAGTGGGCTACAACTCGAAGGTTGAGGGAGACGTCGTAGTCACCCGGCGCGAAGCAGCGCAGGGTTGGCTGCAGCGGCATTTAGATGCTGGGATGAACTGGGGGCGCAAGAATTCCCTCTGGCCGATGCCGATGGGGACCGCCTGCTGCGCCATCGAGTTGATGGCCACCGGCGCCAGCCGGTTCGATATTTCCCGGTTCGGCGCCGAGGTTATGCGCTTTTCCCCCCGGCAGTCTGACGTGATGATCGTCGCCGGGACCGTGACGTATAAGATGGCGCTGGCGCTGCGGCGTATCTACGAGCAGATGCCCGAGCCCAAATGGGTGATCGCCATGGGAGCCTGCGCTTCGACGGGCGGCATGTATCGCAGCTACGCCGTGTTGCAGGGGGTGGACCGGATTGTGCCAGTGGATGTGTATGTGGCCGGCTGCCCGCCGCGCCCCGAGGCCCTGCTGGACGCGTTGTTGAAGCTGCAGGACAAGGTCGCGAAGGAGCCGGCGCTTGCCACGTTAAAGAAGGTGGCATGAGCGCCGGCAAGTGGAAACCCGACCCGGTCCAATGACAGCCCTCGAACTAGCCGCCCAGCTCAGGGCGAAATTCCCTGACCTCATCTCGGAGCCTGCGGAGTTCCGCGGCGAACTCACCCTGAGGCTGGCCGATGCTGAACGCGTCGCGGAGGTTTGCGCGTTCGCCAAAAGCGGGCTTGGATTCGATTACCTGGTGGACATGACCAGCGTGGACAATTACGGCGAGGACCCGCGCTTCACGGTCGTCTATCACCTTTACGGCTACGGGCACCTCTGCCAGCTTCGTCTCAAGGTGGAGGTGAGTGAGGAAAAGGGCGACTTGCCTACCGTGACGGGCGTCTGGCGGACCGCGGATTGGCACGAGCGGGAGATCTACGACATGATGGGCCTTCGGTTTCGCGGCCACCCGGACTTGCGCCGGATTTTGATGTGGGAGGGCTACCCGTATTTCCCGCTGAGGAAGGACTTCCCGCTGGCGGGCAAGCACTCGGACGCGCCGGAGGTGGCCTTTACTGATCCTGCGCCGATGGCCGGAGGGCCATTCGTCACGATCGCCGGGGGCAAGGACACGGTCGCGCGCGAGCCGCGGGTCCGGATTCCCGAGACGGACGCCCTGGAGACAAACGCGCGGCTCGAGCGGCGGCGCGACGTGAAAGAGGCTCACGGCCACGCCTGGGGGCCCGGGCCTGTCCAGCCGAAGAAGGAAGGGCCCTAGGCTGTGGGGAGAAGCCATAACAAATGGCGGAACTACGCGTAATCGAAGTGCCCGATGCCGGGGCCCGGCCTGAGGCCGGGGATGAGCTGCCGGAGCTCGAAGGCGAGCGGATGGTCCTGAACGTGGGACCTTCGCATCCCGCCACGCACGGCGTGTTGCGCATCGTCCTGGAGCTCGACGGTGAGGTCATCACCAAGGCCCGGCCCGAGATCGGCTACCTGCACCGCGGCGACGAGAAGATCGCGGAGAACATGACCTATACCCAGTTCATCCCCTACACGGATCGGCTGGATTATCTTGCGCCGTTGGCGAATAACGTGGCCTATGCGCTGGCAGTCGAGAAGTTGCTGGGCATTGACCGGCAATTGCCGCCGCGCTGCCAGTATATCCGCGTCATCTGCAGTGAGTTGGCGCGCGTTTCCTCCCACTTGCTGGGCATGGGCTCCTATGCGATGGACGTCGGGGCAATGACAGTCTTCCTGCACACCTTCACCGAGCGGGAGAAGATTTATAATCTCTGCGAGTCCCTCACGGGGGCGCGCTTCACCACGAACTACACGCGCATCGGCGGCCTGTCGCGCGATCTGCCGCCCGGCTGGGTTGAGCAGTGCCGCCAGTTCCTTAATGAGGTTGTCGTCAATATTGATGAGACTGAAACCTTCCTGACGCGCAACCGCATCTTCGCGGACCGCACGCAAGGCATCGGCGTGATCCCGAAGGATGTGGCCATTGATTACGGGCTATCCGGCCCGAACCTGCGCGGCAGCGGCGTGGAACACGACCTCCGCAAGGCACAGCCTTACCTGGTGTATGACCGGCTGAAGTTCGACGTGCCGGTCGGCTCAGCGGGCGATTGCTACGACCGTTACCTGGTGCGCATCGAAGAGATGCGCCAGAGCGTGAAGATATTGCACCAGTGCCTGGACCAGTTGCCCGGCGGGCCGGTGAACGTGCCCGACGGCAAGGTTGTGCTCCCGCCGAAACACCGCGTGATGACCGGGATGGAGGAGTTGATTCACCACTTTATCCAGGTCACGCAGGGAGTGAACGCGCCCCCCGGAGAGATTTACTTCGGGCATGAGAACCCGAAGGGCGAACTGGGCTTTTACATCAACAGCAAAGGCGGCGGTACCCCGCATCGTTTGAAGATCCGGTCCCCCTCCTTCGTGAACCTCAGTATCCTTTCGCACTTGTTGCCGGGGCACATGCTCAGCGACGTCACGGCTATCCTGGGCTCGTTCGATTTCGTCATGGGAGAGGCTGACCGATAGATCCAGCTATGGACCTGCCAGCAACCGAGCCTATCCCGAACCCGCTGCTCGATCAGCCCGGCTTCCGTGTGCCGCCGTCGCTGGAAGCGGAGATTGACGAGCTGATCACGCACTACCCGCAGAAGCGCAGTGCGACGATGATGCTGCTGCACGCGATGCAGGAGCACTTCGGTTACATCTCGCGCCAGGCGGTCGAGTGGATTGCGGCCAGGCTGGAGCTCCAGCCGATCAACGTTTACGAGCTGGTCAGCTTTTACCCGATGTTTTACGCGAAACCCGTCGGGAAGTATCACTTCAGGATTTGCCGCACGCTAAGCTGCGCCCTGGGCGGCTCTTACCAGGTGCACGAGCACCTCTGCCGCAAGCTCGGGCTGGACCCGCTGGCGCACGGGCCCCAAACGACCAAGGACGGCAGGTTCACGGTCGAGTTTGTGGAATGCCTGGCCGGCTGCGGCACCGCCCCGGTGGTGATGTGCAATGGCGACTACCATGAGGCTGTGACCCAGGCCAGGGCCGATGAGATGCTGAAGGAATGCCAGTGACCGCGCCCGCATGAAACCTCTATCGCAACGAGCGGGTGTGGCTTGGCTGCCCGACATGGATTTGAACCATGACAAACAGATCCAGAGTCTGCTGTGCTACCGTTACACCATCGGGCAACCCGGAGCGTTGATAAAGGTAAGGATTCCGCAGGGCCAGTCAAGCCGCTGATATGCCCCAAGAGTATCGCCAAATTCTCAAATATGCCGATGAGCCGGGCTACCAGCCGGATATCGAGTGCTATTTGCGCCACGGCGGCTACGAGGTTTTGAAGAAGGCATTGGGCTTGCGCCCCAAGACCCTTCCGGATGGGCGGGCTGTCGGCGGCCCCGAGCAACTGCGCCAGGAGGTGATGGTCTCCGGCCTGCGGGGGCGCGGCGGCGCGGGCTTCTCCTGCGGCCTGAAGTGGTCGTTTGTTGACCGCAAGAGCGGCAAGCCCATCTACCTGATTTGCAATGCGGACGAGTCGGAGCCCGGCACGTTCAAGGACAAGCAGATCATTTATAAGGACCCGCACCAGTTGCTGGAAGGCATGATCATCTCCAGCTACGCCAACGACGTGCACCTGGCCTACATCTACATTCGCGGCGAGTTTGTCGAAGGGGCCCGGATACTGAACCGTGCCCTTGCCGAGGCGCGCGCCAAGAACATGCTCGGCAAGAACATCATGGGCTCGGGCTACGACCTCGAGATCCACGTTCACCGCGGTGCCGGCGCCTACATCTGTGGCGAGGAGACCGGTCTTATCGAGTCGCTGGAAGGCAAGCGGGCCTATCCGCGCATCAAGCCGCCTTACTTTCCCGCAGTGCTGGGCCTCTACATGTGCCCGACCATCGTCAACAACGTCGAGACCCTTTGCGCGGTGAAGCACATCGTGGCTATGGGCGGGGCCGAATACGCCAGGCTCGGCACGCCCAACAACACCGGCACGCGGATCGTCAGCGTCAGCGGCCACGTCAAGCGGCCTGGATACTACGAGGTCGAGGTCGGCAAGGTCACAATCGGGGAGTTGATCAACGACCCCGCTTTCGGCGGCGGCTTGCGGGATGGGCGGAAGCTCAAGGCGATCATTCCCGGAGGCTCCTCGGCCAAGGTGTTCAAGGCTGGCGAGAAGTTCAAAATCAGGCGCAGGAGCCCGGATGGCAAGGACGCGGAGCAGGAATACGAGCTGCTGAATCTGCCCTACGACTTTGATACACTAGTGGCGGCGGGCAGCATGTCGGGTTCCGGCGCCATCATCGTGCTGGATGACTCGACCGATATCGTCGAGGCGCTGGCCAACATAGCGGAGTTCTATGCCCACGAGAGCTGCGGCCAATGCACGCCTTGCCGCGAAGGCTCCCTCTGGATGTCGAAGGCGCTCCACCGGCTAACGCACGGAGAAGGTCGGCCGATTGATGCGGACTACCTGATCCGGATTGCCGATAACATTCCCGGAGGCCGCACGATTTGCGCTTTTGGCGAAGCCTGCGCCTGGCCGGTGCAGAGCTTTGTGGGCAAGTTCAAGGACGAATTCGTGGCGAAGGGTGCCGCGGGCCAGGCACCGACGACCGAGCCGGCCACAACTGCCAACCAGGTGACTGAGGCAAAGGCCATGGCGACCCGCCAATAGCCACACGCAATGAGCCCCGCGACCACCACGCAAGCCAAGCCCGCTGCGCCTCCAAGCGAGAAGCTCAGGGTCCGCGTCAACGGCAAGGAAGTGGAAGTGCCAAAGACGATGCCGGACCCGCTCACGGGCAAGCCGTTGCCGACGACGATGATCCAGGCCTGTGCCGTCGCAAACGTGGACGTGCCCCATTATTGCTATCATCCCAAGCTGCCGGTTGCCGGGAACTGCCGCATGTGTCTCGTCGAGTTCGGTACCCCCGCCCTTGGCCCCGACCGCAAGCCCATCGTGAATCCTGACGGCACCCCCAAGATCGCCAAGGCCCCTCGCCCGGCCATTGCCTGTGCGACGCCGGTTACGCCCGGCATGGAGATTTACACGGATACCCCGGCCGTGAAGCAGATGCGCGAGGCGGTGCTGGAATTCCTGCTGATCAATCACCCCCTCGACTGCCCGATCTGCGACCAGGCTGGGGAATGCAAGCTGCAGGAGTACTCGGTGGATTACGGGCAGTCGGCAAGCCGGTTCGTCGAGCCCAAGGTGCATAAGCCCAAGCGCGTTGACCTCGGGCCGCGCATCGTGCTGGACGACGAGCGGTGTATTCTGTGCACGCGCTGTATTCGTTTCACGAAGCACATTGCCGGTGACGACGCGCTGGGCATCGTGAGCCGGGGCAGCTACAGCACACTTACGGCCTACCCAGGCCGGGTCTTCGATAACAATTACACACTGAACACGGTGGATATCTGCCCCGTGGGCGCACTCACCTCGAAGGATTTCCGCTTCCAGATGCGTGTCTGGTTCTTAAAGGAGACCAAGAGCCTCTGCACGAGCTGCGCGACGGGGTGCAACACGGTCATCGGCTCCCGGGAGGAGCAGGTTTATCGCTATGAGCCGCGCGAGAACGATGCCGTTAATTCCAACTGGATGTGCGATTACGGGAGGCTGAATTACAAATGGATCGGCCGCCCGGACAGGCTGACCGCAATCCGAACCCCGGCGTCCGGGGTTCGCACACAGGCAGCCACATGGAGTTCCGCGCTGAAGGAGATCGCCGACAAGCTTAAGGCGGCGCCCGCCGGCTCTGTCGCCATCATTGCTTCCGCGCGCCAGACCAATGAGGAGCTGTATCTGCTATCGAAGCTCGCGAAAGCCCTGGGCGCGATGACGGATTCCGCCCCCCGAGTGGGTGAGGGCGACCGGCTATTGCTTAATGCCGACCGGAACCCGAACAGCAACGGCGCCCGGCTGACCGGCGTCTCCGCGAACCCGATGGGTTCGAACCTGCCGCAGATCGCGGAAAGCATCCGCTCCGGCCGCACCAGGACCCTGATCGTCTTCGGTGAAGACGCTACGCGCCATGGCATTGGTAAGGAGTTGTTGGGCAAGCTGGAGGCGCTGATCGTCAGCGACATCCTGCCAAACGAGACGACTGCCGCGGCACAGTACCTGTTACCCGGGTGCGCGCATGCCGAGAAGCGGGGCACGTTCACCAACACGAAGGGGCGGGTGCAGAAGTTCATGAGAGCGGTCGAGCCCCGCGGCGATGCGCGGCCGGAATGGGAGTTCTTGCAGGAATTGCTTGCCCTTATCACCGGCCAGGCAGGCGCCGTGAGCGTTGAGGGGCTGTTTAACCGAATGGCCGGGGAGGTGCCGGGATTCCAGGGGCTGACGTGGGCGGCCCTGGGGGACACCGGAGTCACGGTTCCCGTATGATCCCGCCATGCACCAGGCGCAAATCCCCATGAGCTGGTTTAACCAGATAGGTCCCTTCCCGCAATTCGTGCTCTTCAGCGCGCTGAAGATCGTGGTGGTCTTCTCGGTGCTCATGTTCATCGTCGCCTACGCGGTATGGGTCGAGCGCCGGACCGCGGCCTTGATCCAGGATCGCCTCGGCCCTAACCGAGTGGGGATCTTCGGCCTGCTGCAGCCGGCTGCGGACGCCATCAAGGCCTTCCTGAAGGAGGACTTTACCCCCGCACAGGTGCGCAAGGCGTATTACTGGCTCGCCCCAGCCATCGTGATGATCCCCAGCCTCCTGACGGTGGCCATCATCCCCTTCGGCTCGCAGATCGGCGACCAGAAGATGGTGATCGCCGACTTGAATGTGGGTGTCCTCTACACGTTCGGCATTGTTTCCCTCGGCGTCTATGGGATCGTGCTGGCCGGGTATGCCGCGAGGTCGAAGTACCCGTTCATCGGCGGCATCCGCTCCAGCGCCCAGTTGATTTCCTACGAGATTGCAATGGGCCTCGCCGTGGTGCCGCTGTTCCTGATTGGGTGCGGGCTGGATCCCGCCCACCTGAGCGAGGCCTGGCAGA
>DATKNZ010000430.1:0-7864 GCA_035541055.1 Candidatus Acidiferrum sp. | reverse complement strand
TCCAGTTCTACTACCTGCCCGAGGCACGAGTCGTGCATTCCGTGTACGCAGCGAAACCGTAACTCAAGGAACCGTATGCGGGAAATCCGCGCGTACGGGTCTGTGGGGGCGCCGGAGGGCAACCTCCGGCGCTACCCGGCGAGGCTACGGCGAGGATAGGGCGCAGCAGGGGCCGGGGTAGTGGGGAACTGTCCAGAAATGAGGCAGTAAAATAGAGGTGACTATGCCATCCGGCTTGTTACTATCCGGGTCGTGAACAGACCTCGGGTGCTTCTGACCCGGCGAAAACGCCGGGGGGGCGGAACTCGGCTGGGGGTAGGGGTTGCGTGCTTGCTGGGGGTCTTGCTGGTGCTGCGGGGTGTTCCATCGCAGGCGGCGCCGGGGCTTGACCCGGGCGACCCGGTCGGGTTCTTCACCAATACTGCCATCCGGCTGCTGCTCAAATCGGGCTACACCGTTGGGCCGCCGAACAGCACCTCGAACCTGCTCGTTACCAATATCGTGGAGGGAGTGCCCGTGACGCGCCTGCAGATTCCGATCTGGCCCACGAACTTCTATACGCCTTCGGTTCATCGCCTGCTGCAGCTCGCCGCGAATCTCTACGACGCCACGACCAACCGCACCGACAATGGCTATCCCACCAATTACCCCTACCTGCCCACGGTGTTTCGGCCCCTGTTCCTTTCGAGCGCCTCCGGGAAGTTCGGCGGGGACGCGATCTGGATCGTGGGCTACCGGGAGGTTACGCCGGCCGATATGACCAGCTTCATCTCAACCAGGCCACCGCACGACCTGACGGACGCTAACGACCGGCTCGTGAACCGGCTGGACATGGTGTACAACATCCCCCTCGTCATAGGCGCAAAGAAGGGCCTGCCCAGCTTCGACGAGTTCACGGCGGACACGCAGATACAGGTGGCACGCAAGCTCATTTTCCACCGGGCAGGCTCCTCGACGACTACGCCGGTGAACGAACTCGATCCCGCCTACTATCTCACGATCACCAATGTGGTTGGGCTACAGGCGTGGAACTCCTACGCCGCGGCCTATAATCGGCCCGTGGCGATTTATGCCTGGCCCGACACAACGGTCCTGCTTACGAACGAGAACGGCGTGGTGCTAAATCCGCCGACCTACCCAGCCCGCCAGCCGTTAACAGCTCCGCCACCGGTTAACGCGACGCAGTGGCCTGGGTTCAATGTGCAGTTCCCAGGCCCCTCTTTTATCGTGCCGCTGGGCGCATTGCCGGCTGGGACCACGAATTACGTGTTCCTGCCGACCAATGCGGTTTACTCGTTCAGAAACGAGATGTTCCTGGTGGGGGGCACGTATGACCGAACGCCGGGTTTCACGAATTACCATGCGCCCCGATTTGTGGTTGCCTTGAAGGCGAGGCTGCGGTTTGCGCTGGTTGATGTGGCTTCGGACCGGCTCCTGGATTATGTGAACCTGGCTTCGGACCAGGTGGTGGACGTAATGGCAGCGCTCGCGGACAGCGGCTGTGGCCAGTACTATTCTGCCGTATACTCGAAGGGTGGGATGTGGTGCACGAATCTTCCTGGCGCCGGATATCCTCGCGGAGTAGATCCTTTTGAAGCTTTCGGCGTGCGACTGCAAATGGATGTTAGCTCCGGGATTGTGCAGAATGCTGATTGGACGAGTTCCCTGCAAGATCCGGTTTACGGGCGTGATAGAGACAAGGGCGTCGCCCGGTTCCTATTCCAGTTCACGGGCCTGGGATTGGCAGGACCTGGTGAGCCGGGCTTTGTAAATCTCAATACGTTTACCGCGCCGTTCTCGCCCTTCCGTAATCTGCACATAGTGACAGCATGGGAGGCCAACGATCCGCTGGTTCATTACACGGTTGGCGACCTGCAGGACGTGGCCGACTTCCCGCACACCGTTTATCTCGACCTAACGCCTAACAGGTTACCGCCCTCTTCGTACGGGAATGTGACCAGCCGCTACCAGCCTTGGGGTAGGCTTGCAGGGAACGGCTACGGTGGCCCAGGCAACTATGACCTGACCGCCAAAGATCCCGTCGCAGCCCCGGTTGGCACCTCGGATAACTGGGATTTCCCCACCAACCTCATGTCGAGCGCGAGCTTGCTGGGCCGGGTGCATCGCGGCACGCCTTGGCAAACGGTGGACCTTAAGGCGGTTGCGGCGCCGTCGAGCACTTCGTCGAACACCTGGGTGCAATGGACTGGCGATTCGTTGCTCGTCACCAACTTCGGCCAACTCTCCCCCGCCGTGGTCCCGCCGGGGGGCGTCGTGTCTGACGCGCTCCTCAGTCATCCCATCAAGGACCGGCGCCTGGCGAGCATGTTGGCCTCGCTGTTCAACACCGACGCCTCCCGGCGGCGCATTTCCGCCAATGAGACGAATCCCGGGGCGTGGGAGGCGGCGCTGGACGGCATGCTCGTCCTGACCAACAACGAAGGCATCAATCCGCCCGACGGCCTGGCCTCGCTGGTGATGTCGTCCAACTCGCCGCAGGCGGCGATTATCGCGGCGGCCATCCTCGCCAGCCGCGCTGCTCAGCCGAACCAGTCCTTTGCTGATCCCGGCGATATCCTCGCTACGCCCGAGCTGAGCCTCGGTTCGCCCTGGCTGAACACCAACGACGTGTATGAGCTGGATTGGGGTATCACGGACGCGGCCTACGAAGCCATCCCGGCGCAGCTTCTGCCGTTGCTCCGGGCAGATTCGGCCGGCTACGTCGTGCAGAACGGGGGCGTGCTGCAGGTCCAATTCAGCGGCAGCGATGGGCTGGCCTACGCCGTCCAGGTCTCGACCGACCTGGTGAACTGGGCCACCGTGGCGACCAACTACCCGGTCGGCGGGACGTTCAGCCTGCTTGAGGCCCCGTCGCCGGGGGCGGGGCGGCGGTTTTACCGATCGGTGCTCCTCGAGCCGTGAACGTTTGGCCGGCATGTTTCCCAGCGCGGCAGAGCCGCAACCGAGGAGGGAGGCTCGAGCATGGCCGATAGCCAATAGCCAATAGCCAATTATAAACGGCACAGGATTGCCGCAGTCCGGGACCTGGCAGCTTCTATCTTCGATATCTCAGACTGGTAGGGGCGCCTCGCCGAGGCGCCCGTGGTGTGGCGGCAGCGGACGCCTCGGCGAGGCGTCCCTACCTTGCAGCATGGAGGATCCGGGCTACCCCGCCGGCTGCGCCAAACGGCCAAGGAACAGAATGCTGCCGGAGTGGGTATCGCGAATGAGGAAAATGAAGGGGTGGTCCGCCCGGAACACCGGCGGCGGCGCCAGGGGCTTCATCATGGCCAGGGCGCGCATGGTCGTGGCCGTGGCAGCGGCGGCCTCGGTGCCCGTTTCATTCACGTCCACCCAGGCCTTGTGGAAGACGGCAGAGATATAAAGCTGCCGCGTAGCATCCATGCCTGAGAAGTCCGCGCTCGGGCTGAAGGCGTCGCTCATCCCCATCTTCTCCAGCGGGCCGTTGAGCTTGAAGGAGCTGTCCTGCTTGAAGCGGGGCAGGAAGATCTCGACTTTCTGTTCCTTCGTCTCGGCGAGGGTGTTCGAGAGGAACTCGGGGCTGAGCCGGTTCTCGAGCTCGGCGCAGCCGTCAACTTTCCGGGGCAGCAGCACTACCATCGAGAGGCCGAAACCGCGGTAGGGCAGTTCCACGGCCTGCAAGGTATCGTTCTCCATGTATTTGGCGCCTTCAGTCTGGTGCATCATGGGCGTCTGCACCTGGGCGGTGGCCGAGGTATGGAAGGGCAGGGGATGCGTCTCGTTGGCTTTAAAGGGCGAGGCCCAAGCGCCCTTGAAGTAGATCGCATTCACCAGGATGAGCCGCGTCATGGGGTCAACACTGCCCGGGGGCAGGATGTCTTTGATGCGTTCCTCGGTCTTGCGGGCGACCCAGTCATTGACTTCGCTGCGGGCGGCCTCGGCGCTGGTCCGGAAGTTGGCCTGGTTCACGTTGGCCTGGTAATCCTCGCGCGCGGCCTTGAGGAACGCAGGCAGGAAAGGATGTCCCTGCTGGGCCCAGAGCGCGTTGGCGACATTGAGCTGAATGCCGCTCTCCTTGCCGGCCTGGTTAAGCTGACCCTGGAGCGCGGCGAAGCCGGCATTGAGCTGCTGGGGGTCGTTGCTGAAGCGGAAGACGTCGGCCATTTGTTTGGCGGTCTCGCCGCGCGCGCCGTCGTAAGCCATCGCCAGGCAGGTGGAGATGCTGTAGGGCGAGAAGAAGATGTTGGGCTGGGCGCCCTTGAGCCGGCCGTAGAGGTCGAGGGCGAAGGCCGTGTTGCCTTGGACGAGCGGCTGGGTCTCGCCCCGCGCCGCGCCGGGCGCCAACACGCCGGTCACCGACAACAGCACGGCGGCGACAATGATGAGCCGCATACATATCCCAATGGTCATAAGAATGCTCCTTCCTTGAAATGGTTCTGGCATCTGCTCACCCAGGGAAAGGTACCCCCGGCAGGGGCGCTGTCCAGCCTTACAAAGGCCTGGACACCGATGGCGCGGGTTACCAGGAAATTGGGGAGCGCACGCGCCTCGCGTGCCACTAACGGCGCCCCGCCGTTGGTTCTGTCGCCCGCGGGAAGCATTCGCGGCGGGGCGCCGCGAAGCACACGCGAGGGCGCGTGTGGTCCCCGTTTCCAACTGAATCGTTACGGGTTGGAGTTCAGCCTTTCTGCAAGCACTTCTCAATATCGCCCCGCACATCGGCCAGGCTGCTCTCGATCACCTTGAAGGGCTGATGCTGCAGCGCCTCCAGGTCCTTCAAACCCGCCCCGGTCAGCATCAGCACCACCGATGCGCCCGCAGGAATGCGTCCGGCCGCGCGCAGCTTCTTGACAGCGAAGAGCGTGGTCGCCGTGGCCGGCTCCACGAAATAGCCAGCTTGGGCCAGCACACGCTGCGCTTCGAGTATCTCTTCCTCTGAGACGTCCTCGGCGAGCCAACCGTGTTGCGCCGCCTTGGCGATGATCTCGTCCCCACCCATCGGGTTGCCGGTGGTGATGGCCTCGGCCACGGTGTGGAAATTCGAGAACGGCACGACCTGCTTCAACCCGCGCTTGATGGCGGTGACGATGGGGCTGTTGTTGGCCGCCTGCACGACGATCATCCGCGGGAGGCGCTCGATGAGGCCCGCCGCCAACAGTTCGCGGTAGCCTTTGAACACCCCGCGGATATGCCCGCAGGCGGAGGTCGGCACGGCGATGTAGTCCGGCGCCTCTCCGCCAAGTTGTTCGTGCATTTCGAAGGCCGTGAGCTTGTAGCCTTCGACGCGCACCGGGCCGTTTCCCGAGACAATGCGGAGGCGGAGCGCCTTGGCCAGCCCCAGCACGGTCTTCTTCATCAGGGCGTAATCCGGGGCGCGCACCTTGATCACCGTCGCGCCGTGCATCGTTATGGCCATGAGCTTCTCTTTGGGCGCGAACTCGGGCACGAAGACGAGCGCCTGGATGCCGGCGCGCGCCGCATAGGCGGCGATCGAGTGCCCCATATTGCCCGTCGAGATTGTCGCGGTCACCGTCTCAGCCGCTTCCCGCGCCATGAAGATGCAGGCCAGGGAGCCGCGGTCTTTGAAGCTCCAGGTGGGGTTCTGCGTTTCGTTCTTAAGGAGGAGACGTTCAATGCCGGTGAAGGCTCGCAGGCTGCGGCCGGCCGGCAGGAGCGGGGTGTTCCCTTCGCCCAACGACAGGGAGGGGTCCATGGTTTTGAAGGGCAGGAAGGAGGCAAACCGCTCGAACAGGTGACGGCCGCCGCTTGGCCGGGCGCGCTCGATGCCGGGCACCTGCACTTCCAAAGACTCGCCGTTGTCGGCGAACTCTTCCAGCCGGTCGAAGGGATATTCGATGCCCGAGAAGGTGGAGGATAACCTGAGCATGTTAGTTGAAGGGAGCGTAACCTAACAGGGCGACCGTGGTCAGCGGCAGAGACCCGCAATCCGAAATCCGAAATCCGAAACAAATCCCAATGCTCAAACCCGAAATGCTCAAAGCCCACGCGGGCCGCGAGTTTTGGTCATTGCCGGTTTGAGCCTTTGCTGTTTGTTTCGGATTTCGGACTTCGGGTTTCGGATTTGGATGACCGGTGCGGGGCGGCGGTGTCGAATCGCGCGGGAACCCCGGCCAGCTCGAAAGCGCTTCTTGAGTCCCTCGCCCGAAATCTGTAAGTAATAGGCCCATTAGTTATGACACGTTCGATTCTGCCGACTGATATAGACCTTGCCAAGCGGCTGCTTGGCACCAACCGGGGCGATGCCGCCGTAATACGCGCCCTGGTGCAGCGGGGCATCGAATCGGATGCGGCCACGCAGCTCGTGGCCGATCTACGGCGGGGAGAGGACGTGGAGCCCCAATTTAACGTGGGCCTGGGCATCGCGCCGGTGCGGTTGGCCGCACGGGAGAGCGCTGAGCAGCCGGTCGAGACCCCGGCACCAGCCCCCGCGCCCGGCCCGGCTCCGGCGAGCCGAGTGCCCGCGCCCGCCCCGGCTGCGGCAGCGCGAGAGCCCGCGCCCGCCCCGGCTCCAGCGAGACGAGAGCGGGTCCAGCCCAGCGCCCGCCCGCGCCGGTCCGCGTTCTGGGCGCTGGCGGCTGTGCCGCTTTGCTTTGTGGTGGTCATCACCGGGTCGCTCATTTCCAGGCACCTGCACCGTGAGGCTGAGGATGCGACGACCGCTCCCAAGGGGGCAGCGGCTTCAGCTCGCCCCTCGGCACCGGCGGCCGGTGCCGCCGAGCAGGACAAGGCCAGGCAGCCCGGCAAAGCGGCCCAGACGATGCCAGTCGCGGGAGTTTCGAACGCGCCCGCTGCCCGGTAGGGACGCCTCGCTGAGGTGTCCGGGTTGGAGTGGCGGCAGACGCCTCGGCGAGGCGTCCCCACCTTACCTCGCCTTCAGCTCATCATACACCGCGAGCAGGCCGAGGTAGCCGTCGGCGAGGAACCCTTCGTAGCCGTGGCAGCCGCCCGACCAGTCGCGCCAGTCTTTGGAGAGCCCGTTCGGGCCGAAGCCCTGGAACTCCCCGGCCGCATAGCTGCGCAGCATGGGGTCGAACAGGCGCCGGGCGTCCTGCACCCGGCCCGTTTGGTAGAGAGCCTTTACGGTGAAGTAGGCGAAGCAGGCGGTGGCGCCCCCGTTCTCGTAATACTGGAATCCATCCGAGCCGTCTTCCCGCCGGGGAACGCCGTGCACCTCAGGCGGCGTGTTGTGGTCCGCGTAATCGCCTTTGTGGACCGGCACCAGGTTGCCCGGCAGGCCGAGATTGAAGTTCGTGTAGCCGACCTGGGCCATTTTGCGCAGCAGGTTGTCCATGATGCGGCGCGCTTCCTCGTCGTCCACAAGGCCGTAGCTGATCGCCACGCCGTTGACGAAGGTGAACCAGTAATCATGCAGTTTGCCATCGGCGCTGCGCCAGCCGGCCAGGACGCCAGTGGCCGGATCGAGGAACGCCGGCAGGTAGGCCGCGCGCAGCCGCGACGCCTTTGATGCATACAAGGCAGCGTCCTCCCTGTGCCCGAGCGTGCCGGCGACCTTCGCGAACAGGCCGCAGGCACGGTAAGCCAGCGCATTGGCGTAGGCGTCCTCGTGCCCGAAATTTATCGTGTCCCACCAGTTCGAAGGCCGCCGGGCTGCTGTGGGCCGGTCGCCGTAGTTCCCGCTGGCGGGGTATTCGATCAGGCCGTTGCCGTCGTGGTCGGTCGCCATCATCTGCTGCGCCCAGTCCGCCAGCCGGGCGTAGTTGGCGCGCGCCCACTTCCAATCGTTCGCGCCATTGATGTAATTGCACGCGGCGATCAGCAGCGACGGATAGGTATCCGACGAGGTGTAGGGCGTGGTCCACGGGACAAGGTCCGCGCCCTGGGTCTCCTTGCCGTAGCCGGG
>DATKNZ010000429.1:0-33080 GCA_035541055.1 Candidatus Acidiferrum sp. | reverse complement strand
GCTGAGCGCTCAGGACCGTGTAGTTGGTGGCGTTCGCCCCGAGAATGGGCGTGGTGTTGAAGCGCCATTGGAAGCCCAGGGGCGTCGTGCCAGCGGGCGTGACACTGAAGGCGGCGTCCTGGGCCTGGGTGACCGTGAGGCCAGTGGGCTGGGCCACAATGGCCGGCGGCCCGGTCACCGTCAGCAAGGCCTGGATGGTGGCGAGGGTACCGTTGGTGCCGCTGATGACACAGGCGTAGGAGCCGAAGTTTGTGGCGGCGACGGAGATGAGGTTATAGGTGGAGGTCGTGGCGCCGGGGATGTTGGCGCCGTTGAATTGCCATTGGTAGCCGGTGCCCACCGCGACGGTGGAGAACGAAGCGGCCTGGCCCGGGCTGGCGCTCGTGCTGACCGGCTGCTCGACAATCCACGGGTCATTGGCCGCGCGGAAGGTGAGGTCGTCGTAGCACCAGCCGATGCCGGCGCCGGTCGAATAATGGTTCAGCTCGATGAGGTTGTAGCCGAAGTTGGTGCCGGGCGAGGTGACCGTGGGCGCGAGCATGTTGTCAATGTACATGGAGACCGGCGCGTAGTTGGCGGTGTTGGGGATGCCGACCACGATACGCGCATGGTGCCAGCCCACCGAGCGCACGGTGGCGGTGTTGTACCAACTATTCTGGGAGCCGAATGACCCTGCGCCCCCGATGATGCGGGCCTGGTAGTAGAGGTAGTTGTATCCAGTGTTGCCGTTATAGGTGCCGAGCGACATGCGCTGGTTGTAGGTGGTGAAGCTGCTCGTGTCGCTGGTGGTCGAGACCGGGGCATATTCCGCGAGGGCGATGTAATCCTGGGAGTTGGTGGCGCCGCTGGGACTCGAGCCGAACGGGTCGTAGAACCACCAGTCGCACATGAAATTGCCGTAGTAGGTCTGCCCGGCATTCATGCGGTAGAGGAGGTTTATGTAATCCTGGTGGCCGGAGCTGCTGGCGGCACATACCATTTGTGCGCCGCTGTGCGGGGTGACGCCGTTATCCACGTTGGTGACCCAGCTTTGGGGCGTGCTCGTGGACAAGGCCCACCACGGGTTGGCGGAGTTGGCGTTGGCGCCGCCGCTCGTGTTGTTGTCGAGGCCGCCCTTGTTGTAGGTTTCGAAACCATCGAAGAAGGCGAAGGCGGCCTGCTGAACGATCAGCGTGGCCCCCGTGCTGGTTTGCGTGCCGGCGGTGTTGCTGACCACGACGGAGTAAGTGCCCGCGCTGCTCCACGTGATGGAAGGGAGTGTCAGGCTGGACTGCGTGGCCCCGGAGATGGCCGTCCCGTTTTCGCGCCACTGGTAAGCCGGGCTGGTGCCCTGGGAAAGCCCCACGGTGAAGGTGACCGAGTTGCTGACCGAGGCGAGCAGGTTGGATGGCTGGGTGCTGATGAGGGGCGGCAGGATGACCGTCAGCAGAGCGGCGGAGCTGGTGATCGAGCCGTAGAGGTTCGTGACGATGACCGAATAGGAGCCGGCATTGGTCGCCTGGGCGCTGGCGACGCTGTAGGAGGAAGCCGTGGCGCCCGCCAGCGGGAGGGTGCCAAAGAGCCATTGGTAGGAGAAGGGCGTCGAGCCGGTGGCGGTCACATTGAAGCTGGCGGGCGAGCCCTGGCTGACGGTCTGGTTTTGCGGCGGGGTGCCGATACCCGGCGGGGTGGGCACGGGGTTGACGTTCAGGATGGCGGGCGCGCTGGTGACGCTGCCGGCGGAGTTGGTCACAATGACGGCGTAGCTGCCGGCGTCGGTGGGCTGAGCGTTGCTGCGTGTGTAGGCGCTCGAAGTGGCCGCGGAAATAGTGGCGCCGTCAAAGAGCCACTGGTAGGTGAACGGGGCCGTGCCCGAAGCGCCCACAGTGAAGGTGGCGTCCATGCCCTGGTTGATGGTGAGGCCCTGCGGCGCGTTGGTCACAGCCGGCGGAATAATCACCGTGAGCAGGGCATTGGAGCTGGTCATCGTGCCCAGGGAGTTGGAGACGACGACCGAGTAAGGTCCCGCATTGTTGGTCTGGGCGCTGCCGACGGTGTAGCTCGACGCGGTCGCCCCATCCAGGTTCGTGCCGTAAAAGCGCCACTGGTAGTAGAGGGGGGCGGAACCGGCGGCCACGACGTTAAAGATGGCGGGCTGGCCCTGGTTGGCCGTTTGGGGTTGCGGCTGCGTGAGAATGCTCGGGGTAGAGTTGCTGGACGTTGTGGCCGAGCGGATCGTGTTGTTGCCCAGGTCCGCCACGCATAACACGCCGGAGGGGTTGATGCCGATGCCCGCGGGATAGCAGAACCGCGCGACATTGCCCGCGCCGTCGGAACTGCCACTCACGTCCGCCAGTCCGGCGACGGTGGTGACGACCCAGTTCGTTCCCGCCGGAGAGATCATGCGGATCGTCTGGTTGCCGGCGTCCGCCACGTAGAGGTTTCCGTTCAGGTCAACGGTGATGTCCTGCGGCTGGTAGAATCGCGCGGCATTGTTGGTGCCGTCGGCACTGCCCCAAACCCCCGCCAGCCCGGCCAGGGTGGTCACCGCGCCGGCGGCCGTCACCTTGCGGATCACGTGGTTGCCGGTATCGGCCACATAGACGTTCCCGGAGGCGTCTGCCGCCACGCCCGCGGGGCAATTGAAGTGGGCCGTGTTGGTGCCATCGCCCGGGCTGGTGCCATCGGTGGACCCGGCGTAGCCCGCAACGCCGGCCAGGGTCGTGACCACCCCGGCGGAAGTCACCTTGCGGATGACGTGGTTCCACGTGTCGGCTACATACAGTGTGCCGGACGCGCCGACGGCTATGCCCTGAGGGCGGTTGAAGACCGCGCCGGTGTTCGTGCCGTCGGTCCAACCGTTCGTGCCCGCGGCGCCGGCCAGGGTGCTGACCGCGCCGCCGGCGATCTTGCGGATCGTGCTGTTGCCCGTGTCCGCGACGTAGGTATTCCCCGAAGTGTCAACCGCCACGCCCTGAGGGGTATTGAATCGGGCGTTGCCGGGCGAGCCGTCCCCGCCGCCAATGCTCCCGGCGGAGCCTGCCAAGGTGCTGGCCACGCCCGCGGAGGTCACCGCTCGAATGGTGCTGTTGCCTGTATCAGCGACATAAGTGTTGCCCGAGTTGTCAATGGCGGCGCCTGCCGGCCAGTAGAATCGCGCGCTGGTGCCGGCCGCATCGGCGCTGCCGACGGAAGCCGAGCCCGCGAAGGTGGTGACGACCGCGCCCGCGGCGATCTTCCGGATAGTGCCGTTGGCCGTATCGGCAACGTAGATATTTCCCAGGCCGTCCACGGCGGTGCTTTGTGGCAGCCAGAACCGGGCGGCCGTGCCGGTGCCGTCCGCGCTGCCGAGGGTGCCGGCGGTCCCGGCGAAAGTGGAGACCACGCCGCCGGGCGTGATCATGCGGATGGTGTTGTTGAGGGAGTCAGCGACGTAGAGATTGTTCCCGCTATCCAGCGCCAGCCCTTGCGGCGCCCAGAACTGCGCGCCGGTGCCGCTTCCGTTCCCGCTGCCGTAATTGAGCATGGAGCCGGCGAGCGTGGTCACGAGGCCGGCGGAGGTGATCTTGCGGATGGCCTGGTTGCCGGTGTCGCCCACATAGACGTTGCCCAAGGCGTCAACGGCGACGCCTTGCGGCTGGTAGAATTGGGCATTGGTGCCCGTGGCGTTATTGGTGCCGAAGTTGCCGGGGAAACCAGCAAACGTCGTAACGACGCCGGCGGAGGTGACCTGCCGTATGGTATGGTTCCAGGTATCGGCGACGTAGATCAGCGTTCCGGCGCCGTTGACCGCGATTCCCTCAGGCTCGGAGAACCGGGCGTTGCTGCCGGTGGCATCCGTGCTGCCAGACAGGCCCGGGGCGCCGGCCAGTGTGGATACGATGCCGCCGGGGGCAATCATACGAATGGTGTTGTTGCCGGTATCGGCCACATAGAGGTTCCCGGAATTGTCCGCCGCCACGCCTTGCGGCTTATTAAACCGTGCGGCGCTGCCGGTGCCGTTATTTGTGCCGCTGAGTCCGGCGGCGCCCGCCAGGGTGCTGACCATGCCCGCCGCCGTGATCATGCGGATGGTGTGGTTGTCGGTGTCCGCCACATAAACGTTGCCGGAGCTGTCGGCGGCCACACCCCACGGGTTGGTGAAGCCTGCCGCGCCGCCCGTGCCATCCGCACTCCCCTGCCCCGCAGAACCCGCCAACGTGGTGACCGTCAGCGACTGAGACCGCAGGAGCGCGGGAAGCCCCAGGGACAGGAGGACCAGCAGAAGGACGAGCGGTGTTCTCATTCAGTTCCAGTTCGGCAGATACACATTCCCGCTGGTGCTGGCGCTGCTGCCTTGCTCCGAGATCGAGGCCTGAATGGTATAGGTCGAACCCGGATGGTACGCGGGGAGGTGCAGAACATAGTAGGCGACCCCGCCATAAGCGCTTCCGGTTTGGGTGTAGTTGGCAAGCCCCGCGAAACCGTGGAAGGTGTCGAGGTCCACTTGAACGCCATTCTCGAACAGTGCCACCCAGTAAACATTTAGGCCGTCAACCTTTGAGGTGCAGACAAAGCTAACATCAATCTCGCCGGCCTTCGTGATATAGGGCGTGACGGTGTAAGCGACGGTCGTGGCGGTGGTCGGGACCGACGGCCCCCAGGAGCCGATGAGGGTGTTGGTTTCCCGGTTGTAGTTCAGGCCCATGGCAGCCAGGCGTTGCTCATCCGCAGCCAGCCGCGCGGTGAAATCACTGTAGTTCTTCTGCGCCTTGGGCGTCCAGGTCACCTCTGATTCCGCGCACGCGCGGGGGAATATCTTGTATTCGACGTTGAGCGGGCTGGGCACGAACTCGGTCCAGAGGTTTACTTGGGCGCCGATGATGTTGGTGGTCCAGGGGGGATTCAAGGTCGAGGGCACCGGCTCATAGGAGTAGACGCCGCTCAAGGTCGCATAGGACGGGCCGTTGCCTACCTGGAAGAACGGCTCGTTGTTCGTGGTGTTGACATCGTCCTCCTGGTAGTAGTTGATGCCGTTGGGAGCCATGACTACCTGCTGGCCGTTGGAGGCGGTCAGGTTGCCTTTATCGGTCTCCCATTCGAAGAGCACCGCGTTGGTGACTGTGGCGTAGTCCTCCATCTCCGACCAGCCACACATGGTGCGGCCGTTGCCCTTCAGGAAGGCAGTGAGGTTGGTGCTCAGCCAGTACTGGTAACCTCGACGTTGCGTGCTGCTCGTGCCGGTGATGCCCAGGGCCGCAATCTTGTTCGCGTCCGGCGAGTACGAGAGCCACTGGCTGTCCCCCGTGGCGATCACTTCATCCCCCCCGGTGTGGATGTATTGGCCCGGGAACATCTGCATGACCTCGGTCAGCACGTTGGTGAAGAACGTGCCGCTGTTCACGAGGCTGAACAGGGTATAGCTGTAGTTGATGTTGTCCGGGTTATACACACTCCCCGAATTGCCGCAGCCGAGGGAAGGATAACTGAGCAAGGCGGCGGAGCAATGGGCCGGGAATTCGACCTCGGGCACAATGGTGATAAAGCGCTGCTGGGCATAGGCAACCACCTCGCGAATGTCGTCCTGGGTGTAGTAGCCGCCATACTTGCCGATGGAGTTCCACGCCGTGCTCGCCGCGGGGTTCTGCCCGTAGTCAATGCCCGTCCGCCACGCTCCGGTGTTGGTCGTAGCGGTAGAGGTCAGCGTTGTCCAGGCGCTGTTGGTGATCTGCAGCCGCCAGCCGTGGTCGTCGGTCAGGTGCCAGTGGAAGCGGTTGATCTTGTGCAGGGCGAGCCCGTCGAGGATGCGTTTGACCTCCTGTTTGTCCACGAAGTGGCGCGACACGTCCAGCATGACCCCGCGCCATTGGAACCGCGGCTGGTCCTGGATGTAAACGCAGGGGGCGGTCCAAGCCACGCCGCTCACCGCCCGGGTTGACATGATCTGCGGCGGCAGGAGCTGGAGGAACGATTGCACGCCATAGAACACACCCGCCTGCGCCGGGGCGCGCACGACGACGGAGTCCGGCGCCACGGTAAGCTCGTAGCCCTCAGCCCCCAGCGCGGGGATGGCGTTGGCGGTGGTGAGCAGCACTGCGCCGCGAATGGGACCGGTGGCATTGTTCGTGGCGACGATGAACTCGTAGCCGGTGGATCGGAAGAGCATCATGGCCAGGTATTGGCCGTTCTGGAAGGAAGCGCCATCCGTGTAAATCCGGGTGACGGCATGGGAGGGCACTCCCGGGACCGGCAGGGCGGGACAGAGGGTGAACACGCCGGCGCGCGGCTGCATGGTCACCGGCAGCGGGATGACCGGCAGGGTCGAGGCGAACGCCGGGGCGGCGAGCGCGGCTACTGCCAGGAGCGCGGACAGTCCTATCCGCGGCAGTGAGGATGGGGTCTTGCGGTTGAGCATCAGGTGCAGGTCTTTCATTTCAACAGACAAAGAGCGCCGGGTCCCTGGTCGAGGCCCGGCGCCCAAGTACTTACCGTTTAGCCCATTCGTCTGCCGCCGTCAAGGAAGCGTCGAGTTAATCGAAGACAATCCCGGAGGGGCACACGATCATGATCCGGTAGAACCGTGGCGTAGCGCCGCCGGCGTGGTCCGTGTAGGTAGCCGTAGCCCCGGCCGCTGTGACGTCCGGCGTCAGGTCCGTCCACGTCGCGGGCGGAGTCAGGTCCGATGTGTATTGCACGCGGTAGGCCTGGCCGGAGAGCGAATCCCAAACCAGCGTTACATCGGTGCCCGACATGGTGATGGACTCGATGTTCGGCAGCGGCGGGATTGTAAGGACCACTGAGGCGGTCGCCGTGCAGCCGTTCTGGTCGGTAACCGTGACCGTGTAGGTGGTGGTGCTACCGATCTCAGCCGTCGGGTTGGCAGCCGTCGGGTCGGACAGGCCGGTCGTAGGCGACCAACTGTAGGTGTAGGGTGGCGTTCCGCCGCTGGCGGTGGGATCGCCGCCGAGGGCCGTTCCACCCCGGGTGCCCGCGCAGACCGTCTGGTCGGAGCCGGCATCTGCCGTCGGCGCCGTGTTGACGGTCACGGTGCCGCTGCCGCTATTGGCACAACCCGTGACTCCGTCGGTGACTGTGACCGTGTAGGTCGTGGTCGAAGCCGGCGAAACCGTGATGGAAGGCGTCGTGGCGCCGCCCGGGCTCCACAGGAAGCTCGGGCTGCCCGCGCTGGTGGTGGCCGTCAGTGTCGTGGACCCGCCGGTGCAGATCCCCGCCGAGTTTACGCTCACCGTCGGCAGCGGGTTCACCGTGACCGTGCCGTTGGCGCTGTTGGCGCAGCCCGTTGTGCCGTCCGTGACCGTCACCGTGTAGGTCGTGGTCGAAGCGGGCGAGACCGTGATGGAGGGCGTCGTCGCGCCGCCGGGGCTCCACAGGTAGCTGGGGCTGTCGGCGCTGGTGCTCGCGGTCAGGGTGGCCGAACCGCCGGCGCAGATGGTTTGTGAGTTCACCGCCACCGTCGGCAACGGGTTGACGGTCACTGTGCCGCTGCCGGTGTTGGCGCAGCCGGTCACGCCGTCGGTAACCGTCACCGTGTAGGTCGTGGTCGCGGCCGGGGAGACTGTGATGGAGGGCGTGGTCGAAGCATTCGGGTCATTCCACAAGTAGCTCGGGCTGCTCGCGCCCGTGGTGGCCGTTAGCATGGCCGAGCCGCCGGCGCAGATCGTCTCCGAGTTGACGCTGACGTCGGGCAACGGGTTAACCGTTACCGTGCCGCTGCCGGTGCCGGGGCAGACATTCGTGCCATCGGTCACCGTCACCGTGTAGGTCGTCGTCACGGCCGGCGACACAGTGATCGAGGCCGTGGTGGCGCCGCCTGGGCTCCAGAGATACGCCGGGTTGGTGGCGTCGGAGGTGGCTGTCAGCATGGCCGAACCTCCCGCACAGATCGTCTGGGAGTTCACGCTCACCGTCGGCGCGACAAGCACTGTCAGCGAGACCACGCTGGAAGTGACGCTGCACGAGCCGATGCTGATGACGCAGTCGTAGCCGTTGGTGGTATCAGCCGCATCCAGGGCGCTCACGGCGCTGTTGGTCAGCGTCGCGTGGGTGGTGCCGGTGAAGTTGTCCACGCCTTCCAGCAGGTTCGTCCCGTTGCGCTGCCACTGATAGGTAGCACCGTCGCCACTGGCTGCCACCGACCAGGTCACCTCCATGCCCGCGCATACGGTCTGGTTGGTGCTGTCGAGGGTCAGCGTCGGTTGCGGGTTGACGGTTACCGTGCCGTTGCCCATGTTGACACATCCGGTCACCTCGTCGGTTACGGTCACCGTGTAGGTCGTCGTCGAAGCGGGCGAGACGGTGATTGAAGGCGTCGTGGCGCCGCCCGGGCTCCACAGGAAGCTGGGCGAGCCGGCGCTGGTGTTCGCCGTCAAGGTGGCCGAACTGCCCGCGCAGATAGCTTGCGAGTTCACCGTCACCGTCGGCAAGGGGTTGACCGTCACCGTGCCGCTGCCGCTGTTGGCGCAGCCGGTCGTGCCGTCCGTGACCGTCACCGTATAGGTCGTGGTCGAAGCCGGCGAGACCGTGATGGAAGGCGTCGTGGCGCCGCCCGGGCTCCACAGGAAGCTCGGGCTACCCGCACTGGTGGTCGCCGTCAGCGTGGCCGAGGCGCCCGCGCAGATCGTCTGCGAGTTCACCGCCACCGTCGGCAACGGATTGACCGTCACCGTGCCGCTGCCCGTATTAACGCAGCCGGTCACGCCATCGGTAACCGTCACCGTGTAGGTCGTCGTCGTGGCCGGGGAGACCGTGATGGAGGGCGTGGTGGAGGCATCCGGGTCATTCCACAAGTAGCTCGGGTTGCTCGCGCTCGTGGTGGCCGTTAGGATGGCCGAACCGCCGGCGCAGATCGTCTGCGAGTTCACGCTCACCGTCGGCAGCGGGTTGACCGTAACCGTGCCGCTGGCGGTGTTGGTGCAGCCGGTCGTGCCATCGGTCACGGTTACTGTGTAGGTCGTGGTCGAACTGGGCGAGACCGTGATACCTGCCGTGGTGGCCCCGCCGGGGCTCCACAGATAGCTCGGAGTGCTGGCGCTGGTGGTGGCCACCAGGTTGGCGCTGCCGCCGGCGCAAATCGTCGCCGAGTTCACGCTGACCGTGGGTTGCGGATTGACCGTCAGCGTGGCCGGGCTGGAGAGCACGGCGCCGCCGCAACCGGAGACTGTGACTTCGTACACGGAGCCGTTGTCCGCCGTGGTGAGCGGCGGGGTCGTGTAGGTGCTGCTGCCGTTGCCGGCCACGATGGGCTGGTCGCCCAGGTCTTTGCCGGCAAAGTCAGGCGCGCTGCCGTAGTTGTCCGCGTTATCCGCGTAGCCGCCGACCAGGAAGTTGTTGAAGTAAGCATTCTTGTCGTCCCCGCCGGTGGTGTTGCCGTTGAACAGCTTCACCTGCGCGATGGTGCCGGAGAAGGCGCCGGAGAAGGTGGTGGCCGTGCCGCCGCAAGGGGTCACGATCAGCGAGTAGGTGTTGGCGGCAGTCAAAACGAACTGCACGCGCAGGCCCGTCCGCTCGAACGGTATGCCCGAGTCCTGCTCGCCGGCGGAGGTGTCCCAGTACTTATAATTGGCCGCGCCGCCCAGGAAGTAGAACTGCAGCAGGTCAGTGCCCGTATTGTCTTCCAGGCTGAAGCCCACCTTGCTGCCGGTATCCACGTTGCCGTTATCGAAGTCAATGCTGACCACTTGGCCGGCCGCCAGCAGGGCAAAGGTCCGGGTGACCTGCTCGTCGCCGGTGAATCCGCCCCAGAGGCCCAGGGCGTGACCCATCGAAGGGCTGTTGATGTCGCCCTGGGTGGAGAAGGTGAAGCAGGCCGGGTCGCCGAAGTCATTATCGGTGGAGCTGGCCAGGAAGCTGGAGCCGCCGCCGGTTACCTGCCAGGGGCTGCCCCAGCCGGTGTTATTGTGTTGGGCCCAGGAGTAGGAGAGGCCGGAGCCAGTGGCAGTCACAGAGAACGTCGCCGTCGAGCCGGCGCACGCGGCCTGGCTGGCTGGCTGGGTGGAAATCGTCGGCGGTGTATTCAAAGCCACGGTGACGCTGGACATAGCAGTGCAACCGCCGGAATCCGTAACTGTGACGGTGTAGAGGGTGGTGCTCGTGGGCGAGGCGTTCGGGTTCGCAACCGTCGCGCTGCTCAGTCCAGCAGTCGGGCTCCAGCTATAGGTGTAGCTCCCCGTGCCGCCCGTCGCGGTGGGGCTGCCGCCAATAGTCGTTCCGCTGCCCGAGCAGATATTCTGGTTCGGTCCGGCGCTGGCCGCCAGCGTGCCGTCGCACAGCACTTTGATGGTCCCGTCAACCGCCAAGCGAGAGGTGTCCCAGAGCAGCCCCGGGCCCGGTGTGGCGGGGGCGATAGAGCTGAATGAACCGGAGAAGCTGTCCGCAGCAAACAAGGTAAAGGTGTCGCCGCTGGCGAGCGGCAGGCCCGAGGCGGTGATGGCCAGCGTCCCGCCATACACCAACGTGCCGCCACCGGGGCTGACGACCAGTTTGTCGCTGGTCAGGACCGGGCCGGCAGCCTTGTTGATCTCCATCGCAGTGGTGCCGCCCAATACGGGAGCCACCGCCAAAGTTAGCGTGCCGATTGAGGCGCCCGGCGCGAGCGTGCCGGCGGCATTGACCGTGACGAGGCCGCCGATGGTGCCGTTGCCGCCCAGCGTGCCGCCCGAGACGGTGACCGCGCTGCCCGCCGCGAGCGAACCGTTCACCAGGAGCTTGCCTGCGCTCACAGTGGTGGCGCCGGTGTACGTGTCGGTGCCGGTGAGGGTTAATGTGCCCGAGCCGGTTTGATTCAACGCGCCAGTGCCTGAGACAACGCCCGACAGGGTTTGCGCGGCGGAGCTATTGTAGGTGAACGTACCACTGTTGGCGATGGCGCCTGCGTAGGAGCCGCTGCCGAGCGAACCCGCGCCGCCGATAGTAAGTCCACCGGCGCTGATCGTCGTGTTGCCGGTGTAGCTGTTGACATTAGTCAGGGTCAGAGTCGAGTCGCCATTAATCGTGAGGCTGCCGCCGGCGCCCACGATTTTGCCGCCGAAAGTAGTATTAACGTTCGTCTCGAGGACTGTCAGCGCGCCGCTGAGCACGATGGTGGGAGTACCGCTGCCGGCTGTGCCGGAGAACGCGTTCGTACTTGCCAGCGGGCCGATGGTCTGGCTGAAGCCGCCGAGGTCGAGCCCGGCGCCACCATTGTTATCCGCGGCGATCACCGTCGTCGTTCCATAAGGCAGCGAGCCGTTGGCGCCTAATCTCAACCAGCCGGTGGAGATAGCGGTCCCGCCAAGGTAAGTATTGGCGCCGCTCAGGAGGTTGGTCCCATAGCCGGCGGCGGCAGTGCCACCTCCGACCATGAAGGCACTAGGCCCGGTGATGACGCCCGGGATGGTCATCGTCAAGCCGGATGCGACTTGGATGCTTCCACCAAGGCTAATCCCTCCGAAACTCTGCCCGGTTCCCAGAGTAATGCCGTACTTGGAGCTCAGGCTGACGGAAGCGTTTTGGACGCGCAGGAAGCCGAAGTTCAGGGTCAACGCATTGGCGGTTGTGGAAGCCGGAGCGGTGCCCAGGCCGCTGAGCGCGTTGATATTCACCTGGCTGTCATTGTTAATGGTCAGCAAGCCGGTAAAGGTGTTGGCGCCGCTGAGGGTCAGGATGCACCCCGCTCCCCCGGTCACATTGATCGGACCTGATCCGCTGATGATGCCCGACAAGGTCTGGGAAACCGGGCTGTTGAAATTGAACGTTCCGCTGTTGGCTATGAGGCCAGAGTAGCTACCGCTGTTCAACTTACCTCCGCTGGCAATAGTGAGCGTGCCGGAGCTGGAACTGTTGGTGGTGGCACCTGTGTAGGTATTGACGTTGGTGAGTGTGAGGGTCCCGGTGCCGACGTAGGTCAGGGCAAAGCCGCCACTGATTACGCTATTCACGGTGATACTGCCGCTGCCGCCCACCGAGCTATTGGCGGTGAGGACAAGGCCGCTGCTGAGCGTAAGGGTGGAGGTGGTGCTGGCGCTGCTGTTGATGAGGGCGCCGCCGCTGCTAATGCCGGTGCCGGCCAGGTTCAGCTTCGTGAACGAATCGCTCTGGCCATTGGCGTCGAGGACGCCGCCGCTGGCGACGGTGACAGTGACGCCGCTGAAAATCTCGTAGCCGCCGCTCCCGCTCAACTGAAGTGTGCCGCCGCTGTTAACGGTCGTGGCCACGCCTACTCCATGGACGGTGCTCGAACTGGCCTTGTTTAATACCACCTTGCCGGCATTGACGGTAACCCCCAGAGAGGAGTTGTCCGTACTGCCGCTCAGCGTCAGCGTGCCGCTGCTCGTCTTGGTAAACGTGCCGCTTTTGACCTGGCTGTTAAACTCCAGGCTGCCACCGGGCAGATCAATGACGGAGGCGGTGCCGCTTAAAGTAACCGCGCGCGTCGTGGTGGCCGCCGCCGCGCCGCTGTAGGAAAGAGTGCCACCGTTCAGGTTTAAGGCCGTGCCGTAGCCCAGGGCGCTCGTCCCGGAATCGGCGATGGTATTGACACTCAGGGTTCCGGCGTTGATCGTCGTGCCACCGCTGTAGGTATTGGCGCCGCTCAAGGTGAGCGTGCCTGGGCCCCCAAGGGTGAGCGTGCCCGTCCCACTGATGGCTCCGGAATAGGTCTGGGGGTTGAAGTTAGAAACGACGAGGCTGCCACTGTTGCTAATATTGCCCGCCAGGCTGCCGTTGTTGCCCACGCCGTCGCCCAGTTGGAGCGTGACACCAGAATTGATCGTGGCAAGGCCCGTGAGGGAGCTAAGCCCGGTCAGGATGAGCTTCGCGGGACCTGCCGCCGTGAGCGCACCGCTGCCGCTGATGACGCCGCCGAACGTCTGGGGATTGAAGTTGGCGAAAGTGAGGTTGGCGTTGTCCGTGATATTGCCTGCGACGCTGCCGTTGCCCGTCGCGCCGTCGCCCAATTGGAGCGTGCCAGCGCTGATGGTCGTGCCGCCCGAGTAAGTGTTGGCGTTGAGGAGGGTCAGACTGGCGCTGCCCTGCTTGGTCAACGCCGCACTTCCGGCAACGCCGCCACTGCCGGAAATCGTGTAGTTGTAAGTCGAGTTGTTGGCGAGAACGGACGCCGGACTGACCGTGGTATTCAGCGTGACCGTTGGCGAAGCGGTGATGTAGGTATCCGCAAAGACCACCGCGTCGCCCGGAGCGCTGGGCTGGAGGTAGAAAGCCGCGGTAGCGGTGTTATCCACCCAGTTTTGGGACGTGTTGATGTCCCAGGCGCCAGTCCCACTCACGTTCCAGGTCAATGGTTCGGTATTCGCGCTGACAGTGAGGTAGAGCGTGTTGCCCACCACGCTCAGGGTTCCGCTGGCGTGGGGTCCCATGTTCACGCTCGCGGGTGGAGTGCCCGAAGTGCTGCCCCAGGTCATCAGCGGGTACGGACCACCGCCGGCTACAAGCCCGCTGCCTTCGACCGTCACGGTGGGCGTCACCGTGAACGCCGCCGCACCGGTGACGTTGAGCGGCGCCAACGAGGTGCTGGGCGTCACGATGCCGAAGTTGAAATCGAGGCCCGGGGTGCCGGAACTGAAGGTCGCACTGGGGCAGGTCCACTGCTTCGTGGGGTCGGTCACCGACACACCCAGCACGCCTGTCGAATTGGCCGTCACGGCGCTGCTGGCGCACGAGCCGCCAGTCACGCCCACGATTTCGCCGCCGGTCACCACGGTCGCCCCGTTGTAGGTATTGACCCCGGAAAGCGTCAGCGTGCCGGGGCCGCTATTCGTCACCGTGCCGGCGCCGAGTATGACTCCGGACAAGGTCTGCGCGGCGGAGCTCGCATAGGTGAAGCTACCGGCATTGGTAATGGTGCCGGCATAATTGCCGCCACCCAGGCAACCCGAGCCAATAATCTTGAGCGCCGGGTTGGGGCTGCCCAGGGTATTGGTGATGGACGTGTTGCCGGTATAGGTGTTCACGCCCGCCAGCCACATCGTGCCGGGATCGGAGATGATGAGCGTTGCCCCCGCGCCGCTGATCGGGCCGGCGATCTCGATGAGTTGCCCGGCACCGCCCGTGTAGAGCATCGTCGTGCCCGCCGGCAGCGGGAAGTTGCCAGTAAACGTGGTGCCCGGCAGGCCGCCTACGGGCACCCCGCCCGCCAGGTTCAGGTTCCATCCCGCCGTGGGGAAGGAGAAGTTGTTAGCGATGGTGAGCGCGGTGCTGGCGGTGCTGGCCAGCCCGCCGCTGTTGCCGCCAATGATGATCGTGCCGGTGCCGAACGAATTATTATTGTTGTAGTTAAGAGTCTGGCCCCCGGTTATCTCGGTGCCCCCGGTGTAGGTATTATTGCCATACAACGAGAGGACGCCGCTCCCTTGCTGTTCTACTCCGCCCGTCCCTGTAATCGGCACATTGACCGTAATCGTCTGGCTCGGGCTGATGTAGAAGCCCTGCAAACCCGCACCCAGGTTCAATGAGCCGGTGCCGCTAAACGTCGGGCTGCATGAGCTGCCCCCGACGCCGTTAGCGAACATGCCGGCAAAATTCACCGCGCTGGTCACCGTGATCGTGATGGCACCGGGCGATGTGCCGCCAGCCACGAAGACGGCTGCATCGGCGGTGGCCCAAACGACGGTGGCAGTCGTCAGGACCGATGATGTCGCCCAGTTCTTTGTGGTGGTGTCCCAGGTGCCGCTACCGGGCGTGCTGGTCGTATTGTTGTCCCACCAGAGCACGGCAGCCGAGGCCTGCCTGGCGGGGAGGGCCAATAGCAGGCAGAAGGTGAGCAGGATCGAGGCGTAGCGGGTGGTCAGAGAGGTATTCATAATGGAGCTTTCGACGGTTCAGGAGGCGCAGGTCACACGGTTATATGCCGCATATTTATGTTAGGGGACCGGATGCAGGCGTATTTCTCTCACGTTCTGCTTCGGGATGCAAGCGCGAAATCAAAATTAATCCACTGCCTGACAAACGCCCGGGGGGCGTCTAAGGTGTAGGCGTCAACGAGTGGTTTATGTTCCAGGAAAACTGTGCGGGAAGGTGTTTGGCGCTTGGGCGGGGGGCGCTGTTGGTTTGGGTGATGCTGGCCGGCGCGGCGGCGGGGGCGGCTGACAAGGATTGGCCGGTCTATCTGGGGGACAAGGCCCGGAGCCACTACTCGAGCCTGCACCAGATCAGCACCCGCAATGTGGGCGGGCTCCAGGTGGCTTGGACCTATCATTCCGGGGATGCGCGGTCGGACAACCTGTCCCAGATACAGTGCAACCCGCTGATTATTGACGGCGTGGTTTACGGCACGACCGCGCAGCTCAAGCTGGTGGCGCTGCAGGCCACGACGGGCAAGGAGCTTTGGCGCTACGACCCTTTCGCCGGCAGCGCGGCAGGGGGAGCGGTGGGAATCAACCGCGGCGTGGTGTATTGGGCGGAAGGTAGGGACCGGCGGATTCTCTTTTCCGCCGACCACTTCCTGTATGCCGTTGACGCAGCGACGGGCCGCCCGGTCCGCAGTTTCGGGCAGGAGGGGCACGTGGACTTGAAGGACGACCTGGGGCGCGACGTGAGCAAGCTTTACGTGGTCGAGACGACCCCGAGCATTGTGTACCAGAATCTGATTTTCCTGCCGTTGCGGGTCGGCGAAGGGCCGGCACCGGCAGCGCCAGGGCACATTCGGGCCTACGACATTCGCACGGGGAAGATGGTGTGGATTTTCCATACCATTCCCTGGCCTGGCGAGTTTGGCGCGGACACCTGGCCGCCGGATGCGTGGACTTACGTCGGGGGCGCCAACTGTTGGGCCGGCATGGCCCTGGATGAAGCCCGCGGGGTGCTGTACGCGCCGACCGGGTCAGCGTCGTTCGATTTCTGGGGCGGCAACCGGATCGGGCAGGACCTCTTCGCCAACTGCCTGCTGGCGCTGGACGCGCGGACGGGGCGGCGGCTGTGGCATTACCAATGCGTCCACCACGACCTGTGGGACCGTGACCTGCCGGCGCCGCCGAACCTCGTGACGCTCCAGCGGGATGGCCACAAGGTGGACGCCATTACGCAGACCACGAAGTCGGGCCACGTCTTCGTGTTCAACCGGGACACGGGGGAGCCGCTGTTCCCGGTGCGGGAGATACAAGTGCCGCCGTCCGATTTGGAGGGCGAGGCGGCCTGGCCGACGCAGCCGTTGCCGCTCAAGCCGACGCCCTTTGCGCGGCAGTTGTTCACCTATGACCAGATCACCGACCGTTCGCCCGAAGCGCACCGCGCGGTGCTGGACCGGTTCGCGCGGCTGCGCCCGCATGTGCCGTTCGCCCCGCCGAGCACGCAGGGCACGATCATCTTCCCCGGTTTCGACGGCGGCGGCGAATGGGGCGGCGCGGCGACCACCCCCGATGGCATGCTCTACGTCAATGCAAACGAAATGGCCTGGATTCTGACGATGGTTCAGATGCGGCCGGGGACGAACAGCCCCACGGCGCGGGGCGAGCAAATGTTCGCGCAGATTTGCGCGGCTTGCCATGGTCCGGAGCGCAAGGGCAACAAGGCGCAGAATGTCCCTTCGCTGGTGGACATCGGCAAGCGGATGAGCAAGCCGGATATTCTGCGGCTATTGCAGACCGGGCGTGGCATGATGCCCTCGTTCGGCTTCCTATCCGAGGCACAGAAGAAGCTGGTCGTTGATTTCACTTGCGACGTGAATCCGCCCTCCGATGCCCTGACACCCAGGGGCGAGGTGACCGGGGACGAGGTGCTGGGGGGCATTCCGTACAGCATCACGGGGTATAACCGCTGGTTTGATACGAACGGTTATCCCGCCGTGAAGCCGCCGTGGGGGACGCTCAACGCGCTGGACCTGAACACCGGGGAGTGGCGGTGGCACGTCACGCTGGGGGAAGACCCGGCGCTGACTGCCCGCGGCGTCCCGCCGACTGGTCTGGAAAACTATGGCGGCCCGCTCGCGACGGCGGGCGGCCTGGTCTTCATTGGGGCGAGCAAGGATGAGATGTTCCGCGCGTTTGACCGGCGCACGGGCAAAGTCCTCTGGCAAACCAAGCTGCCGGCGGGAGGCTACGCCACGCCCGCAACCTACATGGCCGATGGCCGGCAGTACGTGGTCATCGCCTGCGGCGGGGGCAAGATGGGCACGAAAAGCGGCGATTCCTACGTGGCGTTCGCATTGCCCGGACCCAAGTAGTCTTCGCTGAGGTGGCTGAATTCATAACCGATAGTGGGCCAATGATTTGCTTCCTTTTCATCCTTGCGACCAGGCTTGCCGCCACACCCCCGCAGCCTGGCTTGGGGCCCCCTCGTAGGTGACTGGTCTTGCCTGTGAGTGCCCGGTGTATCTCCCATGTGGGTCGACCCACATGGGAGATACACCGGGCACTCTCCGGTGAAACGCCAGACCCCCACAGGTCAAAGGTGGGGGTCGTGGGAAATGCGGGTTCCAGGCTGTCGGAACAAGTCCGCAAGTGCCTGTAGCTGCGCAACCTATGCGTCTTACGCTGCTTACGGCGCGGGTGAAGGGAACGAATCCCTGCCAGTGCGCAAGTTACTAATGGCTAACGTCTTACACCGTTATAGCCGCGGCTTTACGCGCCGGGCTTGCCAGAGGCACAATGCCAGGAACCCCAGAGCCGCCGCCGAAGGCTCAGGGATCTGCGTAATGGTGAACCCGGGAACGATGATCTGTGGTCCTGGCTCTGTCCCGCCCTGGACGAGGGCATCCACGATTTGCGACTCCCCGCCCAAGATCGCTCCGGCCAGCCAGGCCGGCTGGGCCTGCGACCAGTTGGCGTATAAGCCGCTGGCGTCGTCCCAGGCGCGGATTTGGAGCTCGATCGTGGAGCCTAGCGCGAACGGAACCGTGACTGACCCAAAGGACGCGTAGCCGCCGCTCAAAGCGATCGGCGATACCAACTGGGTCAGGCTGCCCTCCGGCGCTCCGAATGGGCCGCCGAAGAGTTCCGCCATGACCTGCGGGCCGGCCAGCATCCCGGTCAGGCCGTTGGTAACGGGCACAGGTGCGAGGGGGACGGCGCCCTGACCCAGCGCCGAGGCGCCGGTAAGTGCCGTGATGAGGAGCGTGAGGTGTATCTTGTTCATAGTAGTTCTGGTCTGCATTCGTTGCTGAACGTGTTTGGTGTAGTAAGAACCCCTTCGGGAGGTTCTCCCGACTCCTGGAGATCAACTCGGTCTGCTGCCGTCTCCATTGCCCCGATTGTGACGAGGCGTGTGAGATTGGCAAGAAGAAACATTGGAAATCCGTGGGCGTTGGCTTCACGGCGGTCAGTTGCGTGTCGGTGACGGTCCCCCAGTCTTCCTGGTAGGCAAACACCCGCCGTGAGCCAACCTTCCAGGAGGTGACGAAAACAGGAGGTCGCTGTTATCGCCGGCGTACCTGTTGGCGCCGACGCCCACCTGGCGGAGGTTGCTCATGCATTGGGCGCGGATGCCCTTCTCTTTGGCCCGGGCGAGGGTCGGCAGCAGCAGCGCGGCAAGGATGGCAATGATCGAGATCACGACCAGCAGTTCGATCAGGGTGAAGCCCAGCCTAAATGCCTGAATTACTGTTCTGCGGCTGGTGAATCTGGTGCTCATTTATGATGGGCCGGCCGGTCCCAGCTCTCTCCCGATCCGATGGGAGAGGGAGAAGCGCCCTCCGCGCGCCCGCGCTACTTCCGGCACAAGCTGAAGCTTGAACTCCAAACAGTTGCACGGGCCGACGCGCCTATGCAGGCTTAGTGAGATACCAGCCTGAAGAACACCCTCGGGGTTGCAGGACCGATGGGGATCTGGAGAGAGTTCGTGCCGCTCGATCCGGGCCAGGCGAACCAGGCGTTCGGATCGGCCACGCTCACGGCGTTGGTCTGCAAAGTCCAGCCCAGATGGTCGGACGGCCAGGACAGGTTCAGGTTGGTGCCGCTCACGCTGAACACCATGTTTGTGGGATTGGTCGCGAGCGACACCAGCAGGCTGCCCGAGCCGGTGATGAACGTCGGCGTGGTGGTGTTGTTATAGACGCCGGCCACCTGGGGGGCGCCACCCAGCACGAGGCCGCGCACGGCATTGGTCCCCGTGAAGTTCAACTGCAACAATGCGCCGGAGGCCAGCGTGATGGTTGACCCTGCGGAGAGCGTCGGCTGGGCGATGGTGAGCGTGCCGCCGTTTACCGTGGTATTGCCGGTGTAGGAATTGGTGCCCTGCAGGATCAGCGTTGACGCGCCGTTTTCGACGAGGGCCAGGTTGCCGGCGAGGGCGCCGCTGTACGTGTCGTCCGCCCCCAGGTTCAACGTTAATGTGCTCGGCGTGGCCGCGCTGTTGGTCACCACCTCCGCGAAGGTGGCGCCGTCGGTCAAGCCCGTGAGCGCCTGGCTAAAACCGTTCAGGTCCAGGATGGCATCCGCTGAGGCCGCCATGGTCACCGAGGCCTTGGGGCACAGTCCATCGTTGGCGCCGATGGAGAGCGTGCCCGCATTGAGCATGAAGAGCGTATAATCGCCGCCGCCGGAGAAACGCACCAGGCCGGCGCGCGAAGTGACCACCCCGTTGGCCGTATTGGTTACCGGCCCGGTCACGTTCAGGTAGCCCGAGGTGGTGGGCCCTACGAAGTCGCCCCCGTTGACGGGCAGATCGGTGAAGGTGATCGGCCCGCTGACGGTCGTCACCGTGCCGTTGGTATTGTCGTTGACCATGATGACGCCGTAGCCGACGGCGGGCGAAATCAGGTTGGCGGTGAACGCATTCGGGACGTTCAAGCCGTCGCCGATGACGAATCGGCCCGTGCCGATGACTGTGACCGGCCCAGCGCCGAGCGCATGAGTAGCATCCACGTTGATGATGGGCGTGTTGACGCTGCCATCCAGGCTGAAGCCGCCGCTGAAGGTATTGTTGGCACTGAGCGTCAGGGTGCCGCTGCCGACGATCGTCAGGGCCGCCGTGCCCGAGACCACGTTGCTCAACGTAAGCGTCGCCCCGCTGTCCAGCCCGATCGTCGAGTCGCCCGCCAGCATCACCGGCCCGTTCTCGACGGTCGCGCCGGCGCCGCCCTTGCGCAGCGCTCCGTTGCTGTCGCCGGCGCCAGTGATCGTGAGCGGTTCGGCCATGTCAACATTGGCCGTGATGTAGAGCTGGGCGCCGTTGGCGACGGTTGTGCCGGTGCTCGGGCTGCCGAGGGCGGTGCTGCTCGTCAGGTACACGATGCCCGCATTGAGCAGCGTCGGGCCGGTGTAATCGCTATTGCCGGAAAGAGTCACGGCGCCGCTGCCATTGAAGCTCAAGGTGCCCGAGCCGTGGATGGCGTTGGGCACGGCGAGGGCCGTGTCGGACCGCGCGAAGGAGAGCGTCGCGGCGTTGGTCACGGGTCCGCTGCCCAGGCTGCCGAAGGCGTCGTTGTAGCCGATCTGCAAGGTGCCGCCCGAGATCGTCACCGGGCCGCTCATGCCGTCGGGCACGTCAAGGATCAAGGTGTCCGTGCCCAGCTTCGTGAGCGCACCCTGGCCAACCAGGGACCCGAGCTGGGAAGACGAGGTAAACACATAGTCGTGCGATGAAGCGTGGACCGTGATGCTGTACGGGATCATGGCGCCCGTCAGGTCCACATCAGCGCCGGGCGTGCGGTCATCGAACAGGACGGCGTTGGTCTGCGCGAACATAATCACACCGCCGCCGCTGGCATCGTTGGTCCAGTCGGGCGACCCGGTGTTCCAAAGGCTGTCCACGCCCCCGGCATACTCCCCCAGCCATGACAGCGTGGGCGGCGTAAAGACGGTCAGCATCGCCGGCTGGCTGTTCGTGAAGTAGGTGGTGACCCCGATGGAATTCGTGGCGTAGCAGACGACGCTGGCATTATTGTCGCCGAGGGTGGGGACGAAGGAATAGCTGGCGTTGGTGGCGCCGGGCACGAGCGCGCCGTTCTTAAACCATTGATAGCTGATAGGCAGGTAACCGACCGCCGCGGCAGAGAAGGTCGCTGGCCAGCCCAGCGGCACCGAGGCGCTCTGCGGCTGCACGGCGAATTTCGCCGGCCCCGTAGCCAGAACGATATTGGGCCCTTGGTCATCGCTTTGCTTGATGCTGATGCCGGACAAGGCGCCCAGGTAAATGCGCAGCTCGTCAATGTTCGCCACGAGGTAAGGATCGGCCGCAAAAAGGGAGGCCCCGATGTAGGAGAACACGTCGTTCACATTGGCCAGGCCGATCGTCATGTTCGTGTTGGCAGCCGCCAGCACGCCGTTCGTGTAGATGGCCAGCGTCTGGTTGGGCGGGTCAATCACGCAGGCAACGTGGGTGGTGGAACCGTCCAGCGTGGTGGAGGTGGTGACCTGCTGCTGGAAGATATTGTCGGCTGGGCTCATCAGCAGCCCCTGCCCGGTAGAGGTGTGTGGCGAGTAGCACACGTATTTGCTGCCTTGGACCGTGCCGCTGACGACGTTGGTATATCCCAGGCTGAATACGTAACAATTGGCTGAGTTGGCTCCGAAAGTCGCCCAGAACTCGACGGTCAGCGCGGTGGCGTTGGTGGCGTTAAAGACATTGCCGGGCAACTGCATGTAAGTGCCACTCGTGCCGTCCAGCACCAGCACGCCGTTGCTGACGACGGCGTCGCCGTAAAGAGTTCCGTTCCAGGCCGAGCCGCCGATGCTGTCCGAGGTGTCGTTGGTGAAACTGTAACGGTGGTTCAGGAAATTGGCCGCGCCCACGACCATCAGGGCGGGCGTACTGGTGGCGGCATAGCCCGCCAGGTTCGTGACCACACAGTCGTAGTGGCCGGCATTGGCCGCGGCCACGTTCGTGATGGTGTAGGTGGCATTGGTGCCGGCGGTGATCGAATTGGAATTGAACCGCCACTGGTAGCCGAGCTGAGTCAGGCTGGAGGCGCCCACGGTGAAGGACACCGGCTGGTTGTAATCCACATTCTGACTGACCGGGTTCTGGGTGATGGTCACCAGGGGAGAAAAGAACTGCATTTGGTTGGCCGCGCGGCAGACGCTGCTGATGCGCACCTCGTCAATGCTGCCCAGGAACTGCTCGCCGGCAGAGTTCCGGTTCTCGTTGCCGATGCAAAGCGGGCTCTGAACCGCGCCATCCGATGTGCCCAGCGTCATGTTGCCCGAGCTGATGACATTGGCCGCGCCAATAGACGGATCCAGCCGGGTCCAATAGAGAGTGCCCTTGGTGCCGTCATACGTAAACGCAACATGGAACCAGGCCCCTGCCACAAAAGCATTTGGATCCGTGCCGCTGGTCGGAATAGTGGCGGTGAGGGCCTGGGAGTTCGCAATGAATGAAAACTGCAAACTCCCGCTGGTGATGCGAAATTGGAAACCGCGGGTGCTATTGCCGGTGCTGTTGTCAGTGCAAATGATTTCCTGGTTCCCGCTGGTCGTGGTGGGCTGGATCAGAGCTTCCAGGCTGAACGGCGTTTGGCCGCCATTGCCGATGTTCAACACCGACATCGCCAGCCGGTCCGCGCTCTGCGAACTGGAGCTGACGTCCCCCTGGTAGGCGCCGGAATTGTTGTAGTCGTAACCGAACAGATACCCCGTCGTGGGGTTGGTCATGCAGTTATGGAAGTTGGTCAGGCCGTTGACGTAGCCCGCGGCCCCCAGCATGGTGGTAACGGTCGGCGGCGTGGCGGAGGCCGTCGCCTCGTTTACGCTATAGAAGTTGCCCCCCAGGCTGCCGACATTGGCGGTCACCGTGCCGCCGGCTGCTTCGTCAAAGTGCAGCAGGACGAGCGTGTTGGCGTCCGCTGTGTAAGGTCCCACGAGGTTGGCGTGTGCCAGCAGTGGCACGAGCATCGAGAGGAGGAGGACGAGGGATTTGAGGGGTTGCGTTGGTTTCATAGAATGGTGCGCTTTCGTTTGGGCAAGTATTCGCAAGGCATGTCTGGTTGTCCGGTTTAGTATGGGCGGTGTAGCATTGCGGGCCAGGCATCGTCTATTACCCGAACGGGTAAAAATTGGCCACGGATGCACAGGGCGCCCGGGAAATGGGCCTGCCGGTCAGGGCGCGGGGTATCGGACACGATAACACACGTTGGCACCTGCAGGCAACCTTCTCCCCTGTCCTGTTAGATAGCCCCTTCGGCAGGGATTGCCTGCAGCCGCTGGCGCCCTATACTCAGGCCGATTCTCAGCATGCCTGCACGCCCCGGCATCGCCGTCTTGGTCCGCCTTAGCCTGGCTTCCCTGGCGGGCACCGGCTCGCTGACGGGTGCGCCCTCGCAACCTCTCGACCCTCCCGGCGGGCTGCTGACCAGTGCGTGGCAGATTCGCCAGCTCAGCGCCGCCCAGTCCCGGCAGTCGCTCCGCGTCCAATTGCGCGGCGTCGTCGTGAGCGAGGCCGGCCCGCAGCCCGAGCGCGCAGCGGTAATCTGGGACGGCACTGCCAACATTTACCTGCTCGGACCGGAGCATCAGTTCGCGGACATCCATCGCGGCGATTTGGTGGAAGCTGCGGGCGTGACCGATCCCGGTGAATTTGCGCCGATTGTGAAGCTGAGCGAGCTGCGGCGGGTCGGCAGGGCGGCCCTGCCGCTCCCCCGGCGCGTCACGTACGAAGAGCTGCTCAGCGGCGGGCTCGACGCCCAATGGGTGGAGATCGAAGGAGTGGTCCGGAGCCTGGACACCGAGCTGCCTAAAGACGCCTATGGCCGGTGGCACATGGACGTGGCCGTTGGCGGCGGCAGGGTCTCCGTAGTCTCTAATGGGCCCCGCTCGGCTGAGGTTGCCCCGGACGCTCGGGTCCGGCTACAGGCAGCCTGCTTTTACCAATTCACGCAGAAACGGCAGGTGCTCCGCCCGATGCTCCTGGTGCCCAGCGGGGTCGCGGTCGAGGTAGAACAGCCCGCGCGGGCCGATGCCTACGCGGCCCCGGTGCGCCCGGTCGGCGATCTGCTTGAGTTCTCAGCCGAGAGCGCCGCCGGGCACCGCGTCCACGTCCGCGGCATTGTGACGCACCAGGAGCCCGGCGCGGCCATTTGGATTCGTGATAGCTCCGGCGCTTTGCGCATCCTGAGCCGGCAGCCGGGTCGCTTGCGACCGGGGGATGAAATTGATGTGCTCGGTTTTCCCGGGTACGGCTCGTACACCCCGGCGCTGGAAGACGCGGTGTTCGAAAAGCGCGGCTCGGGCACCCCGCCGGTCCCGGCCCGCATCGCCACCGCGGAGGCCGCGTACCTGCACCAGGCGGATTTGATCAGCCTGGAGGCCACCGTGACCGAACGCCAGCTTTACCCCGAGGGCTGGATGCTGACCCTCGAGCAGAACGGGACCTATTTCAAAGCGCTGCTGCGCGTGGTCGGACGGACGGCGGCGGCTCCTTTCTGGCAGTCGGGCAACCTGGTACAAGTGACCGGCATCTGTTCGGTCGTCGGCGATGATGCCGGCCCGGTGCTCAGCGGAGTCTGGCACCCGCAGTCCTTTCAGCTCCTGTTGCGCTCCGCCGCGGATGTGACCGTGCTCAAGCCCCCGCCCTGGTGGACGCCCTGGCACGTCATCTTTTTGCTCCTGCTGTTAACCGGCGCGTCCTTGCTGGTGGCGGCGGTCGTCATGTTGCTGGCCCGGCGACATGTCCGCGAGCAGGAACGGCAGCGCACTATGGCCGAAGCCCGGTTTGCCGCCATCCTCGCCGAGCGCAATCGCGTCGCGCGCGAAATTCACGACAGCCTCTCGCAGGGCCTGGTCGCCACCGCCGTCCAGTTGCGGCTGGCCCGGAAGTGCGCCAACGGCGCGCCCGCACCCCTGGCCCAATACCTGGACACGGCCCAGCAGCTCGTCAGCAGCAGCCTGGAGGAGGCACGCAAATCGATCTGGAACATGCGCTCGCAAGTGCTGGAGACCGGCGACCTGGCCAGCGCCTTGAAGGGCATCCTGCAGCAAATGGCCGATGGCACCGAGGTGCTAACCAGCTTCTCCGTCACCGGTCGGGTGCGGCGGCTCGCACCGGTCGTCGAGAACAACCTGCTGCGCATCGGCCAGGAGGCGATCACCAATTCCACCACACACGCCCGCGCCCGGCGCATCACGGTGGAGTTGAACTTCGGCGAGCAGCAGTTCCGCCTCACCGTCAGCGACGACGGGCAGGGTTTCGACCCCGCCCACCTGGTGTCGAAGGAAGGCGGGTTCGGCCTGGTCGGCATGCGCGAACGCGCCACCCACCTGCAGGGTCAACTGGAGGTGCAAAGCGCGCCGGGCCAAGGCACTCAGGTGACCTTGACCTTGCCCCTGTCGAGCTGAGCGGGATTACCCGAACGGGTAGCTGACACCCCTGGGCGAGACAGCTAGCGTCTATGAAACACGTGAAGAAGCCAGACAGCATCCGGGTCATGCTGGTGGACGATCACCCGGCATTCCGCAAGGGCATGGCGGCCCTCATCGAGAGCGAGCCGGACCTGGAGGTCGTGGCCGAAGCCGCCGACGGGCTACAGGCTCTTGAGCTGTTCCGCCGGAAGCGGCCCGACATCGTGCTGATGGATTTGCGCCTGCCCGGCATGAGCGGCGTCGAGGCCACCATCGCTATCCGCAAGGAGTTCCCCGACGGCCGCATCATCGTCCTGACCACCTTCGACCTGGACGAGGACATCTACCGCGCCATCCAATCCGGCGCCATGTCGTACTTGCTGAAGGACACGCCCGACCAGCAGTTGGCCGACACGATCCGCGCCGTGCACGCAGGCAAGCACCCGCTGCTGCCCCGGGTGGCCGAGCGCCTGGCCGCGCGCCAGCAGCGCGCTGATCTCTCCCAGCGCGAGACGGAGGTGCTGCAATTGCTCGTCAAGGGCCGCAGCAACAAGGAAATCGGCGCGGCGCTCTTTGTGTGCGAAGACACCGTCAAGGCTCACCTCAAGACCCTGTTCGCCAAGCTGGGCGTGCAGGATCGCACCGAGGCGGCCATCTCTGCCATCCGGCACGGCATCGTTCACCTCGAGTAGTCCTCGCACGGCGGAGGGCGAGCCCAAATACCTTTGGAGAAGCGGAAAGTTGGGTGCGCGGGGACACTCGCTCTCCCAAACGATATTACCCGAACGGGTAAATGACCGTCCGCCCGCCGTTACGCTATCGTCGCAGCCCATGAACCGCTTTACTGCCGGGTCCAGGCCGCCTGGCGCCTCGCGGAAGCTGCGTGCGCGGGCGGACAACTCCACGTGCGCACCCGGGCTCGCGACCTGTCTCCTGCTCGGGCTCTCACTTGCCACGGCGCCGGAGTGGCTGGCGGGCCGGGCAGCGGCCGCCGCGCCGGACGGCAGTGAGTTCCTGCCGGGCGACGTTTGGCACGACACAGCCGGCAGTCCTATCAACGCGCATGCGGGCGGCATGCTGTTGCACCAGGGAGTTTACTATTGGTATGGCGAAGTCAGGTGCGGCGTCACAACCCTGCCCGACAGCAACAGGTCCTGGGGCGGCACCCGCGTGAAGCTGGCGGGTGTGTCCTGTTACTCCTCGACCAACCTCTACGCCTGGCACAATGAGGGGCTCGCCCTGTCAGCCGTGCCCGACAAGCCACAGCACGACCTCCATCCCAGCCGCGTGCTGGAACGCCCCAAAGTGATTTACAACCGCCGCACCCGCCAGTTCGTCATGTGGATGCACCTGGACAGCGCCGACTACGCCGAGGCCCGCGTGGGTGTCGCCGTCAGTGCCGGTCCGACCGGCCCATTCCACTACCAGGGCAGCTTCCGCCCCAATGCCGGGGTCTGGCCCAGCAACGCCACGGCGCAGGACAAGCAGCCCGGCCCCGCCAACGCCCTGGCCCGCGACTTCCACCGCGGCCAGATGGCCCGGGACCTGGCCCTCTTCGTGGATGATGACGACAACGCCTATCTCTTCTACGCCTCCGAGGACAACGCCACCATGCACGTCTCGCGGCTGACCGATGATTACCTGCGCACCGCGGATGAATATACCCGCATCCTGGTCGGCCGCAGCGTGGAGGCCCCGGCGGTCTTCAAGAGCGGCTCCCAGTACTACCTCATCGGCTCCGGTTGCACCGCCTGGGCGCCCAACGCCGCCCGCTCCGCCGTCGCCCCCCAAGCCCTGGGACCCTGGACTGAGTTGGGCAACCCCTGCGTGGGGCAGGACGCCGACAAAACCTTCCACGCCCAAAGCACCTTTGTCTTGCCGGTCGCCGGGTTGCCGGGGTCATTCATTTTCATGGCGGATCGCTGGGAGCAGTGGGACCTGGCTAACTCGCGTTACGTTTGGCTGCCTCTGGAAGTTGGCCCGGATGGGAAACCTGTGGTCCGCTGGCGGGACCGCTGGTCCCTGTCAGAAAAGGGAAAAGGGGCCAGCCACTAGGGTGTGATCTGCCGCTTCAACCCCTTTTCGCGTCAAATTATCGGAGTGCGACTACTAACCAGTTTCCTTGCTCCAAGGCTTGAATGACAGGCGGCAAGAGCCGCTCCCGCAGGCCTCGGATGCAGGGCCGCCCCCTACACTGATTCAGGCTGGAGGTGATGCGATCCAGGTAGTTCAGGCTCATGCTCAAAGGCTCGCTCTCGGACGACAGGAGCCACCCCCGAACCCACTTACTTTGTATAATCATCCGCCGGCCTGGCGCAGGGACGATGGGTAGGCTGCGGCAGAAGCTTGCTCGACCAGTCCGAGAGCGCGGTAGGGCCTATGCCTGCAAGCTTCGCCCCGGGCACGGATCTTTGAAGGGTCAGCCACTGCATATTGCCGAGAGGCGCCGCCAGCGCGGAGCGAGCGACCAGGAACAGCGCCTGGCGTCCGCGGACCGGCTCAAGCGTGGCAACAAACTCGCGGAATGCGCCGTCGGTGAAGCGAGGGTAGAACTCGCCGATCTTCCCTCCATCCGGGCTGCCGAGGCGCAATTCGAATTTCACCTCGTTGCTCTGGAGAGGGATTTGTCCGCGGTATTGCTCGAAGCGGAAGTATTCGAACTCGCCGACCGGCTTGTCGTCATCCGAGCAAAAGACCAGCGCGACATCGTGCGTGCCGGTGGCTTGGGCCGAAACCTCGCCGAGGGCTTCGCCGTAGATCTGGATGTGCTCCCTGCGCGGCTCGTCGGTCTTCCTCAGCTCGATGCGCCCGACTAACGGACCGGCCGGGTCGTCCAGATGGACTTCGAGATGGCGCGGCGCGGCGCAGTCGCTCCCATAAACGGCGCGGAAGCGCCGGTAGCCGGCCCCCAAGGGTACTTGCTTGAACAGCAGCCACGAGTTGCTCTTAACCTGGTAAATGAAGGTCCACTGTTTGCGGATGCTGTTCTGGGCGCCGTCGTTGCAGATCGCTTCGAGCACCAGCGGATCGGTGGCAAAATGGTGACGTGGACGGGCGCGCGCAGCTTTGTCGGTGTTCATTTCTTTCGCGCCGCCGGCAAAGCGCAATATGGCGGACTGCCAGCCCTCATTGAAATCAACCCTGCCAAACCCCAGGCAAGCGCCATCCTTCAGACTAATTGGGCTGGGGGCATTTGTGGGCTCGATTTGCCGCGAGGCCAGGGGCGGCCAGTGCGGCACCGGCGGCGGATGTTGGAAATCATGGCCGAAGCGGAAAGGCTGGCCGAGGGGAAAGTCCTCCGGTGTCAGCTCCGCACAGGTCCGCGTGAAGTTGGTGTAGAAAACATTCTTCTCGTCGTGGAGGTCCACGCAGGCAGTGTTGTACCAGAGACCGTGTTGCAGGGAGCCGGGAGCGGCCCAAAGCAGGTTGTTGCGCAGATCCACGTTGCAGGTGCCGGAGTCGAGGTAAACGATGCCCAGTTTATTCCATTTCATCGCGGCAATGTCGTAGGAATCATGCATCACGTTGTAGATGACCTGCGAATTGAGCCAGTCGAGCGTTCCGCCGCTGCTGAAGTAGCCGGTAAGGAACCCCGCGTCGCGCGTGCCGAGCATCCCGTTGTAGAGATGGTTGTGGGCAAAGAGCGTGGCCATGTAATCCATGGGCCCGCGGTTGCGCGAGGCGGTGCTGGTGCCGTTGCCGTAGAAGTTGAAGAAGTGCCGGCCGGCGTTACGCATCGTGTTGTGCGTAATCACGTGCCCGCCCACCAGCAGGTTCTCGTAATCGGGATAGTCACTCACCGCGTCAGTGATCGCGTTCAGGTAATGGCTGGTGTAATCCACCTCGTCTATCAGGCAGTTATGAATGGTGTGGTGATAGCCGCGGAGGTAAAACCCGGCCCCGGCGCTGAAACGGACGGTGCAGTTGAGGAAGGAGTTATCGTGCCCGCTGATGAAAATGCCCGTTTCCCCCGATTTGAGCGTATCGCGGCCGTGCTCGACCTGGCCGATGTCATACAGGCGCGTGAAGTGGGAGATGTAGGAGAGGTCGCAGCCGTCAACGAGGCAGTGGGCTGAATCGGCAAGGCGCATCGAGCAGGCGCGGATGCCCAGGCCCTGGATGTGGATGTATTCGCGCCCACTCAGATCAAAGGCGAGCTGGCGTTTCCTGGCCTCGATGCCGGTGGGCGGGCCATCGCCTCTCGGGATGAGATAAAGGGTGTTGTCCTGCCAAACCCACTCGCCCGGCTGGCTGAGGGCGTTCATGTGGCCCACGATCATCCCGCGCCCTTCCTCGGCGCTGTAAATGTCATAGTGGGCCGGGAACCACCAGGTCTCGGTGCGGTCGCCGACGCAGATTTCACCCGGCTTGGAGCTCTCGATGACCCCCGTCTGCGCCGCCCAGCCGTGGAAATGCACGCCGTAATAGATCGCGCCCTTCCAATAGTCCTCCGGCTGGCCATCCAGCAAATGACTCACCAGCCGGCCGGGATCCTTTTTTGGCTCGGGCATGGAGAATGCGCCGAACGTTGGCCACAGCGGCGACAGGTCCGACACATACATGCCCAGCCCGGGCGAGGGCGTCTTGGGGTAGCGCGCCTCGATCATCACCCCGCTGTCGTCAAAAATCTCGTTGCGCCCCAGCCCGAGCGTCCAGTTCATCGGCGCTCTCCAAATGTTCCCTTTGTGACGCGTCCAACCGCCCACCGGCTCGCAACCAGTGACGGTCACCTTTTGCCCCTTGCACGGCCTAAGGGTGATAGGGCGGCCGGACTCGCCACTGCGCGGGAAGACCACGGTCTCCCGGTAGGTTCCGCCCAGGACCATGCAGGTGTCGCCCGGCTGAAGCCTGTCCACCGCCGCCTGGATGGTCTGCAACGCCTGGCGCGGTCCAACACCCCGGCCCGAGTTGGCGTCGCTGCCCTGCGGAGACACATACAATGTGCCTGCTCCAACGCGCGCTGCAGCATCGGCCAGCACGATCATCAGCAGCGCGTGACCCACGATTCGCATTCTCATGATTGCCTTGGCGCACTTTGTGCAAATGGTTGCGCTCTGTCGAACGGATTTAGCCGCACGCCGACCTGGTCATGCTTTATGGCGTTCTACGAAAGCATTAAACAAGATGGTAACGTCGGCCTGGCCCTCGCCATCCTCGCGGCCTTCGTCACTAACCCGCTACAGTCCCCTTTTTCCGGCCAACCCACTTGCCCGGTTGAGCCACCCCCGCCGGCAGGAGAAAGCCCCTTGCGCTGGAAGCTGATCTGGTTCCGCCATCCTCTCCCGTCCGACGTCAGATTCGGAACTTCCAGCGCCCACACGGCGCTTACCCGCCGCATGCTCTCCATTACCCCTCCTATACCCCTCCACACCCACACCGGAGGTTGAAATTGAACCTACGGTGTGGGTGTGGAGGGGTATGGGAGGGGTAATGGAGGGACTCCGGAGGAGCTGGAGCCGTGCCGGGGGCAGTTGACGCGCTACGGCTGGGGGTCAAAGCGGTTCAAGAACCAGCAGCCGAGGTAACGAGGCTCTGAATTTGGCGGTTTGTGGTGCCAAATCAGAGCTGCGTGACCTCGGCTGCTACTTTTGTACGCGGCGCCGACGCTGGGGTGCGTGAAACAACTGCGCTCCGGGGCTCTGGCGGCCCGAAGCCAGGCCCGGCCTGACTCACTCCTCGTACTGCGGGTACTGTTCCGGCGCCTTGCCGGCGGACTCAATCACTTTGGGGTTTTTCAGCCGACAGACACCGTCCTCAATCCTCTCCAGCCGCACGTCGAACTGCCAATTGTCCCCATAGTCGAAGGTGAACCGCATGGCATCCTTAACCGCCAGCTCGGTTTCCCCGACGGCAATCTCGGGCGTCCACGGCCCCTCCTCGCTGTAAGGATGGTTATAGACGCGACGCCGGCCGCGCTGATCCCGGTACTGGAAGTCGTACAGGTGATCGCTGTCGAACTCGAACGCGTCGAGGATCGCTCCTGCCAGCCAGTCCAGGGAGACGTCGGGCGGCACGGCCAGCCGGCGCCAGATGCCGGCAGCCGGGGCGCGCCACCCGGTGAGGGCGACCTTGAAAATGTTGGTGCCTGACCGGGCCGCACTGCTGGGGCGGGCATAGACAGTCTGCCATTCAGGGAAATAGGGGTGAAACACGGGTCGAAGGAATCCGAAATCCGGCTCAGGGACAGATTCCTCAGGTGAATCTTCCGCCCCGGCGGGCTCTTCGCCCGATGCAGGGGCGCCGGAACTGCCGCCTTCTTTGCCTGGCGCCTCGATGGCGGGAGCAAACGCTTCCTCTCCAAATTCCATCTGCCCCTTGCGAGGAGCCGAGGCGGGCGGCTGCCGGTATCAAGCGCCGTCGGAGGTGGATGATCTCTCATGAGCGGCTACCTGCTCGGCGTTTCGCCCCCGGCCTGCGCGTCCGGCACGTCGTTCCCTGCCCAGTCGATGTCCTTTCCAGCCATAGAAGGCGACATAGGCATAAGCCACCAGCGGGACCACAAAGGCGATCTGGAGATTGTGGGTCAGATCCGCGACGCGGCCCAGGAGGGGCGGCAAAACGGCCCCGCCGACAATCGCCATGACCAGCAGCGAAGAGGCCTGGCTCTTGTAGATGCCTACGCCTTCAATCGCCAGGGAGAAGGTGTTGGACCAGCCAATGGACGTGAACAAACCCACGCCCACGATGCACCACATGGCCAGCTTGCCGCCGGCAATGATGGCGGTGGCCAGCAGCGCGACGACCATCGCCGAGAACAGCATCAGCGTGCGGCCGGCGAGGGACTTCCCCAACTGGAACAGCAGCCAGCACAGCACCAGGAACGGCAGGTACATCTGCACCACCGCCCAGCCGCGCAGCGCCCAGAGTACGAGGAAGCCGGCCAGCGGGAACGCCGCCAGGCAAAACTGCTTATTGCGGGATTGCATGTCACTCAGCTCGACGGCACCCATGAACCGCCCGATGAGCATGCCGCCCCAGTACAGCGACACGTACTTGCTGGCCTCCAGTTCCGGCAGGCCCGCGACGCCGGGCTGGCCGAGGAAGTTGATGATCGCGCTGCCTACCGAGATCTCGCCGCCGACATACATGAAGATGGCCACCATGCCTAACACGACATGCGGATACCTGAGCGCGCCGACGCCGCGCTCGATCTTGCCCTCGCCCACGTGGGGCAGATGAATGAACCAAAACACTACCGCCAGCAGGAGGAAGATGATACAGAACCACAGGTAAGGCACCTTGACCGACTCGGCCCCATGCACCCCCGTCCGGGCGAAGTACTTGAAGATGAGGTAGCCGCCGATGAGCGGGCCGGTGGTGGTGCCCACGGAGTTGAACCCCTGCGCCAGGTTCAGGCGGCTGGAGGCAGTGCGCTCCGGTCCCAGGATGGTGACGTAGGGATTGGCTGCGATCTGCAGCACCGCCAGCCCAATGCCGAGGACGAACAGCCCGAGCAGGAACAGGGGGTAGGCGTGGGCGCTCGCGGCCGGCCAGAACAGCGCGCTGCCCGCCGCCGCGATGAGCAGGCCCAACACCACGCCGTTCTTGTAGCCCACGCGCGCGATGGGATCGCCGGTGAAAGCCGAGATGAGGAAGTAGGCCAACGCGCCGGTGAAATAAGCCCCGAAGTAGGCAAACTGCACGAGCATGGCCTGGAAGTAGTTCAGTGCGAAGGCCGACTTGAAGCGCGGGATGAGGATGTCGTTGAATACGGTCATGAACCCCCACATGAAGAAGAGGATGGTCATGATCGCGAACGGCCCGCGATAGGTCTGCCCATTGGCTGCCGGGACAGCCTGGACTCCGGGCACGGCCGCGCTGCGGTTGCTCGCCATACCGGGCTTCTTGGAACAGGAATTCCGGCTGCTGTCCAGACCGGAGTTCTGCCAGTCCGCGCCG
>DATKNZ010000428.1:0-11635 GCA_035541055.1 Candidatus Acidiferrum sp. | reverse complement strand
GTCATCTTTGCTCGTTGCTTACGGCTCATGCTTTGCCTGTTTGGCTGTGAACTCCTGTCCGCATCCACTACGCAGGCTCTCACGCGCGTCCAATTAGGGCAGGCGCAGCCACGTCACCCTCGGTGCGGCGTTGCCGGGGGTCACTGGGACGATGAGTGATCTGGAGTTCGGGCAGATGGGGTGCTGCTTTGGCTCATGATCTATAGGGCCTGAGAATGTGCATGCGTGTCTGCAAGCGAGTAATCCCTGAGCGTCGATTGGAAATCAGTGCACTCGATGAAGCCGCGATAGAATTTCTCGTTCGTATCCCGGGAAATAACGCTCGATCAACGGCAAATCAAATGAAGGCAGGATCGAAGTGTTCGGCTCGCGCTCCAGAAGAAACCGCATGCTCTCTTGTAGCAGTTCTTCGGCCGACCGGCCTCCAGCCAACCTTTCGATATCCTTTTTGGCCACCCGCACGCGATGATGAGTGGTGACGGTGCTCTTGATGCTCACCAGCCACTCGTCGCCCGCGGAATGCTTAACTTCGATCCTGGCCAGTAAATTGGATTGATGGCATCGGATTTTCAAGCGGCACGCGCGTCCCCGGCGTCGCCTCTGGATGTCTGCGTCTCCATCCTGCCCAGAAGTTGACTATCTGCCATTGCGTGGAACTCCACGGGAATGCTGCGGCGCGTACTAACAAAAGCAACCCGAATGTCCGAATGTCCGAAGGCCCTGTTCGATGATTCCGCTATTTTGCCGCCCAGCCAGCGGCCTATCAGTTCCCCGTGTGCATCCAATAATCCACCGCCGGCCAGAATGCCAGTGCCGACAGAATCATCATGATCATGCTCCCGACCCGCTGCACATCCGTTCCCCATCCCGACACCGGCGCCACACAGACGATGGCGGCTGCCCCTGCCACAGCATACACTATCGCTACCCCGACCGCCCATTCCTCACTGCCCCACATCGCCAGACGCGGCAGCATCAGCAGCAACAATACATCCAGTGCCGCTCCAACTACCAGGTGGACTGAACACCCCTGCGCGCACCCTTCTGACCGTGCCGTCATATTACCCACAAGACTCCCAGCGTGATCGTCCATTCCTCCCTGCCTCGCAACCGCCTCTCGCCACCTCAATGACCTCCGCTCTGCGCTGCGTGAAAAGGAATCAATGCCGTTCTCAGCGAGATTTCGCTGCCCGCGCAAAGCGTGAAAGAGAAACTCATCTCTTATCGATGCGTCGCTAGTTCTTGGAAGGCTGACTTCTCGCGTAACCGCAGCATCACGTAATACACCGTCGGCGTCGCCACCAGCGACAGCAGCACCGAGATGCACAGCGCCCCAATCACCGCGATGGCCAGCGGCTTGAGCATCTCCGCCCCGCTCCCAATCCCGTAAGCCAGCGGCAGCATCCCCAGCGCCGCCGCCAACGACGTCATCAGCACCGGCCGCAACCGCCGATGCCCCGACCGCACCAGCGCTTCATCCAGCGCCACCCCTTGCGCGCGCAGATGCTCCACGTAATCCAGCATCAGAATCCCGTTCTTGGCCACGATCCCCACACCGATGATCGCCCCCAGGAACGAAACGATATTCAGCGACGTCCCGGTAATCAGCAGCGCCAGGACCGTCCCGAACAGCGCCAGCACCGCCCCGAACACGATCGCCAGCGGCTCGTAAAACGTCCGGAACTCAATCAGCAGCACCGTGAACACGAGGAAGATCGCCATTAACAGAACCAGCAACAGATTCCGAAACGACTCCTGCTGCTGCTGGTAAAGCCCGCCAAATTCCACCACCCCCGCCGGCAGCGACGGGTCCTGCTTGAGCTTCTCCCGGATCTCGCTCATCGCGCTCCCCAGATCGCGCCCCTCCAGCCGTGCCGTCACGCCCACCAGTTGCCGCAAATCTTCCCGCCGCAATTCCACCTGCCCCGGTTCCTCCGAGACCTCCGCCACCTGCGACAGTTTCACCGTCACCCCGCTCGGCGACCGAATCGGCAGATCCTGTATCGCCGCCATCGTTCCCAGTCGCGTCTTGTCCACCAGCACTCGGATGCTCACCACCCGGTCCCCCTCCAGCACGCTCGACGCTGTCTGGCCCAGCAGCGCCGCGTTCACCGCCGCCGCAATGCTCTCCGCGTTCAGCCCGTACCGCTGCGCCTCTACATGCCGCACCCGCAAGTTCATCCCGTTGCCCGTCGCCAGTAGCCCGTCGAACGTATCCACCACCCCTTTCACCTTCTTGATGCTCTCCTCGATCTCGGGCGCTTTCTTTTTCAACCATGCGAGGTCCGTCGAAATCAGCTTGATTTCAATCGGCTTCGGCGACCACGTCAGGTCCCCAATCAAATCCCCCAGTATCCCGTGCAAATCCCAATCCACCGTCGGGATCGCTATCAGAAACTTGTGCCGCAGCTCCGCCAGCACCTCGTCGGTGGAACGCTTCCGGTCCGTCCTGAGCTTCACCAGAAAGTCTCCCGTGTGCGGTTCCGCGATGGACAACGCCAGCCGCGCCCCCGTCCGCCGCGAGTAGCTCTCCACCTCCGGCGTCGCCTTTAGAATCTCTTCCGCTTGCAGCAGTTCCCGCGAGGTCTCGCTCAAGCTCGTGCCCGGCGGCGCCTTGTAATCAATCACCATGCCGCCCTCATCCAGCGCCGGCAGAAAGTCCGAATCCAGCCGTTGATACACCAGCACCCCCAGCCCTGCTACCACGCAGCACCCCAGCAGCGTCAACCACCGCCAACGCAGCGCGAACCGCACCGCCACTTCATAGATCTTCACCACCCGCACCATCAGGAATCCGCCCTCCACGTCCCTCGGCGCATGCCCGTGGTCCAGGTGCCCCCGGTCGCGGATAAACCACGCGGCCAGCGAAGGTGTCACCGTGATCGCCAACAACAATGATGTCAGCAGCGACACCACCATCGTCATCGCCAGCGCCCGGAAAAACACTCCCGCCAGCCCCTCCAGAAACGCCAGCGGCACAAACACCACCACCGGCGTCAGCGTCGAGCCCACCAGCGGGTAAATAATCTCGCCAATGCCCTCCCGAATCCCTTCCAGGCGCGACCGCCCGGCCGCAATCTTTGCGTAAATCGCTTCCACCACGACGATGGCATCGTCAATTACCAGCCCAATCGCCGCTGCAATGCCCCCCAGCGTCATCAGGTTGAAACTCATCCGCAGCAGGCTCATCGCCAGGATGGTCACCAGCACCGTCACCGGTATCACGATGATCGCCGTCAGCGTCGTCCCCCAGTTCTTCAGGAAGAAATAAATGATCACCACCGACAGGATCAGCCCGAAGATAATCGCCTCCCACACGCTCTTGACCGAGTCCCGCACCAGCACCGACTGGTCGTAGAAAAATGCCAGCTTCATGTCTGGCGGCAGCTCGCTCCCCAGCGCCCGCAGTTCCCGCCGCAGCGCGCTCGCAATGTCCAGCGTGCTGCCGTCCGGATGGCTCCGCACGTTCAGCAGCACCGCATTCACGCCTTCCGCCGTCACCACGTTGAACACCGGCTCCGGCCCGCGCTCCACCCGCGCAAAATCCTTCACCCGCACCGGGTGCTCGCCCCGCATCGCCACCACCTGGTTCTCAATGTCTTCCGCCGAATGCACCCGCCCGTCCACCGTCGTCAGGTAGAGCTGGTAGTTCTCCTCGTGCATCCCCGCGGAGGCGATTAGGTTGTTCTTCGCCAGTGCGTCCGACACCTGCCCCAGGTCCAGGCCCGCCGCCAGCAGCTTGCCCGGCTCCACAATCACGTGATACTCGGGCGTGCGTCCGCCCACCAGGTCCACCCGCGCCACCCCTGGAATCCGCAGGAAACGCGGCTTCAGATCATACCTCGCCCGCTCCCACAGCGCCGTGATGTCCCGCGTCGGGCTCGTCAGGCTCACCCCGATAATCGGGAACGCCGAAAACGTCAGCCGCCAAGTCGTCGTGGTCGCCGTCGCCGGCAGCGTCGAGCGGATTTGCGCCAGCCGCCCCAGCACGTATAGCTCCGACTGGATCATGTCCACGTGCCAGTTGAAGAACACGCTGATTTCCGCCGAACCCCGGCCCGTCGCCGAACGGATCGTCACCGCGCCGGGAATGTCCTTCATCGCCTCCTCAATCGGTCGCGTGATGATGGCCATCATTTCGTCCCCCGGCATCACCCCGTTGTCCACGAGGATCACCACGCGCGGAAAGTTCGTTTGCGGAAACACCGACGAAGGCATGTGCAGCGCCGCGTACATCCCCGCTACGCACAGCGCCAGCGCGATGAACGCAATGGCAATACGGTGCTCGATCGCGAACCGGCCGAGCAGCGACCCCTCCTTCTCCGCAAAATCTTCTGGTTTCATATCAGCAATGTCCGGGCGTGGCTTGATGTAGGCGATTCTCCGCCGCAGCTCATTGGCCGATGACCTTGATTTTCGTTTCCTTCGGCAACCCGTAGGCGCCCACCGTCACCACCGCATCGCCTTCTTTCAGCCCCTCGCCTTCCACCTCCACCAGCTTTCCGTCATACACGCCCACCTTCACCGCTTTTTGCTTTGCCTTGTCTCCTTCCACGACGTAGACGACCTGTCCCTCTTCCGACTTCACCACGCTCTCGCGCGGCACCGCCAGCCGCCCCGCTCGCTCCTCGCTCACAATCCGCGCTCGCACAAACTGCCCGGGCCGCAGCCCCGCGTCTTTCGGCAACGTCACGCGCACCAGCGCCGTCCCCGTCTTCAGATCAACCGACGGGCTCACAAACGACACGCTGCCGCTCGCCGCCGCTTTCTCCGAACCCTCCGCAAAAACTTCCGCCGGCTGCCCGGCCTTGAGCCCGGCTGCCTCTGCGGCCGGCACGCCTGCCGTGACCACCAGCCGGCCCAGGTCCACGATTTCAGCCACTACCATGTTCGGGTCAACGCTCTGCCCCGGCTGCACGTTTACCCGCGCAACCACTCCATCCACGGGGGTCGCCAGTTGCACCTGCGCCAGCCCTGCCTTCGCGGAGGCCAGTTCCGCCCGCGCCCCCGCCAATTGCTGTTGCGCTTCCTGGATCGCCTTCTCCGAAGTCCCATCCACGGTCTTGAGCCTCCCTTGCCGCGCCACGAGCTGCTCCGCGTACTCCACGCTATGCTGCGCCTTGTCCACTGCCGCTTGTGCCATCCGGTCGTCCAGCCGCACAATCACATCCCCCGCTTTGACGCTTTGACCCTCAGTGGCGGCCACGGCCATTACCACACCCGCCGCCGGCGCCGCCAGCTTCGCGCCGCCGCCCGGCCCGCCCGCTTTCGCCGGCTCTCCCTCAACCACCCCGTAGGCTTCCACTCGCGCCCGCAGGTCCGCCTTGGCCACCTTGCCGACCCGCACGGCCACCTCGGTGACGATCTTCTCGTCGGCGGCCTCGCCCCCTGGCTTGCAGCCCGTCAGCGCCGCCGCGCCCCCCGCGGCCAGCATCGTCAGTATCAACCAGTTTGTTCTTTTCATGACTTCGGCTCTCAAAACTCGGATTTTCTATTTCGGGTTGGCCACTCCGGCTAGGAGTTCGGAGTTCGGATTTCGGATTTGGGGCTTTCCTCCACCTTGTAAGTGCGCAGTTCCGCCCCTTGCCCCTCTCGTTGCGGCACCGCCACAAAAATCTCCTCCAACTCGGGCACGAACAGCGAAGTCGCCGCCCCCTTCGCCGTCGGCACCCGCCCCGCAAATTCATAATGGCCCGCGTCCGCCTGCCGCACCACGTCAAGCGAACCCTCCCCGCACGACACGTAAACGCACCGCCGCTTCGCGTCATACCAAACCCCGTCCGGCTCCGGCGCGATGTCCACCACCGCCACCTGCCTCCCGTTGCCTGAGTCCAGCACCGCCAGCTTGCCCGGCTCACAGCCGATAAATAGCCGGTGACGCGCCCGGTCGAACCCCATCGGCACGTTCCCCTTCGCCGCCTTCACGGGCCAAGTGGCCTCCACTGCCTTCTTCCGCCGGTCAATCACCGCCACGTGGTTGGCTTCCGGCACGTTCACATAAATGAAATCGCCCTCGACCTCGAACTGCTTCGGAAAATTCGCCAGCGGGATCTCCGCCGTCACGGAATCCGTCCGCGTGTCCACAATGCCAATGGCCCCAAACGTCTTCCCCACGCCGACGAACAGCTCGCCCGTCTTCGGATCAAATCGCAGGTTGTTCGCCTTCTCCCTGAACTCGATGCTCCGCAATGGCTCGAACGTGCGCGAATCCAGCACCCGCACCGCGCCGTTTCCGTTCGCCACGTAAAGCTTGTGCAGTTCCGGCCGGTATACCACCCACTTTGGCTCCTGCATCCCCGTGATCGTCCGCGCCAATTTACCGCCAGCCAGGTCAATCACCTCCGTCGTGTTGTTGTCCTCCGCGTTGAGGAACAACCGCTGCCCCGCCAAGTCCACCGCCATCAAATCAAACCCTCCCTTCACATCCGGCAGCGCAATGCTCCGTGCCAGCACCGGTAACCCACGGCCCGCTGCCTCCGCGTCCTTGCGTGGCTCATTCTCCCAGGCGCCCTTGGGCCACTTCACCGGGCTCTGCAAGGCCTCTTCCAATTGCCCGAGAGCCTGCTGCGACCTCGCCACCGCTTCCGCTCGCGCCAGCCGCGCGGCCGCCAGCTCGACGCGCCCGGCGATCAGCTCTCCGCGCGTCGCCTCGCCCGCTTCCAGCCGCCCGCGCAAAATCCGCTCCTGCTTTTCCAAATTGGCCAGCAACGAATCCGCCGTGGCCGACTTCTCCAGCGCCGCCCGGTAAGCCATCAGGCCCCGCTCGACTTCTGCCACCACCCGCGCCTGCAAAGCGTTGAACCTCGCCGCGCTCTCTTTCCGACGCGCCTCGGCCTCGGCAACCGGCCCCTGGTTCTGGTTGAACGCCGGCAGCGTCGCCGTTAATGCCACCGTCCATTTGCTGTCCCCCTGGTCGTACTGGTAGCCTGGCGCGATGTGAATGTCAGGATACTGCTTCGCAATCTCCAGTTGCAGCGCCGACTCGCTCGCCGCGTAATCGGCCAGCCCCGCCAGCACGTCCGCTCGCCCCAGCAACGCCTGCCGTCGCGCCGCCGGTGTGTCCAGCCCCGGCGGCACCCGATCCAGCCCCGCAAAGGAAATCTCCACCGCCTCCAGCGTGCCCACGGGAATCCCAATGACCTCCGCCACCGCCACCCGGCTCTCCCCCTTCTGCCGCTTGGCGTCCTGTTCCGCCAGCCGCGTTGTATCCAGTGCAATCCGTTCCCGCGTTGACTCGGCAGGCGACACCGCCCCGGCCGCAAGCTGCGCTTCGAGCAGCTTGACATTTTCCTCCTGCGCCGCCCGTTGCGCCGCCAGCAACCGCTCCTGCTCGCTGGCTGCATAAAAGTCCACCAACGCCCGCCGCAATCTGCCCCGCACCTGCCACGCCGCCGCCAGAATGTTCAGCCGCGCCGCCTCCGACAAATGTCTCGCCTGCTGCGTCCGATAGCCGCGCTTGCCCGCCGTCTCAATCGGAATGTCCAGGAACCCCAAGGGAATCCAGGGTGACGGCGTAAGCGTCGTGAAATCATACCCAGGGGTGACATTCAGTGCCGGATTCGGCACCTCTTTCGCAGTACGTATCCCGGCGCGCGCCGTCCCTGCCTGCGCCCGCGCCACGTCCAGCTCCGGCGAGAAATAAAACGCCGCCAGGGTCAGCGACTCCAGATCCCACGCCTGCCGCGGCCACTCCCCCTTCACGCCGTTCGTGGCCAGGAACGCACCCAGCCCCGTATCGCCCAGCGACCGCCCCGCGAAGTCGCCGGTCACCTTTGCCGCCATCATCGGTCTGGCATGGTATCGCGCGCAGCCCACCAGCACCGCGCCCGCCACCAGCGCCAGCGCCAATACACTTGCCGTCCGGCTGCTGCGCCCGACTGACTTCGCCAAAACATCGCTGTGCATAGACAACAAAAAACCCCTACCCGCGCGCATCGGCTTCGCGAAACGCGCAGGTAGGAGTCATCAATCTCGCGGTGCGGGATGGTTCGCCCTCTCGGAGGGCTGGCAGAATCCATTGCCAACGTTCGCGCGTCTAAATACGCGCTTCCGGCTCCATCTACAAGCCGATACTGACCTCGCATTCTGCCGCCCTTTTATGACAGGCCCATGACACCAGCATTACAGCCTTCTCATCTTCTCGTCACACCTCGATGCGAACGCGCCTCACAAAACTCGCCGCCGTCACCCACGCCAACGACAATCCCCAGCCAGCCAGGATATCCGAAGGGTAGTGCAGACCCAGATAGGTTCGTGACAGGCCGACGCCCAAAACGTAAAGAATGCCGAGCCCTACAACCAGCCACCGCCACCGGGTCCCCCAACACACGATGACACTGGCCAGCGCCACGGCGAACGTGTCCGCCGCCTGCGTGCTCGGAAAACCAAAATCGAAAGTCGCCGTCGCCGACCCAGCCCACGCGAGCTGGCTCCTCTGCACAGCGCACCTTGCCAGCAAGCTCAGGATCACCACCCCCACCACCGCCAGCGTGACAAACAGCGCCTCGCGCAGTCTGGCCACCCGTTTCAGAACCCAGACCCCAAGAACCGCGAGCACAACCACAACGTTGATCCCGCCGCTCTCGGCAGCCACGCCAATGATCCGGTCCAGGCCCGGCGTCGTGGAAGGTGGTAGGGACCTGAGAATGGCGTTCTCCCAGCCCAGGCTCCGTTGGTTCGACACCGTGCTCGCCAGCCACCCGAAAAAGCACAGCGGAACAAAAATCCCGAGCAAAGCGATGGTCAACGACCGCTCGTACGTCAGACTCGACTCCCCTGCCTTCCCGCTGCCGTTGTCAGATTTCACGAAATGAGTTAATTCCCTTGGCTACTCCAATCAAGCCTCTTTGGCCCCCTGAAAATCTCCATATCGCAGCGCCAATGTCGGCAGCACCAGCAGGTTCAGGGTGGTGGAAGTCAGTAACCCCCCAAGAATCACGATGGCCATCGGACCTTCGATTTCGCGCCCCGCCTCGCCCGTGCCGAGCGCGAGCGGCAGCAAACCAAGCGCCGCCTCCGGGTCCCTCTCGGTGATAACCACGCACCGCCCAGAGAACCGTTCGCCATGCCGCTTCGTGTGCTACGGCGCAAGGGCGCGCGATCAGTTGCCTTTCGCCTTGGGAAGCGTGAAGGCTCCTTCCAACTGTTCCACGCCGAGGTCACGCGGCGCGAGCAGGAAGCTCTTTGGAAGCGGCGCCCGGGGAAGCTCCGGCCCGGAGCAATCCAGTGCCAGCAGGGGCGCTCCGCCCGCATAACGATAGGACAGCCGCAACGCATGCAGGCCCGCCTGAAGCCGGATGCTGGCCGACACCTCGGCGCCGGTGTGACGGAAATCGTCATCAATGACAGTCGCTTGGTGTATTCGCAGCTCAGCGCCGGAATCCGACCGCAAATAAAACGTGTAATCGCCGGCCCGCGGCACCTGGAGGTAGCCGTCGAATTGGACACCGTAGCTGTTAGCGGAAGCCAGCAGCAACGGCGTGAATGCGTCCGTGTACCCGCGCTTAACCGCAGCCAGCGTGTCGAATTGCGGCACCCAGGGCCATTGACCGTCAAAAACGGCATAGCGCAGCACCCCGTTGGTGACCGCGCCCACGTGGTGGGTAACCGGCACCAGTTCGTCGTCATAAGGCCGGGGGGCTTCTGGGTCGGGGCGCCGCGCCTGCAAAACCCGCTCCTTCATTTCTTGCTGCAACGCGGCAAAATCCGGCAACCCGGCCAGATTGGTGGCTTCTTTGAGGTCGGTTGCCACATTGTAGATTTCGAACTCATCGGCCTGGGATTTGAGGTTGTAACGAACGCCCTTAAAATCGCCGAGTTGTATCCATTGCATCTGCTGTCGTTTCCGGCCGCGATGGTTGGGCATGAAATGCTGGTAACGGGGGGTCGATCCGGCCTCGAAGTATTCGCCATAGAGCAAGCTGGCTCGCTGCGCGCCGTGGCCGGTCAAGGTAGGCACAAGCGACACACCATCGGAGCGCGCCGGGGCGGGCAAGCCGGCCAACTCGCAAAAGGTCGGCAGCCAGTCCCACTGCGCGCTGGGCGCATAAGAGATCCCGCCGGCGGGAACGTGTCCGGGCCACCAGGCAAAGGTCGGCATGCGCATGCCCCCTTCCCAGCAGTCACGCTTGATCCCGTCATGCGGCCCGTAGCTGTCAAAGAAATCCGCCTCGAGGGGGCGCTTCGGGAGGTAGGATTCAATGCTCGGGCCATTGTCGGAGGTGAAGATAACCAGGGTGTCCTCCTCCAGGTGCAAGTCCTTTAGCAACTGCTTCAAGTCGCCCACCGCATCATCCAGCCGCCGCATCGAGGTAGCGTAACGCCGATACACCTCCGGCCACGGGACAGCGGGGTTGGTCTCCGTCCGAAAGGTGGCCTGGCGATAATCCGGGTGGCACCAGGAGTCGATCTCGCCCGAGGCGGTGTTAATCATGTGGTCCGGCTGCCCCAGCCATTGTAATCCGCCTTTCAGACCGCCCCCGGCAGGATAGGGCTGGGTGGGATATTCGGTCGCCGCATGCGGCGTGTCGTAGGCCAGATACAGGAAGAACGGCTGGGTCGAGTTGGTTTGCTGATGCTCCACGATCCATTGTTTGGCTCGGGCAGTCCAGAGGTCGGCGGTGTAGCATTTGGCCAGTCCGCCGGACACCTCCGTCCTGTTCTCCCAAACCTCCTTGCCTCCGTCGTAGGGACCTTCGCGCGGATAGTGCTCGTGCCCGTCCTTATGCCGGACGTAGCCGAAGAAATAGTCGAAACCGCGTTTGGTGGGGTACGCGGGCCAAGCCGCCGGGTTGTCCCCTTTACCCTGCAATCCCCACTTGCCGATGGCTGCTGTCGCGTACCCGGCCCGCTTCAGGACGCTCGCCACCGTGTAATTGTCTTCCAGGGCCTTGTCGAATTGGTTGTTGCGCACGTTGGAATGCCCCTGGTGGACCCCCAGCAGCAACGAGGCCCGCGACGGAGCGCAGACTGGCGCCGGACAATAATGTCGCCGCATTTGCAGGCCCTCGCCGCCCAACCGGTCCAGTTGAGGCGTGGAATACCTTGGCAGGCCGGGAGCGCGGTTGTTTTGGAACAGCACGCCGACGTCGCCGTAGCCCATATCGTCGCACAGAATGAACAAGATATTGGGCGGCTGCGCTGCGGCCGCGGCAGAACCAGTGGATGGGTTGGCGAACGGCACTACCAGCGTCAGCCAGCAGCAGTTCATCAGGACGCGAATTTTCATAACCAGGCAATCTTCTTATGGGGTCCACGGCTCAGCCGGTGGATCGTTGCCCTGGCGACGGCCCAGATGGGCCATATCACGGGCACTGTCGCGCCGGGAGCACGGAAGCGAGGGTGGGAAGAGGACCTGCACCCACGCGGGTACGGCATACTGTGCCCGTGCGGAGCGCCTGGATGCGCAAGCGCTCCACCGAGCAGTGCCATTCTACACGTCGTAATAGAGGTAAAACTCGTACGGATGCGGACGGAGGCGCAAGGCGTCGTGTTCCTTTCGCTTGGCGGCAATCCAGGTGTCCAGGAAGTCCATGGTGAACACATCACCCTTCAGCAGGAAGTCATGGTCCTTTTCCAGGCAATCGAGGGCCTCGCCCAGGCTGCCTGGCACGCTGGGAACCTTCTTCAGCTCTTC
>DATKNZ010000427.1:0-11464 GCA_035541055.1 Candidatus Acidiferrum sp. | reverse complement strand
GGCGTCGCGCATGAGATAGACCCCTGCGCCCTCGGGCGCTTGCCGGAAGAAGGCGGCTCCCAGCCGCTCGACCAGCGGTCGAGGATCGGGGAAGAGCAGCAGTTGGGACATCTCTAGACTGTGCTACACGAGGGCCATGCGGAGGATGCTACCCACATCCGAAGCCCGAAGGCCGAAGGCCGAAAGAAGGCCGCAGTCGGAAGGCCCAAAGCTGCGTAATTCAGCCTTAAGTCTGAAGCCGAAGGTCCTGAGTCCTGGAACTGCGCCGCTTCCCCAGGTTTTTGACCGTTGATTCGGGACGGATCGGCGGCGTGATCGGATTTCGGATTTCGGCCTTCTTTCGGGTTTCGGTGCCTTCGGCCTTCGGATTTGAGTGGAGTCATGCAACTGGCCCTATTGTACACATCCAAATAGAGCTTGCCACGCCATCGGAGTTCAAGCGTTTATGGCGCCCATGTGCGTGATTATTCGGGCCGGCCAACGGCCACTTGTCTGGCGCGGGGCCACACGGAACGCTCTGCGCGACAGGTTGGGCGTTGCGCTTCGGCCTCTTCTTGCCTGTGGGTTGGCGGTGCTGCTGGCGGTATTTCTATCGGGCTGCGGCAGTATGCCATTTGGCGGCCGGGCCGGCGAGAAGCGGTGCGCGTTCATCGGGTTTACCGACTTCTCCACCTTCAGCCGCAGCGCCGGGGTCTCGAACGGCGAGACCGTCCTGCTTTCGCCGGTGATCAAGGCGCCGATTAAGTGGAACGAGTTGATCGTGTCCTGGAACGTCCCGCTGGGCGTGCACCTTAAGGCGGAGGCGCGGGCCCTGTATCGGCAGCGGGCCACGGGATACTACACAATGGGGCTGTGGTCGGATGATCCTGAGCGGTTTCCCCGGGCGAGCGTGCGGCGGCAACGGGATGCGGATGGCGCCGTGCGGACCGACACGCTCATTTTGAGCAACGCGACGCGGGCAGTGCAGGTGCGGATCACGCTGGGTGGGGCCGATGCTTCGTGCCCGCTCAAGTTTCTCGGGCTGTCCTTCTGCAATAGCGCGGTGCCCGCGCCGGATGAGAAGCCAAACCGGGCTGCTTGGGGCAAAGTGCTCGACGTGCCGGAGCGGCGGCAGGGCGAGTACGAGGGCGGTGGCGGCTGGTGCAGCCCGACTTCGCTTTCGATGGTGCTGGCGTACTGGAGCGAGCAGTTGCACCGGCCCGAGTTGAACCACAGCGTGCCCGAGACCGCGCACGCGATCGCCGACGGGGAGCGCGCTGACACGGGCAACTGGCCGTTCAACACGGCCTACGCCGGGCAGTTCCCGGGTATGCGGGCTTATGTCACGCGCCTGGGGGGCATCGCCGAGTTGGAAGACTGGATCGCGGCTGGCGTGCCCGTGGTCATTTCGGTCTCATCCTACCTGGCGAGCGGCCGCACGAGCGGGCCGGACAACGGGCACCTCATTGTGTGCGTGGGCTTCACCAATACAGGGGATGTAGTGGTCAATGATCCAGGTGTGTCGGTGCGCCGGAACGTCCGGGCGCGCCGGGTGTTTGCGCGCGCCAATGTCGCCAAGGCTTGGAGCAAGTCCAAGAACGCGGTGTATCTGATTTACCCCGAGTCGGCGAAGGTGCCCGCGAATCGGTTGGGGCACTGGTATGGCGGGGTTGCAGAATAGAATGCCCTTCAGGTTTTCGGCAGGGCAGGGGGTAAGGCGTGTCCCGGAGGGACTTATGACCATAGCCCAGCGCTTTAGCGTTGGGGAGGCTGTCGACTGTGGACTAAGTCCCGAAGGGACGGCTGAAAGGGCTCATGTTGCGCCGACTCCGTTGCAGCGCGGGGAATCCGAGTGCACTTTGGGTATTGCATAAGCTCTGGGAGCACGGCTGAATGTCGCCGTGTCCTACATCAGCGCCTATTTCCATTGCGTGTTTGCGACCAAGGACCGCCAGCCATTGATTCGGCCAGAGTTGCAGGAGCGACTATGGCCTTATCTCGGCGGCATCGCGCGGCAGAATGGAATGGTCGCGATGGAGATTGGAGGGGTTGCTGACCACGTTCACATGCTTTTGGCGATGTCCTCGACCATTTCTTTGGCCAAGGCGATGCAGTTCGTCAAGGGAGGGTCTGCCAAATGGGTGCACGAGGTTTTCGCTGAGCACTGGCGCTTTGGGTGGCAGGTCAAGTACGGCGCATTCAGCGTAAGTTTTTCCCAACTGGAGAAGACTCGCACATACATTCAGACTCAGGCGGAGCACCATCGCAAGATGACCTTCCAGGAAGAGTTCATTGCCCTCCTACGCAAGCACCGTGTGCCCTATGATGAACGGTATTTATGGGAGTAAGGCTCAGCCGTCCCTTCGGGACTTAGACCATCCGCACGCGTTCCCCAACGCTGAAGCGTTGGGCTATGGTCATAAGCCCCTCCGGGGCATGGCTGGCCTCGTGCCCCGTTGTAAGCTCGAAAGGCAATGGGTTTAGACTGAATTGGCTGGGTTGCGGGGGCAGTTCGAGGTGCTCGCGAGGCGCGCACGATTGGGGCGCTCCCAAAAGCGGCCGAAGGCTAGCGCAGCCCAGGACGCTCCGCCTGTGAGGCCGTGGGCTGCGGCGCGCAGTGACGTGTTTCTGAGGGGTCGCGCTAACCCCCGGCAATGGCCCCGATGATCAGGAAGGGCTCGGCGCCGTTGGCGATGGCGTCCGGCAGCAGGGTGCCGGGTGATTCAAGCGAGAGGTCTTGTTCGCAGGCGAAGAAACGGACGAAGGGACGGCGGCGCAGGGTATCGTGGTCACGCATGGTCCCCCGCAGCACAGGGTAGGCGGCTTCGACGGCCTCGAGCACGGCGCCCAGCGTGAGTGGAGGCTGGACAGGGACCTGCACTTCGCCCGTCACGCGGGCCAGGGTCCGCAGGTGGACGGGCAGCAGGACACGGATCATGCCAGCGTCTGGACGGATACCGAGAGCACGGCCGGGAGGTCGCGGGCGATGGGTTTCCAGGTGTCGCCGCTATCGGCCGAGGCATAGACCTGGCCGCCCGTGGTACCAAAGTACACGCCGCATTTGTCCAGAGTGTCAACGGCCATGGCATCGCGCAGGATGTTGACGTAGCAATCCTTCTGCGGCAGCCCTTTTGTGAGGGGCTCCCATTCGTTTCCACCGGTGCGGCTCCGGTAAACGCGCAGCTTGCCATCGGGCGGGAAATGTTCGGAATCGCTCTTGATCGGCACGACGTAGATGGTTTCGGGTTCGTGGGCGTGCACTTCGATGGGGAAACCGAAGTCGGTTGGCAGGTTGCCGCTGACCTCGCGCCAGGATTGAGCGCTGTCGTCGCTGCGCATGACGTCCCAGTGCTTCTGCATGAACAGGATTCCCGGGCGGGAAGGGTGCATGGCGATGCAATGAACGCAGTGGCCGACCTCGGCATCGGGATCGGGAAGCTGGAAAGGAGAGACCAGGCCGCGGTTGGCCGCGCGCCAGGTTTGGCCGCCGTCCTCGGTGGCGAAGACGCCCGCAGCGGAAATGGCGACGTAGAGGCGTTTGGGGTTGGCAGGATCGATGATGATGGAGTGGAGGCACATGCCGCCGGCGCCGGGCTGCCAGAGGTGGCCCTTGGCGCTGCGCAAGCCGGGAAGCTCCTGCCAGGTTTGTCCGCCATCGGCGGTGCGGAACAGGGCGGCATCCTCGACGCCGGCATAGACGGCGTCCGGGTCGGTGAGCGAGGGTTCGAGGTGCCACACGCGCTTGAACTCCCACGGGTGCTGCGTGCCGTCGTACCACATGTGCGTGCCCGGCGTGCCGTCATAGGCAAACTTGTCACCGACGGGATTCCACGTCCGGCCGCCGTCATCCGAGCGCTGGATTTTCTGGCCGAACCAGCCGCTCGTCTGGGAGGCGTAGAGCCGGTTTGGGTCAGCCGGGGAGCCTTTGACGTGGTAAATCTCCCATCCCGCGAAATGGGGGCCGCTGATGTCCCAGGCCTCTCGCTTGCCGTCGGAAGTGAGAATGAAGGCGCCCTTGTGGGTGCCGACTAATACTCGCACTGTGCTCATGTGTTTTGGATTGCTCCTACCCTCTATAGCCCAGGTTGGGCGCGCGTTCAAATGGGGCGTGGACCAGGGAGGTGCCGCACTCCAAAACGCTTCGCGCAAAAGGGGCCGACTTGACCGATTTCACTCTTGACATGGTAGCCCCAACCACATAGTATCGTTCCCGCCTTGAGCACTGCGTACGGCCTGACAGTTCCGGCGGGAACAGTGTCAGGGCATGGAATTAGGGATCAATAGCAATGAAACCACACTCCTATGAAAGCATCAATAATCACCGCATTTGTAGTCACCACCGCCGTGAGCGTATTCGCCCAAGGAACGGTTGTCTTCGTTGGCAATAGCTATGCGGGCACCCAACATATCTGGGGACCGTCCTCTTTGGGCGACTTTTCGTTCGAGGGCTCCGGCTCGAATGATCATAATCCGAACCCGGGCACGTTGCCTTTTGCTGAATGCGGCATGACCCTGATCGGCGCTGGGGGCCTGACTAAAACGGGGCCCTACTCGCTGGGTGCGTCCACGACACTCGCTCAGTTGCTTGCTGCCAACGGGGCGGACCAGCCTGCGAGCCTCTTGGAGCCGTCGGGCCAGACGACCACGTTTCGCACCGGTGCTGAGGCCGGCCTCACGGTTCTGATTACCGACACGCTGCAGAACATCCCGAAGGATTCTCCCGCAGCTACGTTCGAGGTCGTTGCCTGGGATGACAGCAGTGGGATGTATCCGACCTGGGCACAGGCCTCGCTTGCCTGGATGGCGGCGCTGATTTATTGCGGCATGTCCGGCCCGTTCACAGTGCAGAGCATTGGTGGCGACTGGAATACTCCGCCAGCTTTCGACTATCCGTCCTTCAACCTCTACCTCATTCCCGAGCCGTCCACGTCCGCGTTGGCGGCACTGGGTACAGCGACGGGGCTGATGTTGCGTCGGCGCCTTGGATTGCGGCAGTCCTCTGCCGCTTTCGGCGGCGCCCCAATCGCATAGGCCCTTGTGGGGCACGGCACCAGGTTATGCGCGAACGCCTTGGGCGATTTCCTGGTGGGCCTTCTCAATATCCGCAACCAGCTCCGACCTGAGCAAGAGCAGGCGGCGGCGGGCAGCCGGGGCGCGGAGCAGAACAACCGAGCTGCGCAAGCCGGCCCAGAGTTGGCGTCCTTGGCGCAAATAGTAATAGGCGATGAGACCGGCTGAGGGGAGCGACAGCGCGTACCACAAGGTGGCAGGCCAACCGAACAGGGCATAAAACACCGCCACGTACGCGGAGTAGCAGGCTCCAAAAGCTACGACGCCGGCAAGGATGGCCGCGGTTGCTGTTTGGGCCTTGCGCCGCGTGGGTGCGGGGAGGCTGCGGACGGCCCATTCCACCACCAGCGCGGGGATCAGACGGTGCACCCAACCGTAGATCGCCACTGGGGCACCGAGAAAGGCTATTACGGCCCACCCGAAACTGCGCAGTGCCAGCCGGGCCTTGCCGGGAGGCGATGACAGCAGGTCCTCCGGGATTCGGAGGCGCGCCAGCCAATGCTCATAGACGGCCAGCCTGGAGGCGAACGCCGCCGCGCGCGCGGGGTCGGTGCGATAGACCTGCTCGACGGCGTTGGCAATCCGCTGCACCAGCTCAAGTTCCTCGGCGCGCGGGGGGCCTTGCTCGTGCAGAATGTTCGGCGTCGCTCGCAGATGATCGAGATAGAGCCGTTTGACGCCTTCGACGACCCGGGCATGGTCGAGTTGGGGCAGGTGCAGGATTAAATCCTTGATGCGGCGCTCGATCTCCGCCGTGAGCCTTTGAATGCTCTCCTTCCGGTGTTGGGCGTAGTCGGCCAGAAAGGCGGCTGCGGCTATGGGTTCGCCGAAGTTCACCAGAACATCGCTGCGATAGATCTCTTTGGCGGAGTAGGTCAGGCCCACCGGCACAATCTGCAGCCCAAGCTTTCCCGCATGGCGGTTCTCCAGTTCCAGCGCCATTCTGGCGGCGCCGCTCTTGACCTCCTTTAGTTGGGAGTCGTCATAGGTTACTCCTTCGGGAAAGATGCCGACGGCTTCGCCGCGTTCGAGCACGCGGTAGCAAGCCTCGAAGGTCTCAGCGACTGTGCGCATGGCCCGAGGATCATCCTTGAGCCGGTTGATGGGGATAACGCCGCACCGTGTGAGCAGCCATTTCAGCGGCCTGATGTTGAAGAGCTGGACGGTTGCCACGAAGTTGACCTTGCGCGGCAGCGAGGCGCCGATCACGAAGGAGTCGGTGAGCGAGTTGGGGTGGTTGGAGGTGAAGAGCACGGGGCCGACCGCAGGGACCCTGTGAGTATGAAACCGTTCGATGCGCCGGAAGTAGAATCCCAGCGCCAGCCGGACGATCCAACGCATTGCTCGGTACATTGACAGCCGATAGGTTAAGCGCTCCGGAATTTACGATTTACGATTTACGATTTACGAGCTGACTGCCCGCCCCGGGCCTTGTACCCGCAGAACGTCACTCATAGATCGTAAGTTTCGCGCGGGGCGCCTTCGCGTCTTTGCGTCTTTGCGTTAAAGGTCTTCTGAATATGCTCAGCTAGGATTGGACTGTGCTCCCAACCTCGGCTGCGCGCCGCACCACTTCACGGCAAATGGCGCCCGCCGCATCGGGGCGGCCCAGCGCCCTCGCCGCACGGGCCATCTCGGCCAGCTTGCGACTGCCGAGTAACTGCTCAATGCGGTAGGGCAGATCCTCGACGCGGTTTACTTTGGCGGCGGCGCCGCGCTCCAGCAGGAAGTCGCTGTTGGCAGCTTCCTGGCCGGGGATGGGGTTCAGGACGATCAGGGGTTTGCCCATCGCCAGCGCCTCAGAAGACGTCAGCCCGCCGGGTTTGGTGATCAGGAAGTCGGCGACTGCCATGAGCTCGTGCATGTTCGTGGCGAAGCCCAGCACTTGCGTGGGGTGCGCACGGTCCTGGGCCGCGAGCGTGCGGCGGAGTTCTTCGTTGTGGCCAGTGACAACGATCGTCTGGAATGGGCGGGCGACCTTGTCCAGTTGGGCGAGGATCTGCGCCACCGGTCCCATGCCGAAGCCGCCGCTGGGCACGAGCAGGACCGGCAGGTCATCGCGCAGGCCCAGGCTCTTGCGCACAGCCTTGGGGTTCAGCCGGGCAGAGAACCTGGCGGAAATGGGAATGCCCGTTACCACGATGCTTTCCGGGGCGGCCCCACGCGCCACGAGCCGCGCCTTGGTCTCCTCGGCGGCGACGCAATACAGGTCCACGCAGCCGTCCATCCACAGCGCATGTGCTTCGAAATCCGTCACGATGCTCACGGCCATTGGTCTTGGGCCGCGGGGTTTCCGGCGCAGGTGGTTGAGAGTTTCGAGGGGGAAGTAGTGCGTGCAGAGCACAACATCGGGCTTGAACTCCGTCACATAGCGCCCGAAGCGCAGGCGGGAATTGCTGGGGAAGATGGCGCGGACGCGGTTCAGCGCGCGAGCCGTCTTCGGCTGGTCGCTTCTGGCAAACATCATGCCCCATAGCTCCGGGGCGTGGTTGACCAGCTTGACGTAGCCATCGGAGACGATCTTGCGGTGCAGCGGCGAGAAGAACTTCCCGAGGTCAAGCTGCTCCACGACATCCGCGGGGCGCAGCGCGCGCCACGCTTCGTTCATGGCCGAGGCGGCAGCGACGTGGCCGTTGCCCGCGGTTACCGTTGCGATCAGTATGCGCATGGTGTGAGTCGAACGCGCCGTGGGGAAACCATGTCGCATTGGCGAAGGTCTGGAAAGGAGAAAACACCATTGGGCAATTTACGATTTACGATTTGCGCGCCGAGTGCCGGTCCGGGCCTTGCAATCATAGGTCGCCACCTGGTCCTCGATGGGGTCAACCCATAGTTTGGGTCGGTTTTCTGCTATTGACAGGCTCTGGCCCGACAGGGTAAGCCGCCGACATGCCTCGGAAGCTGTGCATTCAGTATCCTGGCGCGATGTACGATCTCATGAGCCGCGGGGACCCCCATCTAAGGTAACCATTGCCGCTGCCATTTAGGGATGCTAATTGATCGCGCTGAAAAGCTCAAAAAAGATGTTGCATGGTTACTGAGCCGGCTTATAGTTTGGGTAGTCTGAGGTGGAGTCTGGAGTAACTGCTACTGGACCGTCCATCCTCGGACAGTCGGGATAGTGTGGCGCAAAATTCCGCTGTGGTCATGCAGGACCCAAGCGGAGAGAGGCGATTTCAAGCTCCGCTTGCCGCCCAGCGGACTCCTGCAATCCCGGCTCGGCTGAGTTTATGGCGCAGAGTACCCCCACCCAATTCACTCGCCTCCCTTTCTCTGGTAGCGGAGGAAGCACTTCCAAGGGAGCGTCAACAACCGGAACAAATCGCATGAAACATCAACCGAAGAGCATTTCGAGTCACGTGCGGCCCTTACTTGCGCTGGGGCTCGTCAGCGCGCTGGCTGCCGGAAACGTCACCGCCTATGGGCAACTCACCGCTGGAGATATTGCCGCCTTGCGCGAGCGGGGGCGGCAAGAAGGCTGGACGTTCCAGGTGGGCGAGAGTGACGCTACCCAATTGCCGCTCAGTCAGTTGTGCGGGGCGGTCGAACCGCCGGACTGGCGTGAAAATGGTGCATTCGACGCTGGCCCTAAGGATTTGGGTGTGTTGCCGGCAGCCTTCGACTGGCGGGCGCAAAACGGGTGTACCCCGATCAAGAATCAGGGCACCTGCGGCACGGTGGGAAGCTGCTGGGCCTTTGCCACCGTCGGGCCGTTGGAATGCAACATCAGGCTCAGGGACGGGACGGTCGTTGACCTTTCCGAGCAATGGCTGATCAGTTGCAACCAGAGTGGCTACAGTTGCCAGACTGGCGGTTGGGACGCGCACATGTATCACCAGGCGACCGTAGGCAAATGCGGCCATTCCGGGGCGGTGCTGGAGGCCAGCTATCCCTACACGGCCACCGACGGCCTCTGCACGTGCACCAACGCGACCAACCACGTTTATCATATCAGTTCCTGGGCCTACATCGGTGGCAGCCGTTACACCTATCCGCCAGTGGACACGCTCAAACGAGCCATCCTGGACCACGGTCCCATCACGGTTTGCGTCGTCGCGGACTCAGCATTTCAAGCGTACAAGGGCGGGGTGTTCAATGCGTGTTCCAGCGCGACGAACAACCACATGGTGGTGCTGGTGGGGTGGGACGACAACCAAAACGGCGGGGTGTGGTTCGTGCGCAATTCCTGGGGGACCTCGTGGGGCGAAAACGGTTACATGCGCATCCTGTACAACTGCTCGCTCATCGGGTTTGCCGCCTCCTACATCGTCTATCCCGGCGCCAATGCCTTGCAAGTCAGCCCCTGCTACGGCTTCGACAACCAGGGACTGCTGGGCGGCCCTTTCAGCCCGGGGTCCATGGTCTATACGCTGACCAATCAGGGGGCGAACGTTGTGTTCTGGGAGATACTCAACACCCCATCGTGGCTGGATCTAAGCGTCCCTCCCGCAGGTTTTGCCTTGGCCGCCGGTGGCAGCACGACCGTGACCGCGACGGTGAACTCCGCCGCCTGTTCACTCGACCCTGGTTTTTATCGGGGCACGATTGACTTCGTTAACGACGGCAACCTCCATACTAACTCCCTCCCTGTCTCCCTGAGCGTCGGGTGCCAAACCATCTACAGCTTTACTTTGGACATCAAGCCCAAATGGACCATGCAAGGGGAGTGGGAATTTGGCCAGCCGACCGGCGGAGGAGCGGGCATCTATGGCTTTCCCGACCCTACGAGCGGCTACACCGGCACCAATGTGTTCGGTGTCGCCCTTAACGGAGACTATTCCCTCACCAACGTTCCTTCCCCATGGTATTACCTCACCGCCGGGCCGTACGACTTGCGGGGCTACACCCGGACGATGCTACAATTCCAGCGCTGGCTCAACGCCCGGCCTCCCACCTTCCTGGGCCCAGCCAATGTCAGCGTGGACGTCTCCACCAATTACCCAAACCCCCTGGTCTGGTCCAACCTCTGGACGAACCAATATCTTGCTGGCGTCTATGATGCCTATTGGACCAACGTCCAGTACAACTTCCCCGCCTGGGCCGACAACTGCCGCTACGTCTATTTCCGCTGGGGCTACCGGGTCCCGGATAACTATCCATGCTCCGGCTGGAACATTGACGACATCCAAGTCCTGGGCATCCCGTTCCCGGTCATCACCAATCAGCCCGCCAGCCTTACCAACGGCGCGGGCACCACCGCCACCTTTGCCGTCACGGCGGGCGGCTTGGGCCCGTTGAGCTACCAGTGGATCAAATTCGGCACCAACTATCTCACTGACGGCGGCAAGATCTCCGGCTCCGCCGCCGCTACGCTCACCATCAGCAACGTGCTCGGCGCCGACCGGGGCAATTACAGCGTACTTATCACCAACGTCGCCGCCGGCGCCGTTGCCAGCAGCAGCGCAACTCTAACCGTCCTGGACCCGCTGATCACCTCGCCACCTGGCAACTGTACCAACACGGTCGGCACCACGGCTACCTTCACCGTCACCGCCACCGGCACCACTCCCTTAGGCTACCAGTGGGTCAAGAACGCCACGCAATATCTCTCTGATGGCGGCAACACCTCCGGCTCCCTAACCCCCACATTGACCCTGACCAACCTCGCAGCCAGCGACGCGGCTTCCTACTTGGTCATCGTTACCAACCCGGCTGGCAGCGTCACCAGCTCGCCGGCCATCCTCACCGTGCAGATGCCACCCACGATCACCGCCCAACCCCAGAGCCGGACCAATTACTTTGGCACCACTGCCACCTTCAGCGTCAGCGCCACGGGCACTCAACCCTTGGGCTACCAGTGGCGCAAATTCGGAACCAACCTCGCCGTCGGCACTGACACCCTGCTGACGCTGACCGATGTCGGACGGCGCGATGACGGTCTATACTCGGTCCTGGTTACCAACATTCTCAGCAGTGTGCTTAGCAGCGACGCCATTTTGCTCGTGCAGGTCCCGCAACGTCTCGGCACGCCGGTGTTGTTGACGGATGGGACGTGCGTTCTGCTCTCCGGCGACGCCGACGGTGGCCTGCTCTCCCCCAGCGACCTGACGAATTTCGCGGTTTACGCCAGCACCAACCTCACGGACTGGGTCATGTTGACCAACTGCCCGAGCCTGACCAGCGGGCAACTGGAGTTCATTGACCTCGGCTGCACGCAGTTTCCTCAGCGCTTCTACCGCATCCTCGAGCGGTAAAATCTTTGTATTCTCAAGTAACAGGACCTGTGGGCCTATACAGGGTGGAAGCCCGCAGGGTGCGGACAGGCCCACCTCGTTGACGCCATTCATGGGTGTTCCGGCGCGTCTGCCACCGGGACTCGCAAGTGCGTTGACGCCTCGCCAGGGGCTGCTAAGACTAAGGCCGCATCAGGCTGCTCGGCAGCTACGCAATAGTCGGAACCTATGAACAACTACTC
>DATKNZ010000426.1:0-2033 GCA_035541055.1 Candidatus Acidiferrum sp. | reverse complement strand
GCGGGCATCGTTCCTGCTTCCAGGCAGGCGTGTACCTGGAATTCTACGGCCTGACGGAACCTCCGTTCGACATCACGCCGAATCCACGGTTCCTGTTCTATAGCGCGAAGCACCGGGAAGCGTTTAACCACCTGCTTTACGGCATTCGTGAGCGCAAAGGGTTCGTCCAGATGACCGGCGAGGTCGGGGCCGGCAAGACCACCTTGTGCCGGGCGATGCTGGAGCAGCTCGACGGGCAATACGCGACGGCCCTCATCCTGAACCCCATCATGTCGCCGGACGAGCTGATGAAGGCGGTCGCGGTCGAGTTCGGGTTGTCGGTTAAGGGGATGGACCGGTTGGACACGCTGGGGGCGATCAACCAGTTTCTGCTCAAGCAGGTCGAGGGCGGCAAGGACGCCGTGCTGATCATAGACGAGGCGCAGGACCTTACGGATGAGCTGCTGGAACAGGTGCGCTTGCTTTCGAACCTGGAGACGGACAACCGGAAGCTGTTGCAGATCGTGCTGCTGGGGCAGCCGGAGCTGCGCGCGCGGCTGAACAATCACCGGCTGCGCCAGCTTCGCCAGCGCATCACGGTCCGCTACCACCTGCTGCCGCTCACGCGGCACGAGGTTGCGCGCTACGTGCAGCACCGCCTGCACGTGTCGGGCGGGAACGGGACGCCTTATTTTACGCGGCCGGCGCTTTGGCGGGTGCATCGGTACAGCCAGGGCATCCCGCGACTGGTGAACGCGGTTTGCGACAAGGCGCTGCTGGCCGGCTATGTGCAGAATAGCGAGACAATCGGCTTCGGCATGGTGGGGCGCGCCATCCGGGAACTCGAAGGACAGATCTCCGCATGAGCCTGATCAACGACGCACTCAAGCAAGCGCGCCAGGCGCAGCAGGACGCCGCGCCGCCTCCGGCGCCCGATTTGCAGTTCCGGCCCATCGAGCCCAATCAATACACGCGGCACACCGTTGGGGTGCTGTGGCCCGTGTCGCTCCTGGTCCTCTCGCTTGTCTTGCTGCTTTTTATCTGGCAGCAGGCCCATCGCTTTGGCCTGGAAAGGCCGCCCCCTGTGCAGGCGCGCGTAGCGATGCCGGCTGATCCGCCCGCATCACCCCCAGCGACGCCGCCTGCACTTCCGGCTTCCGCTGCTGTCGTCTCCACGCCCGCGCCCGCTCCGGCGCCGGCTATGGTGGCGCCGGCGGCGACCACGGACATGGTGGCAGTCGCCGCCGTGCCCATGGCCACCAACCCGCCCACGGCGATTGACCCGGACAGCGGTATCCCGAATCCGGTTGGTGTCGTGGAAGTGGCGCCGCCCAAGCCCGCTCCACCCAAACTGCAGGCTGTCATTTTCAGCCCGGTGCGGCCTTCGGTGATCATCAGCGGCCGGACGCTGTTCGTGGGAGACAGGCTCGAGGAGCTTCGGGTGGTGGCGATTGGCCGGGACAATGTGACGCTGGCGGGGGCGGGGAAGACGAATGTGCTGAAGCTGGCGGAGTAAGTCGAGAGGCCGCGTCTTCAGTTGCGGCAAGCCGAAATCCGAAGCCCGAAATCCGAAACAGATACAAAGGTTCAACCGAGCAATGACCGAAACCTGCGGCCAGAGCGGGTTTTGAGCATTTGGGGTTGGAGTATTTGAATTTGTTTCGGATTTCGGGTTTCAGATTTTGGATTTCCGGCTTTGCCGCGGTGTTGGCGTGGAGTTGCGCTCGCTGCCCGCATTGGAGGCTGCTGCGCCCGAGGGCGGACGCGCTCCGGCGCATCCGCGCACTGCCCCCGCCTCATAGTAGAGCAAGCCTCCGGCTTGCGGTCGTCCCGCCAACCTTCCAGGTTGGCGCCTCGCCCGCCTGCAGGCGGCAAGCTGGAAGCTTGCCGGGACGGTCGCAAGCCGGAGGCTCGCTCTAGTGCGCCTGCGAGAGCGTACACACAGCAGGGTGAAAGTCCCTGTCAGGCGGAACGTTCACCCGCCTGAAACCGAAGGCTACTGCGTCGTGGCAACACGGGGTGGAGAGCTGCCGGAGGTGAACAACCCGTCCGTA
>DATKNZ010000425.1:0-2735 GCA_035541055.1 Candidatus Acidiferrum sp. | reverse complement strand
GCCCGAGGTGGTGGACGACTACGGCGAGCCGGTGCCGCGCAACTCGGGCGGGAAGCTTGTCATTCGCAAGCCGTGGCCGGGCATGCTGCGCGGCCTCTGGGGCGACCCGCACCGCTATCAGCAGGTCTATTGGACCGAGGTCGAGCACAGCTATTTCACCGGCGACGGCTGCCGCCAGGACCGCGATGGATACTATTGGATCGTGGGCCGCATAGACGACGTCCTCAATGTCGCCGGCCACCGCATCGGCACCGCGGAAGTTGAAAGCGCGCTGGTGAGCCACCCGAAGGTCGCCGAGGCCGCAGTGGTTGGCCGCCCCGACGCCATGAAGGGCCAGGCGCTTGTGGCTTTTGTGACGGTGAAGGGCAGCGTGCACGCCGATGGGGAGTTGCGTGAGGAACTGCGCGCGCACGTGGCCAAGGAGATCGGCCCTGTGGCCAAGCCGGACGACATACGTTTTGCCGAGGCGCTGCCCAAGACGCGCTCAGGCAAGATCATGCGCCGCCTGCTCAAGCAGATCGCCGCCGGCACCGAGATCAAGGGCGACACGACGACGCTGGAAGACTTGGGCGTGCTGGCGCGCCTCAGCCGGGCCGAAGAATAGCATAGGGGCGGCTTGACCCGAAGCGCCTGCGGTTTCAATCTGAGGCCTTCTATGAATCTGCGCTCCCCGGTCGGAGCCGGTATTTGTGCTATTCTCGTGACTAGTGGTATCGCCATGGCCCACGCCCCGCAGCCTGCCGCCGACCCCGCAAGCCTCGCCACCGTCCGCCGCCTGTTGCGCGAGACGCCGCTGGTTGACGGGCACAATGACCTCCCCTGGCAGTACCGCAAGCGCAGCAATGACTTCAGCGCCATTGACCTGCGGGCCGACACCAGCAAGCTCGACCCGCCGCTCGTGACGGACCTCCCGCGCCTGCGCGCGGGCGGCGTCGGCGCCCAGTTCTGGTCCGTGTATGTCCCAACCACTCCTGGCGGGGCGGCTCCCGTCCAGGCGGTCGTGGAACAAATAGACGTCGTCCATCAGCTCGTGGCGCAGTATTCCGACGCGTTCGAGTTGGCCCTGACGGCGGCGGACGTGGAGCGCATCCATCGCCAAGGCAAGATCGCCTGTCTCATAGGCATGGAGGGCGGCCACTCGATTGACAATTCGCTGGCCGTCCTGCGCATGACCTATGCCCTCGGCGCGCGCTACATGACGCTGACGCACGTCAAGAACACGGATTGGGCCGATGCCGCCGGTGACAAGCCGAAGCACCACGGGCTGACTCCCTTCGGCGAGCAGGTCGTGCGCGAGATGAACCGGCTCGGCATGTTGGTGGACCTCTCGCACGTCACGGACGAGACTATGCGCGCGGCGCTGGCGGTCAGCCAGGCCCCAGTCATCTTTTCTCATTCATCCGCCTATGCCTTGTGCAAGTCACCCCGGAATGTCCCGGACGACGTCCTGCGCATGACGGCGACGAACGGGGGCGTAGTCATGATCTGTTTCCTGCCGGGCTACCTGACCGAGCGCGGGCGCCTCGCGATGGACGCCACCGAGGCCCACAAAGCACACCTGCGCAAGCTCTACTCCGAGGATTCGCCGCGCTACAAGAAAGCCATAGCCGCCTGGCGCCAGAAGCATCGCTCGCCCGACGAGGCCAGCCTGAGCGACGTGGCGGATCATATAGATTACGTGCGTAAGGTGGCGGGCATTGACCACGTCGGCATCGGCTCGGACTTCGAAGGCTTCAACGGGCCGCCCAAAGGGCTGGAGGACGTCTCCTGCTACCCGGCCCTGCTGGCCGAGCTCCTGCGCCGTGGCTACACCGAGGAGGAGGTCAAGAAAGTGGCGGGCTTGAACCTCCTGCGCGTCATGCGCGAGGCCGAGAAGGTGTCGGCCCGGCTGCAGAGCCAAAGGCCGTAGCCTTGGGCTGCCGGCGCGGGCAACCTAGGGTGAGGTTGGGACCCGGAAACGAATTGAACGGTCCAGTGCGAGGTGCGACCCTCGATGAGGTGACCAATCAGGCGGCATATGTTTTGCGTGAGAATACCGGAACGTCCGGCGTCGTGCAGACTGCCCAGGCCGCCGTCACCGCTCTCGCCGCCCACGAGATACCACACCTCATCGTCGGCGGGATTGCCGTTCAGGAGCATGGTTATCCCCGCGTAACCATTGAGGTGAATATCGTAGTCCCTGACGTGCTGGAAGCTGTGGAGTTTCTCACCGCCGACCTGAGCGGCCCGTTCGCTCGCGTGAAGGGCTGCGCGGACAGAGTCCAGGACCGGCGGAACGGTGTGGCGGTTGACCTGCTGCCAGCGGGCAAGGTATTGAAGCGCGGCTGCCAGGTGCCCTTCCCTCAGCCGGTGAGCGCCACGGAGAAGTTGCAGATCGCCAACCTGGAGGACCTCCTCTCGCTAAAGCTGGACAGCGCCGCCCATTCCCCCCTGCGCCGGCTCCGCGACAAAACCGACGTGGTCGAACTCATCCTCCGCCGCAAGCTGCCGCGCGACCTGCCCGTGGCTCCTGTAGTGCGCCCGCTCTACCAGGAGACTTGGGACGCGCTTCAGGCAGAGGCTTGAAAGGCCGGTTCAGAACCCCGGTCTGCCTGGCGAGAGGACTTGGGTCTGCTTTTGTTCCCACTCGCGGCGGCACGCTTCTTGAGTCTCTTGATTAAAGCCGTGCTGCGCGCCTCCTCTTGCGCACGCTCCTCGATTGAGGCCGATGACAAGCTCCCAACTCCGGTTTTTGA
>DATKNZ010000424.1:0-15874 GCA_035541055.1 Candidatus Acidiferrum sp. | reverse complement strand
CAAGCTATGCGGTTGTCGGTTCGATGGGCCGTTCTGCGGGCGGCACCGGCGGCGATGGTTGTGCTGGCTTCGCTGCTGACGGTGACCGCCGCCGAAGACCCGCAAATGGGGCAGTTGGTCGTGGGGCAAAATGCCGATGGCCGGCTGGAGTTGTTCAAGGTTGGGCCCGACGGCAGGCTGCAGCATCGGTGGCAGGACGTGTCGAGCGGGGAATGGTCGTCCTGGGCAGGGCTGGGAGGCTCACTGCTGCCCGGGCTGGCGGTGTCGCAGACGGCGGACGGCGGGCTGGCCGTGTTCGCCGTGGAAAAGGTCAGCGGGCGCCTGAAGTGGATTCGGCAGAAGCCGCCGGCACACCTCTTTTGGACGCCCTGGATGGACCTGGGGGGCAATGTCCGCTCGCCGGTGACCATTGGGCGGAACCTGGACGGGCGCCTGCAGGTGTTTGCCGTGGAAAGCGGGAGCGGGGCGGTTAAATCCCTCTCGCAGACGAACCTGCCGGACGGATGGTCGGCTTGGGCGGACCTTGGGGGCCGAGTCGAACCCGGGCTGGCCGTCGAACGGAACTTGGACGGCTGCCTGGAACTGTTCGCGGTGGATGGGCGCACCAAGGCGCTGCTCCATTCGTGGCAGAACGGGGCGAACCATCCCGGCGACTGGTCGCGCTGGGACAGCCTCGGGGGGCTGATCCAGCCAGGCTTTGCGGTGGGCCGGAACGTGGACGGGCGCCTGGAGGTATTCGCGCTGAGCAGCTACAGCGGGGCGATGGACCATATCTACCAGGTCATCACGAATAACCGCGCGGTATGGTCGCCCTGGGCCAGCTTCGGAGGCGAGCTCAGGTCCGGGATTACCGTCGGCCAGAACGCCGACGGGCGGCTGGAGGTGTTCGCGGTGCATGCCCGGCACCCGGACGTGATGCATCGGTGGCAGTTGCGGCCCAATGGCTCCCAGGATTGGTCCGGCTGGTGGAGCCTGTGGGGCTCGGTCGAGCCTTACGTGGCGGTGGGGCGCAACCAGGATGGGAACCTGGAACTGTTCGGCGTGGACAGCGTCAAGCGTTCGGGCATCCAGCACAAGCGCCAGATCAGCGCCAACCTGGATTGGCTGGACTGGTTCAGCATGGAGCAGCCGGTGTTCCCGTACACCTCGCGCACGTGGCAGACGGAGGACGGGCTGCCCGACACGGCCGTGCAGGCGATTGCCCAAACGCGCGACGGCTTTCTCTGGGTGGGCACGCCGCATGGGTTGGCACGCTTCGACGGCGATCACTTCACCACCTACGATGCGCGGAACACCCCGGTGCTGAAGAACTCCTTTATCTCCGCGCTGTGCGTGGACCGGGCCGGCACGCTGTGGATCGGCACGCACGAGGGCCTGGCGCGGCTCAAGGACGGGGTGTTCTCGCGCGACCTCGGCACGGCAGGCCTGGCGGCAGATTCTGTGACGGTGATTTGCGAAGGCCGGGACGGCTCGCTGTGGGTCGGCACCCTGGCCGGGCTGAACCGATACAAGGACGGCAGGCTCTCGCGCTACACCCGGCAGGAGGGGATGCTCTCCGACGCCGTCCGCGCGGTGTTCGAGGATACCCAGACGAACCTGTGGGTCGGCACGGCGGCCGGCCTGAACCGGCTGCGCGGGGGCAAACTGGAGGCCTTCTCCCGCACGAATGGGCTGCCCGAAAGCTCCATCACCGGCATCACGCAGGACAAGGGCTGGCGCATCTGGCTGGGCTCGGACAATGGCATGGTGTGGTATAACACGGGCCAGTTCTACGCCTACGACCGCAAGTATGGCCTCTCGGACAGCTTCGTCAGCGCGGTGTATGAAGACCGGGATGGCAACTTGTGGGTCGGCACGCATAGCGGGCTGAACCGTTTTCGCGAAGGCCGGTTCTTCAATGAGCTCAAAAGCGACGGCACGCCGTACGACAAGGTCAATACCATCTTTGGCGACCAGGAGGGCAATTTGTGGATCGGCTCGATCGAGGGGCTGATCCGGCTGACTCCGCGCCGGTTCTTTTCGTACAACAAGCAGCAGGGGCTGACGCATAACAACACGGTGTCGGTGCTGGAGGACGCCAACGGCAGCGTGTGGACGGGCACCTATGGCGGCGGGCTGAATTGCCTGCGGGACGAGCAGGTATTTGCCTACGGCAAGTCGGAGGGCCTGCCGGCAGAGCTGATCCTGGCGCTGTGCGAAGGCCGGGATGGAAGTCTGTGGGTGGGCGCGGACCAGGGCGGCGGGCTATACCAGTTAAAGGATGGCGCATGGAAGCATTACGGGGTACGGGAGGGGTTGCTCGACGCAGCCATCCGGGTGATTCACGAGGACGCCGCCGGCAACTTGTGGCTGGGCACCAGCAAAGGCTTGAGCTGCCTGAAGGACGGCAGCGTGACGAATTACACAGGCAGGCAATACCTGGGCGGGGACGTCGTCCGCGCCTGTTGCGAAGACCGCGCGGGCCGCCTGTGGTTCGGGACCGACAACGGCCTGAGCTGCCTGGAAAAGGGGCGCTTCAGTGTGTTGACCAGTCGGGACGGGCTCTCGGCGAACTCGATTACGGCGTTGCGCGAGGACGCCGAGGGCACGCTTTGGATCGGCACGGCCGGCGGCGGGCTCAACCGTTACCAGGCGGGCCGGTTCACAGCGTTCACGACGCAGCAGGGGCTATTCAGTGACGAGGTGCTGGAGATCCTGGAGGATGACTACGGCTGGCTGTGGATGAGCTGCTCGCGGGGCGTGTTCCGCGTGCGCCGGCACGACCTGGACGCGCTGGCCCAGGGGCAAGCCGAAAGCATTACCAGCATCGCTTACGGAAGGGCGGACGGGATGGCCGGCACGCTCTGCAACGGCATGGCCAAGCCGGCAGGCTGGAAGGCGCGCGACGGCCGGCTCTGGTTCTGCACGACCAAAGGGCTGGTGATGGTGGACCCGAATATCAGGGTGAACGAGCGGCCACCGCCGGTATTCGTCGAGCAGGTCCTGGCCGACAAGGCTGTCGCCGGCGCGCCCGTGGGCGGGTGGCCGGAGCCGGGGGCGGCGCCGCCGGCGCTGAGCCTGCGCCCGGGCCGGGGCGAGCTGGAGTTCCGTTACACGGCGCTGGACTTTCACGCGCCCGAGCAAACGCGCTTCAAGTACATGCTGGAGGGAGCCGACGCCGACTGGGTGGATGCCGGCACGCGCCGGGTGGCCCATTACAACAACATCTACCCGGGCGGATACGTGTTCCGTGTCATTGCGGGCAACAGCGACGGCGTATGGAACGAAGCGGGGGCTGCCGTCGCTGTCCAGCTTCGGCCGCATGTGTGGCAGACGTGGTGGTTTCGCGGCCTGGCCGTGGCGATGATCCTCGGGGCCGTGGGAGGCGTTGCGCGCTACACAACGCAGCGCCGGCTGCAGCGGAAAATGGAGCTGCTGGAGCGTCAGGGCGCCATCGAGCGCGAACGCGGGCGCATCGCCAAGGACATCCACGACGAGCTGGGATCGAGCCTGACGCGCATCATGCTGCTGGGCGAGCGCACGCAGGAGGACATTGCGCGGCCTGAGGAGCTGCAAGTGCACGCCGGCAAGATTGTGACCTCGGCGCGCGCCGCCGTGCAGTCCCTGGATGAGATTGTATGGGCCGTTAACCCTGAGAACGACACGCTGGACGGCCTGGTCGGCTATCTCAACCAGTATGCGAATCATTTCTTCGAGAGCACCGCCGTAAAGTGCCGGCTGGAAATGCCGGCCCAGTTGCCGCCCTTGGTTTTGCCCGCGGAGGTCCGGCACGACTTGTTCCTCGTGGTCAAAGAGGCCCTCACTAACGTGCTGCGGCACGCCCAGGCGTCTGAGGTCAGGGTGCGGGTGACAGCACGGGATTCGAGGGTGGAGGTCGAGATTGAGGACAACGGGCGCGGGTTCGAGCCCGGGGCTGCTCGCGAGGGCCGGCGCGGGCATGGGCTGGAGAATATGGGTAAGCGCATGGCGAGCCTGGGAGGCGGGTTCGACCTCTCCAGCGCACCGGGCGAGGGAACACGGCTGAAGCTGACCGTCAGCGTGGGCGGGGGGTGAGCGCACGCTAGCTATCCAAATCCGAAATCCGAAGCACGAAATCCGAAACAATACCAAATAGGCAATGCGAAATATCCAAAACCCTCAAAGGCGGTGCGTTTGGAGTCTTTTGGAGCATTTGGATTTGTTTCGGGCTTCGTGCTTCGGATTTCGGGTTTCAAATGCGCAGATTTGTGGTGTGATCAGGATGCTCCTCAGACCGTACATTCGTACGGTAGGCGAATGCTCCCCCGGCCGCTACCCTTCAGGATGTGAACACTGTGTCCGCTGACAAAGCCCCCATCCAGGTCGCGCTCGTCGAGGACGATCCCGAGATACGGGCCAACATCGCCCATCGCATCGGGCGCAGCCCGGCGTTTCGCCTGCTGCGGAGCTATCCGGACGCCGAGTCGGCGCTGGCCGATCTGCCGCGGCACCCGGTAAATGTCGTGCTGATGGACATCAACCTGCCGGGCAAGGACGGCGTGGAGTGCGTGCGGCAGTTGAAGGCAAAGATGCCCAGCGTCCAATTCATTATGCTGACCGTCTATGAGGATGGGAACCGGCTGTTCAAGTCGCTTATGGCCGGGGCCAGCGGCTACCTGTTGAAGCGCACGCCGCCCGACAAGCTGCTGGCCGCGATCCAGGAGGCCCATTCAGGCGGCGCCCCGATGACGCCGGAGATCGCCCGGCGCGTGGTGCAGCATTTTCAGCAGGCGCCGGAACCCGCAACCAACCTCCCCCGGCTGACGGGACGCGAGAAGGATGTCTTGGATCAGTTGGCCAAGGGCTTTCTCTATAAGGAGATCGAGGAGAACCTCGGCATCAGCACCGGCACGCTGCGCAGCTACATCGCCAATGTGTACGAGAAGCTGCACGTGCATTCACGCACCGAGGCGGTGGTGAAGTACTTGGGCGGCTAGAGCCCTGCTGCCGTAGTGGCCTGCGACACGCGGCCCGGTTCGCGGATGCCTTTCCCCTGGCGCTTCGTGAGGGCGTCGCCCAATTCGGCGCGCGCTTTCTCCGCCTCGGCCTGGAGCTGCTTCACGATTTTGGAATGCTCAGCGGAGACGTCGTTTGTTTCGCTGATATCGTTGGCAAGGTCGTACAGCTCGGGGTGCTCGACCTTCCGCTTTTCGTACTCAGCGGGGAGGCCGCCGTGCCCCCCGGGGCGCCCGCCGAGCGTGACATACGTGTGGGGCAACTGCAGCTTCCAGCGGCCATCGCCGGTGACCACGGACTGGAGCTGGGGCGGGCCTTCGTAGTAGAACCAGTAAGCCGGGTGCGGGTTCTTCGCATGGCGCTTGCCGGAGATGATGGGCCACACATCGAGCCCGTCTATCGGATTCTTCGGCATCTCCGCGCCGATGAGCTTGGCAATGGTGGGAAACAGGTCAATGGACATGAACATTTGCCAGGATTCGGTGCCGGCGGGAATCCGGCCGGGCCAGCGCATGATGCAGGGCTCGCGGGTGCCGCCCTCGAAACAGGTCATCTTGCCCTCGCGCAGCGGATAGGCCGACCCGGCATGATCGCCATAGGCCAGCCACGGTCCGTTATCCGAAGTAAAGATGACCCACGTCTTATCTTCCAGGCCGGTGCGCTTCAGGGCGTCCATGACCTTGCCCACGGACCAGTCAATCTCTTCGATCACGTCTCCATAGAGGCCGCGCTCCGTCTTGCCGCGGAATTTGTCGCTCACGTGCAGAGGCACGTGCGGCATGTTGTGAGCGAGATACAGGAAAAAAGGGCGGTCCTTGTTGCGCTCGATGAAGCTGACCGCGTGCTCGGTGTACCAGGTCGTGAGCTGGTTCTGGTCTTCGTGCGTGACCTGGGGGATCACTACCTTGTCGCCGTCATACATGACAAGGTCCGGGAAGCCGCGCTTCCGCCTCGCGTCGTTGGGCGGCAGTTTCACCAGGTCCGGGTGCAGCGGCCACATGTCGTTCGAGTAAGGCAGGCCGAAGTATTCGTCGAACCCATGGTGGAGCGGCAGGAATTGGGTGGCGTCGCCGAGGTGCCACTTCCCGTAAATGGCCGTGGCATAGCCGCGCTGCTTGACTAATTCGGCGAGCGTCATCTCGTTGCTGCTGAGGCCGACTTTTGAGCGAGGCATCAGGGCGCCATGAATGCCGATGCGGTTCGGGTAGCAGCCGGTCAGCAGGCCCGCGCGGGACGCCGAGCAAATAGGCTGCGCCACGTGGAAATTGCGGAAGATACAGCCCTCGGAACCCAGGCGGTCCAGGTTGGGTGTCTGGAAGCCTTTGGCGCCGAACACGCCGACGTCGGCGTAGCCCTGGTCATCGGTGAGAATGATGATCAGGTTGGGCAGCGCAGCAGGTTTGGCCGCGCACGGGGCAGTTGCCATGCAGAGAGACAACGCCAGCATGCAGAATGGTTCGAGCCACGTTAGCCGCCGAAGGACGCTCTTACGCATGCCGACCAGCGTAGCCGAATTTCGCCGGCTTTCAATGCCCCAGTACCGCCTGGGGTGCAATCTTCAGCCGTAACAATGCAGTCGGAATTCAACGCGAAGGCGCAGAGGAGCAAAGACGCAAAGTGGGGATGGCCCCCTTCTTCAACCCCGGTGAGGCCAACCACAGAGTGACTACCGCGGTCATGACCTCATAGGTCCGGATCTTTTGCGTCTTTGCGGCTTTGCGATTAATTCCGACTGCGCTGCTACGGCTGAAGGCCGCGCTTCTCCTGGGCTACTGGTTGCGCCGGAACAGCTTGCCGGGTAACTGGCGCACCAACCGTTTCATCTCCAGGCTCAGGAGCGCCACGGACACTGCCGAGCTTGGCAGCCCCGTCTTGCGAATAACCTCGTCCATCCCGATCTCCTCGTGGCCGAGATACTCATAGACCTTCTGCTCGTGCTCACCCAACTCCAGTGCCGGCAGCACCCCGGTATCGCCGGCGGAAGGCGGACGGTTGCTCGGCGGGAAGAGGTACTCGAACTCGCTCAGGATGTCCTCGGCACCCTCGCAGAGCTTGGCGCCCTTCTTGATGAGGTCGTGGCAGCCTTTACTGCGCGGCGAGTCAATCCGACCGGGCACCGCGAACACCTGCCGGCCATACTCGGTGGCGAAATTGGCCGTGATGAGGGCGCCGCTGGTGAGGTTGGCCTCGACCACCACGGTGCCCAGAGTCATGCCCGCCACGATGCGGTTGCGGATGGGAAAGGACTGCTTGTCCGCGGGGCGATTGAACGGGAACTGCGTGACCAGCGCTCCGTGCTCGGCGATCTGCTCGAATAGCTTCACGTTTTCAGGAGGGGTAACCAGGTTAATTCCCGTACCGAGGACCGCGATGGTTCGTCCCTTGGCGCTCAACGCGCCCTGGTGGGCGGCCGTGTCAATCCCGCGGGCGCCGCCGCTGACGACCGTTACGCCGAGGTAGGCAAGCTGGTACGCCAGCTTGCGGGCCGCCTCGATGCCGTAGTGCGTCGTCATGCGAGAGCCCACCATAGCGATGGCGTTCTTGTCCTTGGCGGATAGTTCGCCTTTCACGTAGAGCACCACGGGAGGGTCGTAAATCTCGCGCAGGTGCTCGGGATATTCCGGATCGGCCTGGGTCACGACGTGGCAGCCGAACTCGGCGACGCGTTTGAGTTCTGCCGTTAGATTCGTGGTCTGCTCCCAACGCGCAATACCGGCCGCGGTATCCTCACCGATGCCGCGCACCTGCATGAGTTGTGCTGCCGAGGCGCGCAGGATGGCGGGGGCGTCGCCAAAATGCTCCAGCAACTGGCGCACCCGCACCGGGCCGACGCCTTCGATCAGGTTGAGCGCGACCAGGGCTTCCCGCGCATCCATGCTAGTGCGACGGACGCTGCTGGACCTCGAGAAAGCCGTGAAGCTGTCGGATGCGGGTGGGATGACGCATCTTGCGCAAGGCCTTGGCCTCGATCTGGCGGATGCGCTCGCGAGTGACCGTAAACTGCCGGCCCACCTCCTCCAGCGTGCGCGAGTAGCCGTCGCCCAGCCCGAACCGCAGCTCGAGCACCTTCTGCTCCCGCTGGCTGAGGCTGCCCAGCACGGCGCTCAGCTTGTCCTTCAGCAGGCTGAAGCTGGTCACGTCGGAGGGGCTCTCGCTGGTCTTGTCCTCCAGGAAGTCGCCGAAGTTGCTCTCCTCGCTGCCGCCGACCGGGGACTGCAGGGAGATGGGCTGCTGCGCCATTTTCAGAATCGCCAGCACGCGCGAAACCGGCTGCTCCATCTCGTCGGCAATCTCCTCCGGTGAGGGCTCACGGCCCAGGTCCTGCAGCAGCCGTTTCTGGGTGCGCACGAGCTTGTTGATGGCGTCAATCATGTGCACCGGGATGCGGATGGTGCGAGCCTGGTCGGCAATCGAGCGGGTGATCGCCTGGCGAATCCACCACGTGGCGTAGGTCGAGAACTTGTAGCCGCGGCGGTATTCGAACTTCTCCACCGCTTTCATCAGGCCTACGTTGCCCTCCTGCACGAGGTCCAGGAAGGACAGGCCGCGGTTGGTGTACTTCTTGGCGATGGAGATGACCAGGCGCAGGTTGGCTTCCACCATCTCGGTCTTGGCCTGGATGGCGAGCGCGGAGAAGTGTTTCAACTGCTCGCACGCCTGAAGGCACTCGGCGCTCGGCATCCGGACGAACATCTCCAGGGCCTGGATCTTGCGGCGCTCGGCCTCGATCTCCGCCCGCGCCGCAGCCGGGGGCTGCGACTCCAGTTCCGCGATGGTCCGCTGGCTCGCCAGGATCTTGTCCCGCACGTTCTCGGCCACCAGCGCCATCTCCTCGGTGACCTTCTGCTTGTAGTAGAACTCGCCGAAGCTCTTTTGCAGCTTGCGTTCCAGCCGCCGCAGGCGGGAGAAAAGCCGGTCCCGTTTGATCCCGTGAGCGCGCGCCTGCCACTCCGCATACCGCTGGTCCTGCTTCTGGTCGGCCGCTCGCACGCCCCGGATGAGCTTGCGCAGGGCCTTTAGATGCTTCTCCCGCGTCTCCACCTTTTTGTCGACCACCACCCGGTCGAACCGCTCCTTGGGCGGCACGGACAGGAGCTTCTCGGCCAGCGCGACGTGCTCCTTGGCGGCGAAGCCGAAGCTCCAGGCGACCTTCTTGACTTCCTCCTCGGCCGCTTCGATGCGCTTAGAAATCTCCACCTCCTGCTCGCGCGTGAGCAAGGCCACCTGGCCCATTTGCTTGAGGTACATGCGCACCGGGTCATCCAGGATGTCCAGGCGGCCCTTTTCGTCCTCCCCCTCGCCATCGGGCTGCTTGATGCGATCTACCTCAGCCTGGTCAACAATCTCGACGTCCAGGCCGCGCAGCTTGACGTAGATTTCGTCCAGTGCTTCCGGCGGGACCGGCGCATCGGGCAGCGCTTCGCTGATATCGTTGTAGGTGAGGTAGCCTTGCTCCTGGGCCAGCCGTACTAGTTCCTTTACCGTCAGGGCAACATCTATGCCCGACCGACCGTTATGTAGTTGCGGGGGGCTGGCCCCCACCTCAGGCGGGCTCTGAACCGGGGGCCCGGGGTTTCGGCGCCGGGGTTTCGTGAGCGACTCGGATGCCGGCACGGCCGGTTTGGAGTCGTGAGATTTCGAAGCGGACCGGGTAGCCTTCGATTTGCCCATACAACATCAAATGCTGATCATCGCGCCACGACGAACATCGAGGGTGAAATATGGAAGGCGCCGGGAAGCGAGTCAAGCGGGTATCGGCATTCTCTTTGGCGACGGGCGCCTTTGCGCACGGGTTTCGGGCCGCGAGCCGTCTCCAGATCGCAGCGCCCGCCTCACTTCATTGCTGCGAGCCGGGGACGGCTCGCGGTCCGGCGCCGTTTGGCGGCAGCCGATGCGTTACTTGCCCGGGGATGCCTCAACGGGCGCGGGCAGATAGACGGTCCGCTCCGGCTGCGTCGGAAGGTAGGCGTTGCGCTGCGGGATCCGGGTGCGGTCAAACTTCGCGTAATCCTGTATCGCCCCGACGTGCCCGATGCGCAGTGATTTGCGGAGAATGCCGTGCCCGTTCGGATTGCAGTCGCTGAACCGGCCCGAGCCGTAGCCGACCCCGTGCGTGCCGGACAGGTTGGACGAGAAGTACTTGAATCCAACGATTTTATTCTGCTCATCGCGGTTCCAGCCCATGAAAATGACCGAGTGCCCCCCCGGCGGTGTCGTATCGTAGCTGAGAAAATCGCCCGGGCGCGCTTGTTCGAGGTCCGTTACCCCGTGCCCCAGGCCATAGCACGTGATGCCGCGCTTCTCCGAGTCGCCATCGCCCTCGATGTACCAGAGCTGGAGCATGTTGAACAGGTCGGTGAAGCTCATGCCGTTGAAATCGTCGGGGTCGAGGCCTTTCTGCACGTTGCGCAGCTTCATGGCGCGCACGAAGACCTCGAACGTGAAGCCGCAGCAGTAGCTGCAACGCGAGCCATCCGGGTACGCCTTGGCCAGCACCATGCCCTTGTACCACAAGTCCTGCGTCACGCCGTTGTAGATGTCGTATTCCCGCGGGTTCCAACTGCAGTGGTAGGGGTAGGAGCCATCCAGCGGGTAGCCCGCGATGACCTTCAGCACGTAGGGGTTCAGCGAGCCCTCGGCGTCGTCCTGCACCATCTCCTCGCGCGCAAAGGCCTTGGCCAGGGCCTTGTCCACGGGCGAGAAGCCGCGCTCGTCCACCGGGTAGGGCCTCGGGGTGTATGTGTAGCGGCGCGCGGTCCGGACCGGCTTGTTCGTGGAGGCGCTGGAAAGCGCCGGCGGCGGGTTGGTTGGGCAAGCCGCCATTTCGGAGGGCTTCTTCCTGGCCGCCTCCGGCGCGGTGCTCGTGCAGCCGGTGAGGCTCAAGGCTGCGGCCAGGATGGCACAGGTAATCGGTGACAGAGGCCGAGGGGCGAGGCGAATCGAGTTCACCCACCCAAGGTAGCCGGCACTTTGGAGCCGATTCAAGAAGTAACGTGACCTCGCGCAGGGGCACTGCCCCCGGACGGCCAGCAGAATCGGATTACTTCGACGAGCCTTTGCCGTTGTGAAGGGGCGGAAGCTGATCCGGCATCTCACGGCAGAAGGGTGCGTCCTGCTGCGGGAAGGGAGTCGCCACTCCTGGTGGCACAACCCGACCAGGAACCGTCGGAGCGCGGTGTCTGTCGTTGCTCAGGTGCCCGGCGGCGCCTGAGGCAGAGCGTTGGCTGAGCAATAGGCCATCGCTTCCTTTATGCGGAGATTCCCAATGACTGGCTCGGCGCCCGGGAGATGGCCCGTGCGCTCCAACTCGAGCAGGAGCCGCTTGCGCCATAAGCCACCGCCATAGCCGGTGAGCGTGCCGTCCTTTCCGATGACACGGTGGCAAGGAATCAGGATGGCCACGCTGTTGTCGCCGTTGGCGCGGGCCACGGCCCGTTGAGCGGCGGGCTGCCCAATGCGGCGCGCCAGCTCGTCGTAGGACAGGGTCTCGCCGTAACGGATGCGACGGAGTTCGTGCCAGACCTTGAGCTGGAAGCGTGTGCCGTGGGGTGCCAGCGGCATGGTGAAGCCTCGCCGTGCACCTTGGAAATACTCGGCCAACTCGGCGGCGAGGCGATCGAGCAGCGGATGCCGGCCTGGAACGACGGCGCACCCTGAGCGGCGGCGCAGAGCGTGCAGGCTCTGCCGGATCATCCGGGGGTCCGCGAATTCCAACATTGTGATACCCGCATCCGTTGCGGCGGCGAGCACGGAGCCGAGCGGGCTCTCCAAAAGCGTGACCACCACCCGCTGACCGGATTGGCGGCTCCGGCCGGGCGCTTCGCCGAACGCGCGGCGGAAGGCCTCGCGAAACCCGCTGTGCGACTCGAACCCGCTGTCGAGGACTGCATCATCCAGCTTCGCGCCCTTGCGGATGCGCATGAACGCGGCTGCCAGCCGAGTGCCGCGGCACCATTCGGCGAAACTCATGCCGTAATGCTGATGGAACCAGCGGCGGGCGCGCTCTGGAGTCACGCCCAGTTCCCGCAGGTCGGCGGCTTTCAGGCGCGCGTCCGGCTCGGCCTCGACCCGTTCGATCAGCGTGCGCGCCCACTCGGGCGGGCTGCCGTTCGCCTCAAGGGGACGGCATCGCTTGCACGGGCGGTACCCTGCCGCCAGGCATTCCCGGATTGAGGGGAAGAACTCGACGTTCTCCAGGTTGGGCCGCGAGGGGCAGGACGGGCGACAGAAGATACCGGTCGTCCTCACGGCTACGTAGAAAACCCCGTCGTAAGCGGCGTCCTTTTGTGCGAACGCGCGCTCCATCTCGGCTCGGCCGGGAGCCGTTGGCAGCAAATCAGTTATCATCACAGTTTCAGTGTAGCATGGGGTTCCACCGAAAAAGCGATGCGAGGTTCGCCGGTGCCGGAGCGCGGACTTTTCAGTCCGCAGGGTAGGGACGCCACCCCGAGGCGTCCGTGTTCCGGGAGCTGAGGACGCCTCGGCGAGGCGTCCCTACCCTGCGGGCAGGATCGTCCGCGCGCCGCCGGCGTCAGGCCCGGGCGGCGGGCTTGCCCTTGGCGGTGTCGAGGATGCCGGCCACGATGCCGGCGGGCACCGGCTCGAACCGGAACGGCTCCATGGAATAGGCCGCGCGGCCTTTGGACAGCGAGCGGATGGCCGTGGCGTAGCCGAACATTTCGGCCAGCGGCACCTCGCTGGTCACAATGGTCGTGGCATCCTTGGCCTCGATGTGGGTGATCTTGCCGCGGCGGCGGTTCAGGTCGCCCAGCAGATCGCCCTGGTACTCTTCGGGGGTGGTGACTTCCACCTTCATGATGGGCTCGAGCAGTATCGGGCTGGCCTTTTTGGCGGCCTCTTTGAAGGCGAAGATGCCTGCCATTTTGAACGCCAGTTCGCTCGAATCCACTTCGTGGAAGGTGCCGTCCACTATGGCAACCTTCACGTCCACGACTGGGTAGCCGGCAAGCACGCCGCCCGCGACGGCCTCCTCGATGCCGTCAATGACGGCCGGGATGTATTCCTTCGGGATGGCGCCGCCCACGATCTTGTTTTCGATCTCGACGCCCTTGCCGCGCTCGTTCGGGGCGAGGGTGACGCAGGCGTGGCCGTATTGGCCCCGTCCGCCGGATTGGCGGATGAACTTGCCTTCGCCCTCGGCGGCCTTGGTCATGGTTTCGCGGTAGGCGATCTGCGGCGCACCGGCATTGGCGCTGACCTTGAACTCCCGGAATAGGCGGTCGCGGATGATCTCCAGGTGCAGTTCGCCCATGCCCGCGATGATAAGCTGGCCGGTCTCTTCGTTGGTGAAGCAGCGGAAAGTGGGGTCTTCCTCGGCCAGCCGCTGCAGGCCTTCGCCCATCTTCTCGCGGTCGGCTTTGGTCTTGGGCTCGACCGCCATCGAGATGACGGGCTCGGGGAAGGTCGGCGGCTCCAGGAGCACTTCAAAGTCCTCGTCGCAGAGGGTGTCACCGGTCGTGATGTTCTTCAGCCCGACCAGCGCCGCGATGTCGCCCGCGAAGGTGGTCTCGACGTCAATGCGCTTGTCGGCCTGGATCATCAGGACGCGGCTGACGCGCTCCCGCTTGCGGGTGCGCGGGTTATAGATGATGTCGCCCTTGCTAAGCTGGCCGCTATAAACGCGGAAGAAGACCAGCTTGCCCACGTAGGGATCGGTCCAAAGCTTGAACGCTAGCGAGCAGAACTTGCGGCTGTCGTCAGAGACAACCTCGACCTTGTCTTCGGTGCCGGGCACCAGGCCAACTGGCGGCGGAACGTCCAGCGGGGAAGGCAGATAATCCACGACCGCGTCAACGAGCGGCTGTACGCCGCGTTTCTTGAAAGCCGAGCCGCACAGCACCGGCACCAGCTCGATCTTGCACGTCAGGCGCCGGATGGCCGCTTTGAGCACATCGGGCGGGACGGGCTTGTTCTCGATGATCAGCTCGGCCACGGCGTCGTCCTTGTTGGACACGGCATCCACCAGCTCCGCCAGGGCAGCCTGGGCGCTCTCCTTCAGGTTCGCAGGGATGTCCGTGACGCTGTACTTCAGGCCCACATCGTCGTTGGAGTCGTAAACGATGGCTTTCTGGTTAACGACATCAATGACGCCGTCGAAGTGGTCCTCTTTGCCGATGGGCAGGAAGATCGGATAGGCATAAGCCCCGAGCTTCTTGCGCATGTCGTTGAGGGCGTTCTCGAAGTTGGCGCCCGTGCGGTCCATCTTGTTGACGAACGCGATACGGGGCACCTTGTACTTCGTTGCCTGCCGCCAGACGGTTTCGGACTGCGGCTGCACGCCGGCCACGCCGCAGAACACCGCCACGGCGCCGTCCAGCACGCGCATCGAGCGCTCGACCTCCGCCGTGAAGTCCACGTGGCCGGGCGTGTCAATGATGTTGATCCGGTGCGGGATGCCCTTGAAGGCCTTGTAGGTGCCGTCGTCCTTCTGGCTCCAATAGCAGGTCGTGGCCGCCGACGTGATCGTGATGCCGCGCTCGCGCTCCTGTTCCATCCAGTCGGTCACCGTATTCCCGTCGTCCACGTCGCCCATCTTGTGGATGAGCCCCGTGTAAAAGAGGATGCGCTCGGTCGTCGTGGTCTTGCCGGCGTCAATATGAGCGGCAATGCCGATGTTGCGGGTACGCTCCATCGGGTACTGGCGTTGGGGTTTGTTCGACCCCTTGGCCTTTGCCGGTTTCTTGTGTTCCAATACTGTTTCCATGTCAGCTTCGATTTAAAAGAAAACGCCCCGTGGTCAGGTTCGGCCTCCGGGGCGTTGAGTTAAAGTGTCTTACCAGCGGAAATGCGCAAAGGCCTTGTTGGCCTGGGCCATCTTGTGGACCTCGTCACGTTTACGAATCGCGTTCCCCTGGCCCTGGTAGGCCTCCAGAATCTCGGCCGCCAGCGCCTGCTTCATCGGCACGCCTTTGCGCGCGTCGGCAAAGTCCACCAGCCAGCGGAGGGCCAGCGAGAACTGCCGGTCGGTCGGCACTTCGAGCGGCACCTGGTAAGTCGCGCCACCTACGCGGCGGGCCTTGACCTCGAGCCGCGGCTTGGCGTTGTCAACCGCCCGCTGCAGCACGTCCAGCGGGTTGGTCGCCGGGTTCTTGGCGATGAGTTCGTCGAACGCCCCATAGACGATGCGTTCGGCCACGCTCTTCTTCCCGCGCTCCATGACCGTGTTCACCAGGCGAGTGACCAGGGAACTGCTGAACTTCGCGTCTTTAGGGACGGGTCTGCTGATTGCTCTACGACGTCGCGACATGTGCTTCTAAACCGATATACAGGTTAAAATACGCTAAATGCTGGGAAAGTGAAGCTAGGCAGCCGGCGCGGGCGCCGGGGCGGCAGCGGCGGCCGGGGCGGCGGGCTTGGCGCCGGGCTTGGGCCGCTTCACTCCGTATTTCGAACGGCTCACGCGCCGCTTCTCGACGCCGGCGGCATCCAGCGTCCCGCGCACGATGTGGTAGCGGACACCGGGTAAATCCTTTACGCGGCCGCCGCGCACCAGGACAATCGAGTGCTCCTGGAGGTTGTGGCCTTCATCCGGGATGTAGGCGATCACCTCGTGGCCATTGGTCAGGCGCACTTTGGCGACCTTGCGCATCGCCGAATTGGGCTTCTTGGGCGTGCGGGTCATCACCTGGATGCAGACGCCCCGGCGGAAGGGCGAGTTGTCCAAGGCTGGCGACTTGGACTTGTGCTTCAGCTTGCTGCGGCCCTTGCGGACCAATTGGTTAATTGTCGGCATTTCGCGTTAAAGTCCCCCTGCCTTTTCAGGGGCAAATGGGACGTGGAATATAGCAAGGGGTCGGCGGCCTGCAAGAAGTATTTCGCGCCCATTTCACGTCACCAGCCCTACCACGAGCAGGTAGAAGACGGAGAACATGATCTCGAA
>DATKNZ010000423.1:0-6613 GCA_035541055.1 Candidatus Acidiferrum sp. | reverse complement strand
CCTCACTAGCATGCACAGCCGCGCAAAGGCCGACGACCAAGACGATGCGACGGAACACGCTCATTGGGGCGACTATTTGTTTGTGCGGAAAGAATTCGGCCTAAGCAGCTACTGGGGCACAAACGCGGAATTACTTGCCTTGACCTTGACCATGCCGCAAGATTAGGTGCATGGAGTACCGCGGGCAAGGAAAAAGAGCGGGCGCTCCCGACCACGGCTCAGCCAAGGGGCCCGAACTGGTCATTCCCAATCCCAAGCTCAAGCTCATGGACCAGGTCCGGGAAGGGGTGCGGGTCAAGCCCTATGCCATCAGGACCGAGTAGGCCTGCTGAGACTGGATTCGTCGCTATTTCCGCTTTCCGCCTGCGCCATGGGCGTGGCGCGCATGACGCTAAACAGATACCCCCTAACCGGAAGTGTCCTGATTTGGGACAGTGACAACCCGATTGCCGGGCAAATGCCAGCGGGACGCCGCCCACCATGCCCCCACCCGCACCGTCACCTCTCCGTCACCACACCGTATCCTCCCCGTGACCACACCGTATATTCAAATTGAACATACGGTGTGGTCACGGGGAGGATACGGTGTGGTGACGGAGAGGCCACGGAGGGACCCGCGATAAATGACCTGGGTCGGGTCAGAAACACGGGGAGGATACGGTGTGGGAAGCGGGAAGAGGCAGACCATTCGCTGCGTTTTCTCAGAGCTGAGAAACTGCAGGCCCGGAGGCCGAATATTCGCCGGTCAACACCGCTCGGGGACGGGGAGAGGGGTCAAACCGGAATGGCTTAAATTAGGTCACGCGTCGCTAACGCGAAGCAACACGTGTGAGCGGAGTCGCGCTCCCATGGGCTGAAGCCACACGTATAACTTCACATCATCGCTGCGCGATGAAGACCCCTCGGCTGGTGTCCCTTTTCTCGCGGGGACGCTCGCCCTCCCAACTATGGCAGAATGAGCAATGGCCAATAGCCGATTGCCAAGAACAGAAGGCCCACGCTTGGGAGCATGGGCCTTGCTATGAATCGGATTTGCGGGAGGCTACTTCGCGGCTTCGCCCTTGGACTCGGTCTTTTCCTTCTTCTCGTCGGTGGGCTGGGCTTCTTTGGCGGGCTTTTCGGGCGCCGGAGCCTCGGGGGCCATACCGTAGTCCACCCATTCGAGGATGGCCTTTTGGGCGGAGTCGCCGGGGCGCTGGTTCATTTTGACAATCCGGGTGTAGCCGCCGTGGCGGTCCTTGTTGGCCGGGGCGATGACTTCGAACAGAGTCTTGACGGCGTCCTCCTGGTGGAGACGGGCGGCGGCGAGCCGGCGGTCATGGATGGTGCCGCTCTTGCCCAAGGTGACCATCTTCTCGGCGACGGAGCGGGCGGCCTTGGCCTTGGCCAGGGTCGTCGTGACGCGCCGGTGCTCGATGAGGCTGCAGACGAGGTTGGCGAGCATCGCGTTGCGGTGCTGGCCGGTACGGCCGAGTTTGGCCGTTCGCTTAAGGTGTCGCATAGGGGTCCTGAATTACGCGCCGGCCGGCCTGAGGGCCTCCTCGCCCTTGGGCGTTTCGAGCATGTCGTTCTCGAAAGTCATGCCAAGGGTGAGGCCGAGGCCGGCGAGCTTGTCTTTGATCTCGTTGAGGGACTTCTTGCCGAAGTTGCGGTATTTGAGCATCTCCTGCTCGGTCTTCATGGCAAGCTGCCCCACGGTAGTGATGTTGGCGTTGTTGAGGCAGTTGGCGGCCCGGACGCTGAGCTCGATCTCGTTGACACTCATGTTGAGAAGCTTCTTCATCTTGGTCTTCTCTTCGTCCTGCTTGTCCACGACTTCCTCGAACTCGACGGCGTTCTTGTCGTAGCCGACGAAGACGTCGAGGTGATGCTGGAGGATGGCCGAGGCCTGGGTCAGGGCGTCGTCAGGCGAGATGCGGCCGTCGGTCCAGATTTCCAGGAGAAGGCGGTCGTAATCGGTGCGCTGGCCGACGCGGGCGTTCTCGACGGCGTAGCGGACCCGCGTGACGGGCGAGAACAGGGAATCTATGGCAACCACGCCGATGGCTTGGCCGGGCTTCTTGTTCTCGTCGCCGGGCAGGAAGCCGCGCCCGACCTTGATCTCCAGCTCCATCTCGAACTTCTTCTTCTTGTCGAGGGTGCAGATGTGCTGGGTGGGATTAACGATCTCCAGGTTCTGGTTGAGGGAGATGTCGGCGGCGGTGACGGGGCCTTCCTTGTTGACGGAGAGCATGACCGTCTGCGGGTCGCGGGTGTGCGCCTTGAGGAGAATCTTCTTCAGGTTGAGGACGATCTCGGTGACATCCTCGACGACGCCGTCCACGGTGGCGAACTCGTGCATGGCTCCATCGATCTTGATGGAGGCGATGGCGGCGCCTTCCAGGGAGGAGAGGAGCACGCGGCGCAGGGAGTTGCCGATGGTGTGGCCGTAGCCGGTCTCGAATGGCTCGGCGATGAACTTGGCGTAGGTTTCAGTGGCGGTGGTGTCTTCCTTGACCAACCGCTTGGGCATTTCGAAACGTCCTAGACGTACTGGCATACTATTTCTTTCTGCAATTTTAATCTGGCTTCGCCGGTTGTATTCCCGCGGCCGGCGGAGCCCGTGTAATTGCGTTATGCCTCCCACCCGGGAGGCCGGTTAATACTAGCGGGAATAAAACTCTACCACAGCTTGCTCGTTCGCGATGGGCTGAATCTCATCGCGCGTGGGTATGCGCATCACGACGCCCTTGAGGGCTTCCTTGTTCAGCGAAAGCCAATCCGGGACCGCGCGGCTGCCGGCGCTCTCCAGGTTCTTGGTGGCCAACTGCCGGGCGGCGTTCGAGTTCTTGATCTCGACCGCGTCGTTCACCTTCAGGCCGAAGGAAGGGATATTGACTTTGCGGCCATTCACGCGGACGTGGCCGTGGGCGACGAGCTGGCGCGCGGCGGCGCGGGTATTGGCAAAACCCAGGTGATAGCAGACGTTGTCGAGCCGGGTCTCGAGGATCTGGAGCATCTGCTCGCCGGTGACGCCGCGGCGCTTAAGGGCGCGCTCATAGACGCCCCTGAATTGGCGCTCCAGCAGGCCGTAGTAATAGCGCAGCTTCTGCTTCTCGATCAGGCCCAGGCCGTAGTCGGTGTGTTTGCGGCGCGACTTGGGGCCATGCACGCCGGGGCCGTAGTTGCGGCGCTCCAGGTATTTGGAGGGGCCGAAGATGGGCGTGCCGAAGCGGCGGCTGATGCGAACGCGAGGACCGGTATAACGTGCCATAAAATCAGGAAGCGGGGTGCGTGTTGCGTGTTACGTGTTGCGTGATGCAGGGAGGCATATCAGACGCGGCGCTTCTTGCGGGGACGGCAGCCGTTGTGCGGGACGGGTGTCACGTCCCTGATGAGCGTGATTTCCAGCCCGATGGCCTGGAAGGCCCGGATGGCGGACTCGCGGCCGGAGCCGGGGCCTTTGACGCGGACTTCGACTTCGCGCATGCCGTGGGACATGGCCTGCCGCGCGGCGTCCTGGGCCACCTGCTGGGCGGCGTAAGCGGTGCTCTTGCGCGAGCCTTTAAAACCGACCCGCCCGGCACTCGACCACCCGATGACATGCCCCTGCATGTCGGTGATGCTGACGAGGGTGTTGTTGAAAGTAGCGAGAATGTTCGCGATGCCGCTGATGATATTCTTGGCGCCCTTGGCCTTAACGATCTTCTTGCCGGCCATGTCGTCGGCCAGCAGCTCGGCGGCCGTCGGCGCGGCGACGCCGGCGGCGGGTGGGGCGCCTTCGGCGGGCTTGGCAGCTTCGGCGGCAGGGGGCGCGCCTTCGGCAGGCGCAGCGGCCCCTTTCTTGGGGCCCTTCGCCGGCTGAGCTTCGCCGGGGGCCTTGCCTTCGGCCTTCGCTTCGCCCTTGGAGTGGGCGGCTTCGGCTTTGGCTTCGCCCTTAGCATGGGCGGCCTCGGCCTTGGCGTCGGCTTTTCCTTCTTTCTTCGGAGCAGCTTTCTTTTTCGGTTCTTCAGCCATGAGTCAGGTGACGATAAGCGGTGAGAAGGTTAGCGATGTGGATTAATGGATGCCGGTCTTGGCGGTCGGGCTGCGCACCACGCCGACGGTCTTGCGGGGGCCCTTGCGGGTCCGGGCGTTGGTTTGGGTGCGCTGGCCACGCACGGGGAGGCCGCGCAGGTGGCGGATGCCGCGATAGCATTTGATGCCCTGCAGGCGTTTGAGATTCATGCCGATCTCGCGGCGCAGGTCGCCCTCGATCACGTATTTGCCGTCCTGGATGGCATGGACGATGTGAGAAAGCTGCTGCTCGCTCAGGTCCTTGGCGCGGATGCTGGGGTCAATATTGGCCTTGGCCAGGATGGCCTTCGAGTTGCTCGGGCCGAGGCCGTAAATGTAGCGCAGGGCGATGTCAATGCGCTTGTTCGGAGGGACTTCTACACCAATGATACGGGCCATAATTGAAAAGTGTTAGCGATTGCGGGTTTTAGCCTTGCCGCTGCTTGTGGCGCGAGTTGGTACAAATGACGCGGATGACGCCTTTGCGTTTGATGATTTTGCAATTCTCGCAAAGCTTCTTAACCGATGCGCGGACTTTCATAATTAAATCGTTTGTGTGTTCAGGACAATGCGCCCTACGGACAAATCGTAGGGCGACAGTTCAAGCCGGACTTTTTCCCCGAGCGCCAGGCGCGCGAAGCCCAACCGGGCTTTGCCGGCCACAAATGCCAGCAGGCGGTGGCCGTTCGCCAACTGCACACGATACGTCCGGTTCGGGAGCACATCAACTATGGCGCCCTCAGCTTCGATGGCACCTTCTCGGGGCATGTCAATATCTCCGGCTCGCCCTCGGTGATCAACACCGTGTGCTCAAAATGAGCGGATAGTGAACCATCCCGGGTGACCACTGTCCAGCCATCATTGAGGATTTTTACATCCGGCCCGCCGGCGTTGACCATCGGCTCGATGGCGATGGTCATGCCTGGCCGCAGCTTCGGGGAGGACTTGCCGTCCACGAAGTTGGGCACTTGAGGCTCCTCGTGCATGGAGCGCCCGACGCCGTGGCCCACGAACTCCCGCACCACGTTGTAGCCGTTACCTTCCACGAAGGTCTGGACGGCGCGCGAGATGTCGGCCACGCGACCGCCCGGCAAGGCCTGGGCGATGCCTTCATAAAGCGCCTTTTCGGTGATGTCCATGAGGCGCTGGGCCGCCACGCCGCAGCCGCCGACTGCGACCGTGCGGGCGGTATCACCAATATAGCCATTATACACGACTCCGACGTCCAGGCTGACGATATCGCCGAAGCGCAGTTGCCGGTCGCCGGCCAAGCCGTGCACGACCTGGTCGTTAACGGAGATGCATATTTGGCAGGGGTATTTCCGGTAGCCCAGAAACGCGCTTTTGGCGCCATAGTGCTTCATCCGGGAGGCAGCGAAATCGTCCACCTGCTTTGTGGTCAGGCCGGGCCGGATGAACTCGGAAACGTCATCCAGCACTCTCATGGCCACCGCGCAGGCAGGCCGCATCGCCTCCAGGTCGCGTTCGCTCTTGAGGATGATCATCAGAACCGGCCTCGGAGCCGCCCTTTCTTCAGGAACCCGTCGTAATGGCGCATCAGCAGATGGGTTTCCATCTGGCGCATCGTGTCCAGCAGCACGCCGACCAGGATCAACATACTCGTTCCCCCAAAGAACGTTGCCACGGAATAGGGGATGTTCAACACGCGGTACAGCCAGATGGGGATGAGGGCGATGATGGTCAGGAAGATGGCGCCCGCCAGCGTGATGCGGCTCATCGCGTTGTGCAGGTAGTCGCTGGTAGCCTGGCCTGGGCGCACGCCCGGTATGTAGCCGCCGTTCTTTTTCAGGTCGTCGGCGATCTGCAGCTCGTTGAACTGGGTCGCCACCCAGAAGTAGGAGAAGAACAGGATCATCAGCCCGTAGAGCAGCATGTAGAGGAAGGCCCCCTCGCCGAGCGCGTAGGCGATTTCTCCGAAGAATTTGATGTTAAAACTCTGCCCCAACATCTGGAAGATCTTCTGCGGGAACATGAGGATGGCCTGGGCGAAGATGATCGGCATGACGCCGGAGTAATTTACGCGCAGCGGCATGAAGGACGTGCCCCCCGAGTAAACCTTGCGGCCGACGGCGCGCTGGGCGTATTGAACGGGCACTTTGCGCTGCGCCTGCGTAATGGCGATCACCCCGGCGATGACCCCGGCCAGGAGCAGAATAAGCGCAATGGCGTGGCCCAGGTTGAACTTGGCTTCCACACCGCCCGCGCCGACGAACATGTCGTAGAGGGCCACGGCAGCCTGCGGGAGCCGCGCCAGGATGCCGATGGTGATGACCAGCGACACGCCGTTGCCGATGCCGCGCTCGGTGATCTGCTCGCCCAGCCACATCAGCAGCATGGTGCCGGTCGTGAGCATGAACGTGGTCTGGATCCGGTAATACCAAATCCACCCGGGCGCATCCGGGTAAAGCACCAGGCGGCCCAGGTTCCAGCCCTGGAAGATCTTCCCCGGGTTTTCCCAGCCGATGGCCATGACCAGCCCCTGGCCGAGGCACAGCAGCACCGTCAGGTAGCGGCCATACTGGATGATCTTTGTCCGCCCGCCTTCTTCGCGCACCAG
>DATKNZ010000422.1:0-18269 GCA_035541055.1 Candidatus Acidiferrum sp. | reverse complement strand
CATGCCGATTAAGGCCGCCACGCCTCACCCTCCCTTTGTTCCGCCGCCGGCAAGGCCGGGAGAGAAGCCGAACGCCGACAAGTAACCGGCCAGCGCCTGATGGAACTATTTGAGCCTGCAAGCGCATCCTGCAGCCGTGTCGGACCCGCCGGCGGGAGCCAGCCCCGCCGTACCTCTCGACACTGCTGCTCTGTCGCGTCGCATGGCCAAAGGCGACGAAGAGGCCTACCGTGCGTTCTATGATGCCTATTTCCAACGTCTCTGGCGGTACCTGCTGGTGGTCACCGGCGGTGACGAGGAAGCGTCGCGCGAGGCGCTGCAGGCCACCCTGGTGCGCGTGGTCAGGCACATCAAGCCTTTCCCGAACGAGGGCGCCTTCTGGAGCTGGCTCACCGTGCTGGCCCGCAGCGCCCTTAGCGACCAGACCCGCAAGTGCCGCCGCTACCTTGCTTTCCTCGACCGGTTCAGGCTCCACGCCCCTATCCAGGAGGCCGCGCCGGACGAGGGCGACGCGGACGCCCGCCTGTTCGCGCTGCTCGACCAGGGACTGGCGGCGTTGCCCGAAGACGAGTGTGAACTGGTGCGGCAGAAGTATATCGAGGGCCGGTCCGTGCGCGAGATCGCCGGGGAGCGCCAGACCTCCGAGAAGGCCATCGAGTCGCGGCTGGTGCGGATTCGCCGCAAGCTCAAGGAAACTGTGTTGCATGAACTTCGCGAAGAGTGAAGGCATTCGGCGGGCTTGGCTGCGCGGACGCCTCGGCGAGGCGTCCCTACCCGAGCCAGCAACCAGCCTATGATGCCTGACAGGAACAAATTGGGGCTGCTGAGCGACGTGCTGGCGGAGGAGACCAGCCCTGGGTTCCGCGACGCTTTGCTGGCCGACACGCTGGGCCTGGTCCGGCGCCGGCGCCGGATTCACCGGGCCTTCCGGGCGGGCGCCGCCCTGGCCATCGTCGCCGCGCTGGGGTTGATTGTATTCCGGAGTCCGACTGAAATCGCCCGTGCGCCCCTCAAGCGCAGCCGCCCGTATCAGGTCGTAGTCAGCAAGCCGTTGCTGGCTGCCGCGCTGGTGCGTACCCAGCCGATGGCGCCGGGATGCATCGTGGCGTCCAGCGAAACCGCGGCAATCGTGCGAACAGCCTCCGCACGAAAGACTCTTCACGAGATCACCGATAGTGAGCTGCTGGCCCTGCTCGGGAGCCGTCCGGCCGCACTGGTCCGGCGGGCGCCGCACATGGCGGAATTGGTCTTCGTGCGGGAGACAGACCAGGAGGAGTTGCTGCGGAACTGAAGCGGGGCAGGGCGGCCCACCGCGTGAGGGCACGCGGCCTACACTGTAGGCCGCGTGCCCTCACGCGGCGCTGTCACGGCATCTGCATCGCCCGCTTGGCCACGGGGATCACTTCGTTATTCATGATCCGCACACACGTGTCAGGCTTGAAATGCAGCGGGTCGTCCCGGAAGAAGTTCGTCTCGGCGCAGTAGGGGCTTACCGACAGGTCCACGACGTTCGAGAAGATGGCGTGCAGGCGGCTCCGCCAGCCATCGTACTTGGCCGTCACCGAAGGGTCTCGCAGGAAACTGGCCGCCGCGCCGTAGATCGGCGGGATCACCACGACACAGGTAATGCCCCGCTCGCGCAGGCATTCGGCTATGCGGCTGTAACACGTCATCGGCAACGGTGGATAGGCCGGATAGCCTCGCATCCCCTGCTTCAATGTCCCCACCGCCCAGGCCATGTGCGCCGGGTTCACTTTATCCCAGTGCTCGAACCAGTCCGTGGGATCGAACGACCCGTCCGCCCGCAGGAAAGTCGGCAGCCTGGCGAAATGACCGTAAATCGTATGGACTGAATACTCCACCGTCCTCAGGTTCAGGAGCTGGTTCAACATGGTCTTCAGGCTGGGGGCGCCGAAAATGTCCCCTTGCATCGGGATGGGGTCGCCCTGGCCGAGTTCCACACCTAACACGACCAGCTTCTCGTGGTGCGCGTAGTGATAGAGGAAGTAATACGCCTCCTCAGCATCGCCGCCGCCGAGCCCGGCATTGAAGAATTGAAAGCTTTCCAGGTCCTTGGTCGGGGTCATCGCGATGCGGCTGTTACCCACGAGCAGAGCGTTATGCGGATAGCCTTGCACCATCCGGGGCTTGCACTCCCGTTCCGCGGAAATGTAGATGCCCAGCGTGTTGCGCCCAAACATGCCGTAAGGGTCCACCAGGTAATTGAAAAGGGCGATCGCCCCGACCACGGCCCCGGCCAGGCCCAGGGCCAGGATCACAAAACGCCGCGCCGAGGGTCGCCGCTCCAGGGCCGGCACGGCCATCTCCGCCCTTGGCTCCGCAGCCATGCTGTTGGTGGAAGGGAGCATCGGCTCAGAAGTTATAGTAGAGGAACTCGCCCGCGCGGGAGAGGGACAACACGGCTGCGGCCAGCAACACCGCGGTCACGCACGCCCAGCCCGGAGTCATTCGCCAGCGTTGCCAGGGCATCCGCGGCAACCAGCCCTCCTTGAGAATGACAGGGTAAGGCTGGTCCTCCCGCACGAGTTGCGCGGTGTTGGGCAGCAGCCAGACAAACGCCAGCAGGGCGACAATCCAGAACCAGTCCTTGCCCCGAAGCAGTGAGGACGTGCCCAGCGCCGGCACCGGGCCAAAGTGGAACATTGCGCCGTAGAGCAAATGCGCCGCCTTCAAGCTAGCCCCCCGAAACAGCACCCAGCAGAGCATCACGAACAGGAACGTGACCACCCGGCCGGCCCACTGCGTCAGCCACCCCGGAAACGGCCACCGCAGCCGTCCCGGCCCCCACAACTCCTGCCACAGGTGGGTCAGCGCCAGCCAAGCCCCGTGCGCGAGTCCCCACAACACAAACGTCCATGCCGCCCCGTGCCACAGCCCGCCCAGGCCCATGGTCACAATGAGGTTCACGTAGCGGCGGACCTGCCCGCGCCGATTGCCGCCCAGCGGGATGTAAAGGTAATCACGCAAGAACCGGGACAGCGTCATGTGCCAGCGCCGCCAAAACTCAATGAGATGCACCGACTTGTAAGGCGAGTTGAAGTTGAGCGGCAGAACGATCCCGAACATCCGCGCCAGCGCAATCGCCATGTCCGAGTAGCCCGAGAAATCGAAGTACACCTGGAACCCGTACGAGAGCACGCCCGCCCAGGCATCGGCGCAAAACAGCGGCTTGCCCGCCGCCGCCGCCCCGTACACCTCGGCCACATGCGGGCTGAGGCCGTCGGCGATCACCACCTTCTTGAACAGGCCGATCGAGAATATGCCCAGCCCCACCGCCAGGTTCTCCCACTGAAAATGGTAGGTCTTGGGCTCGCGGAACTGCGGCATCATCTCGGAGTGATGGATGATCGGCCCCGCGATCAGGTGCGGGAAGAAGGTGATGAACAGCAGGAAGTCCCCGAAGTTGTACTCGCACACCACCCCGCGGCTGGCGTCCACGAGATAGGCGATCTGCGTGAACGTGAAGAACGAGATGCCCAGCGGCAGCACGATCTTTCCCAAGGCCCAATGCGTGCCCCAAACGGCGTTGACGTTGCCGACGAAGAAATTCGCGTATTTGTAATACCCCAGCAGCAGCAAGTTCGCGCCAACGCCGCAGAACAGCAGCCAGCCTCCCGAGCGCCCGGCCCCCACCGTCCGCCCAATCCGCCTCCCGAGGTAGAAGTTGAAGCACATCGAGACCACGATGAGCACCACGTAAATGGGATTCCACCAGCCGTAGAACACCAGCGAAGCCGCCGCGAGCCACAGCTTGGCCGGCCTGGGCCCCATAAAGCGTGAAAGCAGACAAAAACCGCTCAGCGTGACCGGCAGGAAGACGAAGAGGAAGATGTAGGAACTAAACAGCATCGCCGGGGCTTCAGCCGATGCGGAACAAGCTTCCGCCGCCCCCGGGAGGTACTGGCCGCTGTGCCGCCGTGTCGGCAAAGCCTCTGCGCTCTAGTGCACTCATGTCGTGCGCGCGAGTATGCCCGCGGCAGCCCGCCAACGCGAGCAGTTTGTCCTGCCGCTCGGCTGCAAATGGGGTGGTGGCAGGCGTCCTGACTCCCTGCCACGGCAGGCGAACCGATTAGGATTGACCATGCCTCTTCCCTGCTCCCATGCGAGGCCCTCCATAGTCTCTCTACACACACGCCGGACACTCACCGGGGACACACCGTAGGTGCCCGCGAACGTCCTTTTGACGTAAATGGTTGCCCTCCAGAACCTTGTAGAAGAACGACGCCTCTCGGCCCCGCACTTGGTTTAACGCCCTTGCCGGCCACGTAAACGGTTGTCGCCCCCGCACTTACAATTCAACGCAGAACACTATTCCCCCCACTCGCCTTTCCTGGTCAAGGCCGCGATTAAAGCCGGAAGCCGCTAAGCGATTTACTTTGACTAAACGATCAACTTACCACTCACGGCGGATGCGCGCATTGCCCTTATCGGCGATGAACAGATGGCCCGCGTTGTCCAGTGCCAGGCCCGACGGCCCGGACAATTGGGCGTTGGCCGCCAACCCGCCATCGCCGGAAAAGCCGTACTCGTTCGTTCCCGCCAGGGTTGTGATCACGCCCTGCGTGTCCACCTGGCGCACGCGGTTACGCATGTTTATGTGATGTGGTATTGCACGACATTGATTTGACTGCACGCAGCTTGCCGAGATGCTTGAGCCAGATTGTTGTTCCGATTCATGTGAGCCCATCGCCAACAACTCCACGCATTAAGCCGGGCTTAACCGTCGCAGCGACGAGCACCTGCGGGCGCGCAAAAACCAAATTCCTCTCAGTATCAGCGCAACAACGATGAGGCCCGGGATTTCCTCTCCATTGCTCGCCGCACTGCTTGCCGTTTCGCCAGGTGCGTATGCCAGTTCGATGGTTTGGACAAATCTCGCCGGCGGCAACTGGGGTGCCGCCGCTAATTGGAGTCCGAACCAGGCGCCGGGTTCCGCTGACGACGCTTTTATCACGAACAATGGCATCTATACGGTCACGGCGAACGGCTCTCTCTCTCTTAACAGCCTGACGCTGGGCGGTGGCACTGGCCAGCAGTCGCTGGCAATGGCCGGCAATGCTCTGAGCCTGAGTACTGCGAGCGTGGTAAATACAAATGGTGTATTGGGTTTGAGCGGGGGCTATCTCTATCTGGCCAGCTTTGGCGTCTTGACGGTTCACGGCACCATGAACTGGACGGGCGGCTCTATCGCTAGCGGCAGCACCGTGATGGTGGCGACCAACGGACTGCTGGTATTGGCGGGAGTCAATGGCACGGATTACAGTTTGTGGGGGGCAGTGACCAACGCGGGGACAGTGCGGTTGGTTAGCGGGAACCTGGAAGTGGCCAACCTTTGCAGCGACCTTGTGCCCCAGTTGGCCAATCTGCCGGGGGGGCTGATTGACCTGCAAGCGGACGTTTCGATTGATCGTCAGTGCACCCCGCCCCACGAGGTGCTCGACAACCGAGGGACGGTGCGCAAGTCCGGCGGGACGGGCACGAGCATTATCGCCGTAAAACTCTTCAACAACGGCCTGGTGGAGGCGCAGAGCGGGGAGCTCAACCTGACCGGGCACGGCAGCGGCAGTGGCCAATTTCTCGCCGAGGCGGGAGCGGCGGTGAGCTTTGGCGGTGGGACCTACCAGGGGAACTTCGAGGCTGACACCGGGACGATGTTCCTGGGCGCGGGGACTAATTTATTGAGTGGCGGCACCTTGACCGTGGCTGGGAGCGTGACCAGCTCCAATCTGGTGTTGAGCGGCGGGACCATGACGTTGAACGGCCACCTCGACAGCGGTAGCACGGTGCTCGCCGGGGCGAACCTGGCGGGCAATGGGAGCTTCGGCGGCTTGCTGACGTGGACGCGCGGCACCATCACCAATGGCAGCAAGCTGACGGTGGCGACCAATGGGGTGCTGGTGTTGGCGGCGGTCAACGGGAAGGATTACGCGCTGCGCGGGGTACTGACCAACGCGGGGACCGTGCAGTTGGTGAGCGGGAACCTGCAATTGTACAGCGGCTGCAGCAACGGCTATGGGCAGTTGATCAACCTGCCTGGAGGGTTGGTGGATTTGCAGGCCGATGTTTCAATTGATCGTTATTGCAGCAGCTACGAGTTGCTGGACAACCGGGGGACGGTGCGCAAGTCGGGCGGGACGGGCACGAGCACCATCAACGTGGCATTCAACAACGCGGGTCTCCTGGAGGCACAGACCGGGGCGTTATATTTCACTTCCTCCTTTGGGGAAGCCGGAGGCGGCTTTTCTGTCCGTATTAACGATGCCACGAGCTGGGGGCAGATGTTGTTCTCAAACGTTCTGACGTTGGGCGGACCATTCACCGTGACCTCATCCGCCGGTTATGTCCCAACCGCAGGTGACCAATTCCAACTGCTTAGTTTCCCTTCGTCCAGCGGAGGTTTCACGGCATACTACGGTTTGGACCTGGGTGCAGGGTTGATGTTCGATCCACGTTTGAATCCCACAGATTTCTCCCTCGAGGTGAGCACCTATCCGGTGGACGCCCGCCCCACTCTGTCGCTTCACCGATTGGGTAATAATCTGTTGATCTGGTGGCCGACCGCCTTCTCAAATTACGTGGCGTTCACTACGACCAATCTCGCGGCGCCCGCATGGACGCCGGAGTCTCTTACCGGTCCAAACCAGTTGCTGGTATTACCCAAGCAGGCGCAGAAGTATTTCCGCCTGATGGAATAAGGAAACGTTCGCCTGCGGCTCCGGTGTCCGCAAAGGGGGCGGTTCTGGTCCGCGGCGCGTTGGTGGCCGCTGACCCAGGTCTGCCCCACCGGATGCATGCCATGCGGGCCGCTCGCAGTATTGGTCGGCATCGAAGTGTGGCAAGCGGTGCATTCGGAGAGCACTCCGGCATGGCCCTGCAGGGCGATGTTCCGGACGTTGTCATTGCGGTGTGAACTGGGGAACTCGGCGTGGGTAGAGCCGTGGCAGGCCGAGCATTGCAGGCCGCCGTGGCCGATGGAGAAACGGTAAAGCGAGAGGTTCAATGAGGGTGGCCCGGTAGGCGGAGTGTTGGGCGTTGTCGCAAACGTCTGGTTGGCCGGAACGCGCAAGACCCCATTGGTGTCGAGAGCCGAGGTGAACTTGACCTGGCCGCTGTTGCTGGCCGCGGTTCTCTCTGTGCAACCTGGGGTGCGGCAAGATGCAGCGGGATGCCAGGCGCGCGGCGGCCTTGTTTAGCCCAGAGACTTGACGAGGACCAGGGACTTGCCTCGCCTGTTGCGAGGCCATCCGGGGATGGGCAGAATCACTCGGATCCCGAAGGCGATAATACCGCGGGAGCGGCATCCGTTTCTATCGTGCGAGGCTCGCCTAGCGGAGGGTCTGCCTCTCTGGGCCGCCTATGGACACACCCAGAACATTGGCCACCGCGCGTTCGTGGCCGTCGGTGGGCTCGTTGAGGATGTGGAACCTGGCCGAGCCCGGATCGTGGACAGCCATGACTGAGCTGCCTCCGCCATCAAGGTTCAAGGCCTGACGACAGCCCAGGCGGAGCATCTCCGTTGCGAGTTCCTCATAGGTCATGCCGACCGCAACGCCGGGCTTGCGACCATCAACAACCAGCAGGATGAGCTTCTTCCCGTCTAAGCCCAGCCCGACTACGGTGCGCGGATGCCGCGCTTGGCTCTTGTGCGGAACGACGCGCCCGTTTTCAACGAGCATGGTATTGCCAGCGACCACCTCCCAGTCATCGGGCTTGGGGTGCGCCAGCATTTCAATCGTCACCTTGCGATTTCTATGGACTACCAAGCACGGCCGGTTGGTGGCACAGGTTGACCAGACGTTCCCGTCAGTGACAGCGGGGCCGACGACAGAGGCCCAGATCTGGCCGCGGTAGGCGGAGTTGGTGCCTTCGGCATCCTTGATGCCGCGCGCATAGAAGAAATCGCCATTGACGAGGAGGTCAAAACCCTCGCGGGCGCCGACCTGCGTGGGGAGCATCAGGGTTGTTTGCCACCTCCCTGGACCGTCGGGATCCGGGCCGCCTGGAGCCACGCGGATGCGCACGTTCGGATTGGTGAGATCGACCTCGGCGGCAAACAGTCGCGTCGGAGGCTCCGCACGCGTTTCTGCGTAACAAGTCACGCCGGGGAACGGGTAGTTGGTGGAAAGCACGTCGCCGCGGGCGGGATGAACCCCCGCGGCGCAGGCCAAAGCGAAACCAGCCAGCACGGTCAGCGCAGCGCCCGCAGGCCGCTTGGCAATGGATCGGATGTGTCTCATAACGGTGTATCAAGCGAATACCAATCGTGCGGCGACCTTACCGGCGAAAGGACCAGAAGCAAAGTTGGAAGCGCCGGAGAAGTTACAGGCAGGTCACGGACAGGTGAATATCTGGTGACGCGGCTGACGGGCATGAAGCGATCCGACGGCGAGATTAGCCAGGCACTGCCGACGTTTTCTGCAGTCGAGGAGTCGGATCACGGGAACGGAGACGCGACATTTGGTTTGCCAGTCGTGCCTGGTCTGATAGAACGGCGGCGTGCTTTTCACTCCGACCGGAATGAGGTCGGGTGGCATAAAAAGGCACGAAACAGAAGACGTAGCAAACGAACATCAACCTATGAGAATGAGAATCAAACTGGGATTCCTGGCGGCGATGGTGGCCGCCTTGGCATGGCCTGGTTCAGCGCGAGCCGGGAGTTTTATCACCGACTTCAACTCGGGCCTGCCCGATGGCAGCACCGTTTTGGGCAACGCCATCATCTCGACCAACGACGGCACGGGGGGCGGATACACCAACAGCGGGTGCCTGCAATTGACGACCAATATCAACAGCCAAACCGGCGTCTTCATCATCACCAACGACCTCGACGCCGGTCAGTCGGTGGTGAGCTTCACGGCCCGGTACAAGGTCCTGATTGGCGGCGGAAACGGGGCGGATGGAACGAGCTTCAATTATGCGCCGGACATGGACCTGACGGGCAATTGGACCTATCCCGAAGAAGGCAGTGGCACGGGCTTGACCGTGGCTTTCCACACCTACTATAACGCGAGCGTATCCCCCAATTATGCTCCGTCAGTTGATGTGAACCTGTTTGGCTTCAACATTGCGACGGTTCAGACCCCCCTGCGGACGGGCGCTTTTGTTGACGCCGTGATCCAACTAAACCCCGATAGCACACTCTCGGTCGTTTATGACGGCACGTACGTCTATTCGAACCTGGACCTCTCTACTTACGGCTTCACTCCCGCCAACGGCTTGCCCCGGGCAGGCAGCCTGTTCGGATTTGGCGCCCGGACCGGTGGTCTGAACGACAAACACTTCATCGACAACCTGAGCATCATCACCCAGACCAATGCGAGCGCCTACGTGCAGTCCTTCCTGCCGCAAGGCCGCAAGGTCCCGACGAACAGCGCCATCGACATTGTCCTTACGGATAACACGACCCAGGTGGACACCAATACCATTGCTCTGCAACTCGATGGTGCCACGGTTGTTCCCACCATTACGCAGGACGGGGCCTCGAACACCTTCATCCACTTCGCCCCGCCGACCGCGTTCGGATACTCTTCGACGCATTCCGTAAGCCTGGTGTTCGCGGATAATGCGGCGCTCGCGCCCAACACCAACACCCTCCAGTACGGCTTCACGGTCGTCGGCGCCGCGCCTGCGCCCGACCTTCGCATATATACCGCGCTGTTCACCGAAGATTTTGAGAGCTACGTCGGCAGCACTGCGCCGCTCGACAAGAACTACGCCAGCGGAGCCAATGCCGCAGCCAACGGTTCGGGTAATCCGTGGTTCGGGCCGGCCCCGCCCAATGCCCGCGTGGTCAGCGCTGAAAACGGTGTCACGCCCCATGGTGGCAATCAAATGATTCGCGGTTCCGCTCCCAGCGACCTCGACGAGAATTGGTACAACGTGGCTTACCGGTTCAATGGCGGCAACAACTACATGGGCAACGTGATGCTGGATTGGTGGTTTTATGATCCGCTCGGGCCCGGCGACAGCGGGTGCAGGGATTACGTGGCACTCGGGAACTACAGCACCACCCCGACCACGACGGACTATCCCGGCACCGGGAGTCTGAACAGCGGCACGGTTTACCAGAGGACCTCTCTGGGGATGACCACCGGCACAGGAGTCAATCTCAACGTGTACCAAGCGCGGATCGTGGGGGCGACTGACGGCCTTACCTCCAGCGGCTGGTTTAATACCACGGGCCAGCGCAGCGTTGGCTGGCATCATGGCCGCACTGTATTCGGTCCTACGCTCGCCGACGGCACCGCCAACTATGTGTTTTACATTGACGACATGGTCAACCCCGTTTTCTGGCACAATTCCGTGTCCACGCGGGGACTTAATGTCGTTGAGATCAATACCGATTACGGCCCGACCAGCGGCTACTTTGACGACGTTACTTTCAGCGTCGTCGCGACGCCACCTACTCCCTCGGCGTCTCTCGTCGGCACCAACCTGGTGCTCACCTGGTCCGGCGCGTTCACGCTCCAGTCCGCCACCAATGTAGTCGGCCCTTATTACGACATTGGGTCTGGCAGCCCATTCACGAACAGCGTAACTACGAAACCGATGCAGTTCTTCCGCCTGAAGAACTGACAGGATTGGCTAAGATCGGCTGGTCCATTCAAGGGGCCCTCGCGTTCGGCGGGGGCTCTTTTGCTCGAATCCGCCCGCGCCCTCGCCACCGAAGCCCTGACCCTGGAGCGCACCCTCAGCGACCTCGTCAACCAGGCCTGCGCCTCCACCCCCGCCGAGATCGCCTTGATTTGGCAGGCCAGTAGGCGGAGCGGCGAGCTCAGATGGCAACTTCGGGTTCGCGTTGAAGGATTTCCGGCGCTTCGTGCCCATTAGTCTCGGCCTTGCCCATAATATATTCATACGGGTAGCGCCTGGGCCGGGAAATGGGGCACACTGGGGCTCGATTGGCCAAGATCAGCACCAGGCTCACCAGCCTGAGCCTCCCGGAGCACCGCCGGCACGGGCTCAATGGGAATCCGCGCCGCAGGGCAATGAGGCTCTCCACCTTCGGGAACCTGCGATCCCGCTTGCACCCGTGGGTCGTCCTTTGCCTGGCAGCCCAGGCCGCGACCGCCTTCGGGCTGAGCTTCAACGTCACGCTCGCTGGCCTGACCAACCACAATACCTCGGCGTATTCGGCCTACAACCAGGCCAACTTCGCCGCGAATTTCGGCACCACCACCTGGGTCAGTCAAAGCGGCGCCACGATGCCCGTGGACCCGACGAAAATGGACATGTCACTCAACCCGATCACCCCGGGCCACGTGTCAAAGACGGACGTGCATACGCTGATCCCCAACCGCCCGGACCTGCGCTGGTTCGCGCATGCCACGCCCTGGTTTGGCAGCAGCTCGCACATCAGCAACGGGGAGAACGACAATACCAGCGCCTACGTGGCCGCGATGGTCACCGACATGAAGGCCCGGGGCTTCAACGGGGTGGTCATTGATTGGTATGGGCAAGGCAGCTCCGAGGACCAGGCCACGCTCAAGCTCCAGACCTACCTGGCCACCCTGACCAACAACACCTTTCGCTATATCATCATGGTTGACAAAGGGGCCGTGGGATCGAGCACGAACGCCCTCCAGAGCGCGGTCCAATACTGCCAGAGCCAGTATTTCGCCGACCCCAACTACGAACGTGAGCCGGTCAGCACAGGCAAGCCGATCCTGATGTTCTTCGGGGTGCGCTCCGCCGTCGGGCAGGCGGGCATGGCAGCGGTCAAGGCGGCCACGGGCGGCCAGATGGTGTGGGTCGAGCAGGGCACCGGCTACCTTTCCGAATCGTGGGAGGACGAGTGCTTTGAATGGACGCACGAGTACGACAACGGCGTTAACTATAGCGACCCGTTCAATCTGGCGGCAGTCACGGCGCCGTACAGCACCATCGCCCAATCCGGCAAGAAGGCCTTCGGCGGCATGTGCGGAAACTTCAACGGCACGCTCACCAAGTTAGTCAGTTGGTCCGAGGGCAAGTATCTGCCTTCCAGCAACGGGGTCTGCGTGGTGCAGCGGGCGGCCAGCATCAGCTCGTTCATCCCCGCCAACATGACCCGGATGCAGTGGTGCACCTGGAGCGATTGGGAGGAGGGCACGCAGGTCGAGTCGGGCATCGAGAACAACATCGCCCTCACCGCCCAGCTCAACACGTCCAACGTGCTCTCGTGGACACTGACCAGCGGCTACGAGCAGACGGTGGACCACTACGAGATCTACGCCTCCACCAATGGCGTGAACGCGGCGCTGCTCTGCTCGGTGCGCACCGGGGTGTATCAAACCAACCTGAGCCGGATCGGCTTGGTCGGCGGCACATACCAGTTCTATGTGGATGCCATCGGCAAACCCTGCATCCGCGACCACATGAGCCAACCCGTGTTGGCCACGCTTTCGACCGGCCCGGTGATAACGCAGCAGCCTACGAATGTCGTGGTCGGTTACGGCGGCACCGCCACTTTCTGGGTCAGCGCCAGCGGCCCCCAGCCATTCACCTATAACTGGTACGACCTGAGCTTAAACATCATTGGCACGAACAACCCCCTGGTCATCACCAACGCCACCCAGAACGACAGCTACCTGGTCTACGTAATCAATCAATATGGCTCCAGCATGAGCACTTGGGCGACGCTCACCGTCACCACCGGCCTGGTCGTCACCACGGACCTGCAGCCTTTGTCCCAAACCGTCTGGCAGGCGGACCCCGTCTCGTTCAGCTTCGCGGCCAGCGGCATGGCGCCGCTAAGCTACCAGTGGACGCTCAACGGCCAGGGCATCCCCGGCGCCACGGATTCGACTTATTCCTTCGAGGCGCTCGCCGGCACCAATTATTACGCGGTGACTGTCACCAACAGCTCCAGCAGCGTCACTTCCAGCACCGCCGCCGTCGTGGGCGTCGCCGCACCCTTCCCGGACCCGGCCGGCTACAACACCATGCGGATCACTTTCAGCGGTTACACCAACGCCGCGGGTGTAACCAATTTCCCGGTGCTGGTGCGCCTGAGCACAAGTATCCCTGGCTTCTCGTACGGGCAGTTCGCCTCGCCCGGCAACGGCGCCGACCTGCGCTTCACCGCTGCCAATGGGCGCGAAGTGCCATTCCAAATTGACGAATGGAATCCCGCCGGTGAGTCGCAGGTCTGGGTGCAAGTGCCCTCGATCAGCAGCACCAACGACTACATCACCGCCTATTGGGGCAACGCCGGCGACAGCAGCGCTCAGGCCTGGAGCACCAACGGGCTCGTGTGGACCGGGCTGACCGGCTCGAACGGCTTCCAGTTGGTCTATCACTTGAGCCAGAGCGGGTTCCCCTACGCCGACAGCACACTCCAGTATCCGGCCACCTCGGGCGTGGCGCCTGGTTCGGGCGCCGGCATCGTGGGCCACGGCGCCGCCTTCAATGGCAGTTCGCAGTACCTGAATGCGGGCCTGGTCAACGTCGGCAAGACCTTCACGCTCTCCGCCTGGGTGAACATTGCGCCGGCGGCGACTAGCGAGCAGACGATCTGGTGCAACAAGATGGGCGGCTGGGCCGTGGCCGGCTTTGACTTTTACGTGAACAGCTACCAAACCAACGACGGCATCATCTACCTCGACACCGCCGACGGTGTGGGCGGCAACGTTTCGCCCCGGACGGTGCCTCATGCGGTCAGCTTCGGGCAATGGCACCAGCTCACCGGCACCCTGGACGGCGTCAACGGCTCCGTCCGCGTCTACGTGGATGGCGTGGACCAAACCATCAACGAGGGAGTGGATACTGCCTTCCAGGCGACCAATACGGTTCGCTGCGGGGCACTGCTGTCCGGCAACCTGTATTTGAACGGCTCCATGGACGAGGCCCGGATCGAAAGCGGTGTCCGCTCGCCGGCCTGGGTCTGGGCGAGTTGGGCGACGGTGGCCAACAGCGCGTTCGCCAGCTACGGCTCGATTGTGCCGCCCACGGTCACTCTGCAGATCCAGATATTCGCCGGACAACCGGTGCTGACCTGGCCAGCCGGTACGCTGCAGGCCGCGACCAATGTCACCGGCTCATACGCCGATGTGGCTGGCGCAACCAGCCCCTACACCCCCGGGCCTTCTGGCGACCCGCAATTCTTCCGCGTCAGAGTTCGATAGAGGCCTTCACCTGCGGGCAGCCTCGGGCCGGGCTGTGGCGCGGCCCGTATGGCCCTCATCTCAGGCATCACCAGCCCACCGGCAAGGCGCCCCTGGGCTGTTGACTCGGGCGCCTGAGGGCCGAAGAATCGAGGCATGATGAAGAGGTTGCTGTTGCTGCATTGCCTGGTGATGGGCTTCTTTGCCACGGCGGCTTCTGCCCGCGAGTGGTTCGTGCGGCCGGCCAATCCCAACGCCTCAGATACCGCCGACGGTTCAACCGATCACCCCCTCCGCACCATCGATGCCGCCGCCCAGCTCGCCCAGCCGGGCGATGTCGTCAACGTCGGCCCCGGCATCTATCACGAATGGGTCTCCCCCGCGCGCGCGGGCAGTGCCACGGCGCCCATTGTGTATCGCTCGGTGCCGGAGCGTGCCGCCATCGTCCGCGGCACCGACGTGCTCAACGCCGACTGGCAACCGGTGCCTGATTTGCCCGGCGCCTTTGCCGCTCCGCTCCCGCAGGCGGCGTTCATCTTCGGTAATCCGTTCGTCCGGCCACCCGAGCCGCCGAAGAAGAAGCCCGGATGGGTGGGCAAGTGCAACGCTCTGGTGTTCCTCGATGATCAACTGCTGAATCAGGCGGCCACACGGGAACAGCTTGCCCAGACACCCGGCAGTTGGCGGGCAAGCGATGACGGTCAGCATCTGCTCGTCCATCTGCAGAGCAACGCCGCGCCCTCGTCCGGCGCGATTGAGGTCACAACCCGTGACCGCATCTTCGCCCCGCACCGGCGTGGCCTGGGCTATATCCACGTCGAGGGCTTCGTGTTCGAGCGCTGTGCCACCCGTCCCGGCTTTCCGCAACTCGGCGCCCTCAGCACCCGCACCGGGCAGTACTGGGTTATCCGCAATAACATCGTGCGCCACACCACCGCCAGGGGGATAGACTGCGGCAGCGAAACCTGGAACCCTGAGTCGCTCATCGCCACAGAGCCCGAGGACCGCCACGTCCTCATTGGGGGGCATCACCTCGTTGAAGGGAATCTCGTGACCGACAATGCCGAAGGTGGCATCGCCGGCTGGAACACCGATTACGTGCGCATCATCGGCAACACCGTCCGCGACAACTGCATGTCAGCGCTCGGCAGCGACCACTCGCTGGTGGATTTCGAGGCCGGCGGCATCAAGGTCCACGCCTTCCGCCATGGCCTGATCGAGGGCAACCTCGTCTTCAGTAACTACTCGTTCGGCATCTGGCTGGACAACGGCTGGGAGGACGCGCGTGTCACCCGCAATGTGTGCCTCGGCAACCGTGGCGCCGGCATCTTCGTCGAACTGGGCTTCGGACCCGTTCTGGTTGACCACAATCTTTCGGCCGCCAACGTGCTCCTGGACCCTCCATATTTCGGGGATGGCATCTATACCCACGACGCCTCCGGCGTCACGATCACGCACAACACGTTCCTGGACGATGCACATTATGGTGTGGAACAGATCGTGGTGAGCGAGCGCGTTTACTGGCCGAAGCGCATGGCGGAAGCCTCTAACGAGGCCATTACCGCCAACCTCTTCTACGGCAACAAAGTGGGCGCCATCTTCCTGCCGCTGCTTTCGCCGCGCTCGCATGACAATGTCTCGGATTACAACGCCATCGAGTCCAGTGAGAGCTTCGGCATCAACAACAACTCCGGCCGCATCCCTGCTGCGATGATTCGAAGGGAGTGTCGCGACCGATTGCAGGCGGCAGAGGTGCCGAAGGACCAGTGCCCGGACCTGTCGGATACCAACTGCTTGCCCGTCTTATCCCTCCCTGCATGGCGGGCGGTGATGCAGATGGACCAGAACAGCACACCTTTGCCCGACAAGTTCCAGATGCACCTCGACCAGGGTGCGAGCCCAACTCTGGAGATCAACCTGCCAACCGCCGATGCCATACCCGTGGTTCCTGCGGGGCCGGCTGATGATTTCGACCTTCTGGGACAGCCCGCAAACGATAGCAATCCTTGCGCCGGCGCGCTCCAGCACCTGCATACGGGAACTCAGACGATCCGTCTGCGGCCACTGCCTGCGGTAGCCCGGCCCGGCTCCGACACTGCCCGCTGACAAACAGGTGAGTGGGGTCTGGCACCCAGTCGGTGCATCTGAGATGAGATGGCTGCTACGCGAAATCGGACCAGCTTACCTTGCGCATGTCACCTTTGCTCTGGAACGACAGGTGCATCCCGAAGGCGGCAGAGAGCGTTTGCGGCGAATGCGCGGCTCCGGACAGACCCAGGTAATCGGTAAGAATCCCGCGGTAGTCCGGGTGAGCGCAATGCTCGATGATAGCGCGTGCTCGGGCGGGCGGGCTCTTGCCGCGCAGGTCGGCCACGCCCTGGTCCGTGACCACAACTTGGACGGAGTGCTCGCTGTGGTCCAGGTGACTGACCAGCGGGACGATGGTGCTGATCGTGCCGCCCTTGGCGGTCGAGGGACAGGTGAAGATGGAGAGGAAGGCGTTGCGGGCAAAGTCGCCTGAACCACCAATGCCATTCATGATGCTCCGGCCCAGGACGTGGGTGCTGTTCACGTTTCCGGCGATGTCCACCTCGATGGCCGTGTTGACGGAGAGGATGCCGAGTCGGCGGACGATCTCCGGGCTGTTGGTGATTTCCTGCGGGCGCAGCAGGAGTTTGGATCGGAAGTCCTGGATGTTGGCGTAGATGTCGCGGAGCAAGGGAGTGGTCACCGTCAGCGCGCAACCGCTGGCAAAGCGCACCTTGCCTTGTTTGATCAGGCCAATCACCGCGTCCTGGATGACTTCGGTATACATCTCGAAGACCGGGATGCCGGGGTGCTGCCCCATAGCTTGCAGGACGGCGTTGGCGGTGTCGCCAACACCGGATTGGACGGGGAGGAAGCTTTTGGGGACGAGGCCGCGCGCCATTTCGTGGCTCAGGAATTCAGCTACATTCTCGCCGATCTTGCGCGTGGTGGGCGCGAGTTCGCCGAACGTGCCTGCCTCGTCGGGCGCGTCGTTCGTCACGACAGCGAAGATCTTCTCCGGGTCAACCTTGATCGTAGGCGAGCCGATCCGGTCGGCAGGCCTAAAGATGGGCAGGGGGTTGCGGTACGGCGGGTCTTCCGGCTCGTAGATGTCGTGGAAGCCGCGCAGCGCCTGGGGGTGAAAGCGGTTCAGCTCGATGATGATCTTGTCCGCCTTGCGGCAGAAGGTCGGCGCGGCCCCCACGGAGGAAGTCAGCGTGATTTCGCCCGACTCGTTCACGTCGCAGGCCTCGATGACGGCCCAATGCACCGGCCCCAGGAAACCGTAGCGCACGGCCTGGGGCATCATCGAGAGGTGCAGGTCAAAGAAGGCAGTGCGGCCTTCGTTGATGCTCTTGCGGAGATCGGGGTCGGCCTGGTAAGGCGTTCGGAAAAGGACGGCCTCAGCCTGGGCGAGGGCCCCATCCAGCGACCGGCTGGTGGAGGCGCCCGACATGACGCCGATGCGGAATGGTTCGCCTGCGGCATGAATGCGTTTGGAGCGTTCGGCAATGGCCCTGGGCACGACCTTAGCGGCGCCGGCGGGAGTGAAGCCGCTGAAGGCAACCGTCTGGCCGTTCAGGACATGGTAGGCCGCCTCGTCGGCTGATATGTAGTTGAGAGTTTTCATCGTCTGCAAGGGATTGCAGGCTGACGCCGGGGTGCCGGCGTCAGTTGATCACGGCTAGGGTTTGGCCTTCCTGGACCACATCGCCCACCGCGACCTTTAGCGCGGCGACTTTGCCCGAGCGCGGGGCAAAGACGAAGGTGTTCATCTTCATGGCCTCGAGGGTCAGCAGGTGGTCGCCTTCCTTCACTTCCTGACCGGGCTTGACTACGGTGGCGGTCACCCGACCCGCCAGGGGGCTGGGGACGTCACCCGGGCCGGCGGGCGCGGCAGCCGGTGCTGGGGCACTGGGAGCGGGCGCCGGGGCGGGCTCCGGCGGGGCAATGACCGGCGGCGCGGGAACCGGAGGCTGGGGGGGGGGGACGGATGATGGGGCGGCTGCTTCGTCGGCTAACTCGACCGTTACGTCGTACGTGTTGCCATCAACAGTGACTCGTAGCTTCTTGATCATGGGTCAGAGGGGTCCTAGCGGATTTTATGGGAATGGAAGATTTGGGTGCGCCCTTCGA
>DATKNZ010000421.1:0-5671 GCA_035541055.1 Candidatus Acidiferrum sp. | reverse complement strand
GGCAATCCAGCAAGTCGCGCTCGAACTTCCCGAAACCCTCAGCGTTTTGCGGCGAAAAGACCCGGTCCGGCGGAGGCACGCGGTCATCGGCCAGCGCGCGGCCATGCCCCCGATCACGGCGCAGCCCGACCACTCGGGGGCAATGTCCAGATACCATCATTTAACCAACCGATAAAACCGCGCCGGTGAGCTCGCGGAAACCGGGAGCGAAACCTGCCATTGGCTGCCGCCAATTTGCGGCATAGGCGACGTAATATTCGCCCACGTTCCCAACGTCAAGTTGGTGCGCCACTGCACCGTGAAGCCGGCGTTCGCCACCGGCCACGACATCATCAGGTTCGTTCCCGCAGCCGCCAACCGGATCGTGGGCGAGTTGGTGCTCAACAACTGGCCCGGGCCCAACGCCGCCGTCGCCGCCATCTCGGCCGAAGAAAGCGCGACGTTGTAGATCCTGAACTCATCCAGCGAACCGTCCAGGTAAGGATCGGCATACTGCGATTTGCCGAGGTAATCGTTCACGGTGCTGCCCAAGGTTGACGGGTTGAGGGTCATGCCGGAATTCGTTCCGACGGCGGCGCCATCCAGGTAGAGAATACCGATTGGGCCCGACAGCGTGACCGCCACCTGGTGCCAGGCGCCGGTGGACAGGGTTGAACTGCAGTTGATTTGTTGTTCGCTGCCCGCGCCGTTGGTCGTGATGGCAAACCGCAGGGTGCTGGTCCAGCCATTCTGCGGCGTCAAGAACATGTTCGTGGTCGTGTTGTTGCCGACGTCAAATACCCGGCTCCAGCTCGACACGGAGTTCAGGTTCACCCATGCCATGATGGTGAGGTTAGTCAGCGAGCTGACGATGTCCGCCGGCAGGCTGACGTACTGTTGAGAGGCGGATGAAAGTGTCAGCGCGCCGCCGGACAGCACGCCGCCGGCCGGCAACGTGCCATTCCAGGCCGGACCGCCCGCCGAATCAGCGACGCTCGCCCCACCGGATTCGTTGAAGCTGTAGCGATGGACGAGCGCGCCCAGGGTGGGGGAGAGCGTGGGAGTCATTTGATACCCGTAGAACTCCAGTTCGGCCACGTTGCCGTAGCCGCCGTTGGGCGAAAGGTACCGAACATAGCGAAACGCCGTGGCGTTGGTGATGCTCGCCGACGTGAACGCGCCCGCAACCGGCTGCGCCGCCACGGTGCGCAGCGTGACCGCGTCGCTGAAGTTGGCCTGGTTCGCGCCCTGGAAGACGCCGCCGACCATGCGCGACTCGTAGCCGGAGCGCGGGCAATAGTTGATCTGCGTAATCACGTTGCTGACACCCACCCCAAAGTCCAAACCCGCCCAGTCGCCATTGCCCGGGTCCGGCGCATCGAAGAACGTGTTGAGGTCGCCGTCAAACACGTTGCTGACGGTATTGCCGGAGTTGTTCCACGAACCCGGCGTGCCGATGATGGCGCCGGTGAGCTTGGGATAGCTCAGCGCCGCTTCCGCGCTGTTGAGGCTTTCTACGCCACCGACGACCGCACTGACTACATAGAAGTACCGAACACCGAGCGAGAACCCAGTATCGGTGTAGTTGGGAGTCGCCACTCCGGCGGCGATGGTCGTATAAGGTCCGCCGCTGGTGGTCGAACGCTTCACATTGTAGCTGGTCGGGCCGGCCACGGCGTTCCAGCTCAGACTGATCTGCGTCGAAGACACCGCGAGGGCGTTCAGCCCGCTGGGAAAAGCCGGTGCGGAGAGGGGCAGGATCGCCCACTGCTGATTGGCGCCTCCGGAGGAAACCTGCTCGTCTATGACTGACTGGTTAGTGACCGTGCTTTCGAAGTCGTAGCCGCTGCCGACAGCCACCAGCCGATAGCAGCCACCAGCCGCGGGCTGAACAAGGTAATGATTGCTAATCCACCAATAAAAGCCCGAGCCGCTGACCAGGCTCCAGCCGTTGTTGACGCACGTGATCTTATATTCCCCGCCGCCGATGTGTTGGAGATTCCACTGTTGGGCCGTTGACCCGGCGTAGCTGCCGGCACTCACCGTGTTGTCACCGGAACCCCCCGTGACCGCCAGGGCGCTTGCGTTGTTCAGCACCTTGTAGGTGCCGTCGGCGATGATGCCGGTGGCGACGGGCGAAAGCCGCAGCCAGTTCAAGTTGAAGCCCCCGGCCAAAATGCCGAGGTGCAGCACCTGCTGGCCCGGTGTGAGAAAGACGGTGTTGGAGATGGTCGTCCAGGTCTGTGCGCCGCCGGTGGCGGGCACGGCCCAGGCGCCGGTGAGGTTGGTTCCGTTGATGCCGCCGGTCAGCACCTGCACGGTGCCGGCGCTCGTGCCCGCGACTCGCAGCCCCAGGTTGTAAAGCCCGGGTTCCGAAACGTAGATTGTGTATTCCAGCCATTCGCCCGCCGCCGTGCCTGTAACATCGTAACCGCCGCCGGCGTCGGTGGTGGACTCAATATCCACCGCCTCGTTAGTGCGGTATTGCCCGCCAACGTTCGTGGTCGTCAGTTCGTGATACGCCACGCCCTCTCCGCCCGCATCGAAGTTCTCCGCCTCGATCCGCAATGAGCCGGTCAGCAGGCCATTAGCATAATCCGGGGTGGTCCAGGGGAACCCGCCGTTGCCATACGGCCCGCGCACCGGCGGCCAGTTGCCAAAATCCGGCGTCCAGGACAGGCCGGTCCAGTTGACGATGTCCTCGTAACGTTCCGGATCGGTCACATCATCGGAAACGCCGCCGGGAGGGATATATTGAAACGTCAGCCACGAAACGCCCAACCGTTCCAGGTCCGCGACCGCATAGGCATCGAGCCCCCCGACGCCGGTCCCCCACACACCACCGCCAAACTCAGTCATGAAGCAGGGATAGCCCGCCGCGATGATCTGCGACACCGCGTTCGAGGTTGCCGACGCCCCGGCGTAGCCGTGGAAGCCGACCGCTTCGTTGGCCCACACCGCGTTGGCATTGCCAAAGACATTCGTGTTGAACGCGTGGATGTCGCTCAACGCGGCGGAGGCTCCGCCTGAATCACCCAGCACCGCGTAGGTGAAGAGCAACACCGGCGTATTCGGCGCGCAGGCGCGAATGGTACGGTAAGCGGCCACTTCCATGTCCAGCGCACCGGGCGGCGTGGCATTCGTGGCCGAGTAGGGCGGCCCCCAGGCCACCGGCTCGTTCTGGATTTCGAAGAGCACATGCGTCTCATTGGCATAGCGGGCCGCGTAGAACTTCCAGAAATTCGTGATATACGCCGCGTTATAACTGCCGTTCCACGCCCCGTTGCCAATCGTCATGATCAGATACAGACCATTCGTCCGGGTCTGCGCCACAATGCAATCAACATTGGCAACCGAGTAACCTGGCGCCGTGCTGCCATTGGTGGGATACCGGGCATCAAAGCACTCCGCGTAAAGGTGCAGTGCATTGAAACCCATCCCCTTGATCATGGCGACGTCGGTGGATGCCGACGTCCACTCGGTCGAGGTGAAGGGGCCGCGCAGGCCCTGCCCGTTGTCCCCGACAAACGTGCTTCGCGCCGCATTCAAATGCGGCCGCCCGCGCTGCGTATGGCCACAATACACATCCGGGTCTTCGGGTTCTACGGGACCGACCTTGTCCAGGCCCAGGAAAGGAATGACGTATTGCGCGTTGAGGTTCGCGTCGGTGCCGTGGCCGCCGCCGACCTCCGACCACGCCTCCAGCATCACATTGCTGCACCCATCCACCCAGACCGGGTGCGTCCATTGATTCGTGATCCCGGCAATGGTCACCGTGTTGGAGTAAGTCGGATTGCTGCTCAGACCGAGCACATTGCCCCACTGCATGATGGCTTCCAGTTGGTTGGTGTAATTGACGGTGCCATCGGCCGTGCCGTGCCAGAGCTGGACGCGAGGCCGATGCCCCGAATAGCCCGGATAACATGCGCGCGCCAGGTCGCCCCATTGCTGCGGGGTATGCGTCACTGGCGTCCACGCGCCGCCAATCGGCACGCCCGCAAACTCGGCGCCGGCCTTGAAAATGTCGGGATAAACCCCCAGCAGCGCTTCGGTCATCATGCCGCCGCAGGAGGTTCCCGTCACATAAACCCGGTTGCGGTTCGCGTGATAGGTGTTCACGGTGTAGCTCACCATGTGGGCGATGGCTTCCGTCTGGCCGCCACCGTCATGCGTGAGGGACTGCGCCGAGCCGTAGTCCCAGCAGTCAGCCGTTTGCGGCACCACCATGATGAAACCGTATTGGTCGCAAGCCGCCACGAGGCCGCCGCCCACGGCTTCGGCGAACACGCCGCTGGCTCCCCCACCCCAATAATGTAAGAGGACCAGGATCGGCGGGTTCGGCGCCAGGCTGTCCGGCACGTAGAGGTACATCGTAACATTAGTCGGCACCCCGTTCGTGCCCCAGTCGTCGGCGACCAACTGGAGCGAGGCCGCCTGGGCCCCCAACGTCAGGAAAAGCGACCAACAAATGACTATGAGGCAACAGCAAGCCGTGAGCCGTCGGTTCGCATGGAACGAGCGCCGCAGGCGCGTGTTGATCTTCATAACCTCCCCGGTCCCAACCGCGCTCGCCCTCACCGGAAGATCCGCTGAGCGAAATAGTAAAGATTGCTGGCCCACGTCTCCCGGTCGTGCCCGTGGCCGTCCACGTTCCAAACATGCGGCACGTCGTGCTGTTTCAAATACGTGTGGACGCCCTGGGAAATATTGATCAGGCCGTCCTTGTTGCCGCAGGAAAGATAAAGGACTTTCAACTGCTTCCGCGCCACGGCCGGATCGGGCACCAGTTCGGCCGGCGGCCTGGTGTTGGGAGCCGAGGAGAAACCGCCGACCCACGCGAACGTATCGAGATGGCCAAGCCCGAAGTTCAGTGACTGGCCGCCGCCCATCGAGAGGCCGGCGAGCGCGCGGTGTTCGCGATCGGTGCAGGTTGAATACTTCGCCTGAATCGCCGGGATCAGGCAATCCAGCAAGTCGCGCTCGAACTTCCCGAAACCTTCAGCGTTTTGCGGCGAAAAGATCCGGTCCGGCGGAGGCACGCGGTCATCGGCCAGCGCGCGGCCATTGGGCATCGCGACGATCATCGGTACCGCTTTGCCGTCAGCGATCAGGTTATCAATGACCCTGTCCGCATGAACATAGCCGCTCCACTCCCACTCGTTCCCGCCGATGCCATGCAGCAGGTAGAGCACGGGATATTTCCGGCCGGACGAGTACCCCGGCGGCAAATAAACGACGGCCTTGCGCCGTGTGCCGGTGACGGTGGACTCATATTCGAACACCTCCACGCGGCCCTTCATGCCCCCGCCGCGGGCCGCATCGAACCCGGCGGGCGCATCCGGAAACGCCCGCACATCATCCGGTCCGAGTTGGATCGGCCGGCCGAAGTTGGCCCGTGCGCGCTCGGGCGTAACCTGCTGAGCGCTTTCCTGCCTGGGCGGGGCCGTCGAGTCCGGCACTTGGGCCGTCGCGGCGACGCCGCTGGTCGCCAGTGAACAGCCCAGCGCCAAGCCAGCCATTATAGTTCGATTCGCTACTGCCCGGAGAATAGTGCGCTGGTCAGTTGTCGTCATAGAGTTGGACCGCGCCGCCAGCATACTAAACCGTCGCGTCGGCGGCCATTGACTTCGTGATGCATCATTTCACTAACCACTGCGCCAAATCGGTGTCAGTTTCTGCCATCGGCCTGCTG
>DATKNZ010000420.1:0-5228 GCA_035541055.1 Candidatus Acidiferrum sp. | reverse complement strand
GGTCAGCCGCTCCTTGAGCGCGCGCAGGACCAGCGCGGCGATGTCCCTTCTGCAGTTCTCGAACGTCCGGCGCCGGCAGCAGTCGTCTATGGTGAAGCCGACAAACTCGCCGAAGCAGTTGAACACAACCTCGCAGACTTTGCCGGTGAACTCCTCCAGGCTCTCCTGGCAGGGCCGGGGTCCGGGGCGATAGCCGCCCAGCGATGGCGAGATGGCGCCCGCGTTGCCGCCGAGACCATCCACCCGCCCGGCGACCTGCTCGATGTAGCGCGCCAACACCGGGTACCAGCGATTGGTCTTTGGCATCGCCTCCAACCGGGCCTTGAGGATGGCCAGGGTGGTCTCCTCGAGCGGCAGCATCACTTCCCGGGTGGAGACCGGGATCTTCACCTGGAAGGAACCGACGATGTAGCGCTCGTAGCCGAACTCCCGGACGGCGGCAGCCACACCCGGAGGCATCTCCGCGCCGGCCACGCGCGTCGGGGCGCCAGGCTCAGGGAGATCAATATTCCCGCCGGAGCGACGCCGGCTCCGCGGGATCTGCTGGATGGGCGGGGGCGGCGGGGGCGGAGGCGGCACGACGCGCAGCGGACGCTTTCCGATCCGCCGCAGCACGATATCGAACTCCTGGCCGGTCTTGACCGTCTGGGGCAGGTCCACCGTGAGCAATCCCGCAAACCCGTCGCCCGTTCCCTGCGGGATGGGCACGAAGGTCACGCCTTTGATGGTGTTTACCTGAATGGTGTTGGAGTCGGCGGCTGTGAGCGGGTGCACGCCATACATCCAGGAGGCGAGCTTGAGCACCTCGGCACTGGAGACCGCGGGCCAGTAGATCCGCGCCACCGAGCCGACGGGCACGTCGCCCCAGATGATCATCAGCTCGTCGGGCTGGCCGGCCAGCGGCCCCGTCGCCGGCGGCGTGCCGCTGGGCCTAAGATCGAAGGTCTGCGGCACGCGGTGCGCGGATGCCGGCCCGGGATTGTCGGACGTGGTCACCTGGAGGTTGCGCTGGGCGAGTTGGTCGCTCGACTCGGGCGTCGGCACGCTGGTGCCCACGGTCTGGATCGGCGCTCCGGGGTAGGCCATCTGGGCCACCAGGCAGTGGTGAGTGCCCGGCAAGGCGTTCGGGATGGCGACGCCGTTCACTACCACACTGGGGTCGTTGACGTTCAGGAAGCAGCCGAAGTAGGCCCACTGCGAATCGCCCTGCGCGATGGTGATCGTCAGGTGATTCGAGCCCGTGTTGGTGAAGCCGCCCTTGCCGAACTCCGGATCATTGGGGTCGGTGAAGTTTGGCTGGGCGCTGCCGGCGAAGAAGGGGATGGTGTGGTTGTCCGGCGGCGCCAAGGGCCAGAGCGGCTTGCCGCTCGCATCGTTGTGGCTGAGATAGGTCTCCGTCGGGTCCCAGGCGGTGTCGGCGGTCTGGGTGCCCCACAGGCGGAAGAACACCCGTACGCCCAGCGCGGCGGAGTTCGTCGAGCCTTTCAGGCGCACCCGGGCAATGGCGAAGCTGTAGTTGTTAAAGGTGCTCCCGCCAATCGTGGTGAACGGCGTGACCGAGGAGTCCGCCGTGAACTCGGTCGCCTGCTGGGGTATGACGTTGCTGGCGGGCTCGAATGGGTCAACACCCGACGGATCGCCGTAGGTCTGATTCAGGTACTTCAGCAACGCCTGGATGTAGGCGTAGGCGCCATTGAAGTCGAAGTTCCCGCCGGTGCTGTTCTCGACGAACTGCGGCCCGCCGGGAACCGGGAACTGCGATTGCGCCCCCGGCGCGCCGGGCGTAGCGGTGAACACCCTCAGGTCCTCGCTCAGCCATGGGACGGTGAGCTTGGTCGAGTCGGTGGGGTCCTTCACCACATTGGTGAAGTAGGGGTCAGCCCCGGCCAGGAAAAAGAACTCCGTTGCCGCCGGCATAGGCAACCCGAGCAGGTTAATGGACGAATTGACCGCCACACCCTTCTCGCCGCTGGAGGGGAACGTCCCGAGCGGCTGGGCGAACTTCACGTCGTAGGCGAACATGATCCGCTGGGGGACCTTGGGGTTTGAGCTTTGGTAGAAGATCGAGGGCGGCGTGGCGGACAGCGCCGTCGTCGCGCCGCCGAAGGCGATGGTTGGGATGGACGGCTCGGCGCCGCCCACGATGTTCCGGCTGAACCCGTCGAGCGCCAGGTAGAAGCCGTCCGGATAAGTGCCCCCGTGGGCGATGATGTCGTTGATCTCATCGTGGCCCCAGGTGTTCTTCGCGCCGACAAAGCTCAAGGTGCCCAGCGGCCAGGGATCGTCCGTGTTCGGCCCCGGAATCGAGGCCACCTGGCTGGTCGGGTAGGCCGTGGCGAGCAGGCTCGCGAAGTATGGGAACGGGTCGGAGGTATCGCCCGTCAGGTTCTGGTAAACGCCGCGCAGGCACGCGCCGGTAATCGGATTGCCGTTGGAATCCAGGCCCGGCGCGGCGGCAACGATGTCGGGAATGCTGAAGCCGAGCTGGTGGAACAAGTAATAGATGAACAGCATCGAGCCGCCGGTGCCCGGGCCATTGCCGGCGAAGGGCAAGGTGGAATTGACGTAGTCCTTGCGCGCGCCGTAGTGGGTGGTCCCGTCGAACTCGGTCGAGGCGGGATTGCTGGCCGGCAGGGAGCTGTTAAGCCAGGCATTGGAGCTGCCGGTGTTGAACAGCCCGCCCCCAAAGCCCTGGGCTAGCTGAAACTGCACGGTCAGGAACAGCGATAAGGCCTCCCCACAGCTCTCCTCGTTGTTCACGCCCGAGGAGTAGCCCCAGCCTCTCTTCTGGGCGCTCATGAACATCTCGGTGACCTCGGCCACCATCAACGCCCGCAAGCTGCTCGCCGGGCCGCTACCCGGCTTCAGCTTTAGCGGCCACCAGCTTGCGCCCCCGCCCAGCGCGGTGACGAAGGTCGGGATGGGCAGCGAGACCCCTTTGGTGATGTCCACGCCTGCGAACTGGGTCTGCATCCAGGTGAAGTCGCCCTCGCAGGCAGCGATAACCGCATTGGTCCTCGCGGGCTCGATGCCCCCCGCTCCGCCCAGCTTCTGATCATAGGCGAATTGGTAATGGGTAGTGGCACCGCCATTGGTTAGGCCTGTGGTGATCGCCCATTGAGCATACAGGGTCAGGTCGCCGGTCTGATTCGGAAACGTGAAGGTGCTGTCCACCAGCGGCCCGTGGTAGGTTCCCGATCCGTCCGCCGCGGTGTTCCAGTAGAGGAAGGTGGCGCCCGTTCGCTTCAGACTGCCCGTGACGATGTTCTCCGGGTTGCCGTTGGAATCCTTCTGCTGGTGCGGCGACGTGGAGCTGTCATTGACAGCCACATTCACGGTTGCGCCCGAAGCGTAGGTGTTGGAATCAACGGGGACCTGCCCCCCGTCCGAACCGTTTCCGTTATAGATGACTTGAGCCATAGCGGTCTGCCGGGGTGAATGAGCATTGAGCCGCTGAAGAAAGCGATTTGCGATTTGGGCGCCGGCGTGCGCTCAGCGCTCCGCGGCAACCGGCCCACACGAGTAAGGTCAGTGATGTCATAGTTCGGCTGAGTTCCCATTGCTCGAGGCGCAGCCCGCCATCACCCAAGCCCTGATAACCCTGACCGACCGCCACAAATCACCCAGCCGCGAATCAAGGAAGCAGCGTCTAACTAAACTAAAGGAGGAACTCCGCTATGGGGTGTTCACCCCAGAAGAGCGACATCCAGCATCGAAGGCCCGCGGCTGTTCGCTGGGTTGGGTAAGGGATGTTCGCGTGACGGCCTGGTTCATGGCGCCGCTGCGGGTTAAGATCAACGTAGAGGCTCCCTCCGAGAGTAAACCCTTGCGGGCGCAGGCCGCCTTGGCGCGAAAGGCAATTGGTTGCGGGGGCTGGATTTGAACCAGCGACCTTCAGGTTATGAGCCTGACGAGCTACCGGGCTGCTCCACCCCGCGTTCCAAAAGTCTGGTGCAATAATGCCTGTGACTCGCGGAGATGCAAGCTCTTTTGAAATGATTCTCGCGGGCCGGTCTCCCGCGGCGCGCCTGGCTGACCGCAGGCCCTGGGAGCAGCCGTGGCCGCTCACCATCGCCACAACCGGCAGGGCGAACACCGGCGCCGCGTTCCGGCTCTTATTGGAGGTCCTTCTTTACCTCCCGGCCAATATTGTTCAGGCCGAGCACCAGTTGGTCTGCCTCTTCGCGCGTGGCGTCAGGCGTGAAGACGAGCACGCCGTCACTGATTCGGCGCGCAATGATGGGCGCGGCAATCCAGCGCTTCTCCTTTAACTTCTCCCCGAACTCACAGTAAATGGCAAACCGCCGGCCTTGGCTCTCGACCGAGTACTGCTCGAGCAGCCACGTGCCCTGCTGGTCAAACTGGAGCTTGATCGCAAAGCCCCCCACGACCTCCAGGACCCTGGCTTCCAGCACATTCAACTCCGTCAGGATCGGCTCCTTTTGCACGTTGACCATGAAGGGGTGCTCGCGGTAGATGGGCACGCGCTCGTTCATGTTCGTCGTGTCGGGCGGAGTCTCGACATGCACACTCAAGATGCTGGGCTGGTACTTGCGATGGTGTGCCGCCGTCTGGCAACCGTCCGAGCCCAGCATCAGCAGCAGCGCCACAGCCAAATAAACGTTGAATCGCCGAGCACGCATCTTCATATTGCCCCGAAACGACCGGATCGCATTGGGCAAGTATAGACTGATATGAGCAAGCAATACAACAAAGCTGAGAAACGGAAACGGCGGCAGGCCTACCTGAAGCGCAAGAAGCGCTCAGCCAAGCCCAAAAAGCCGGCCGCGGCCGTCCCCGCCTCGCCTGCTCCTGCCGAAACGCCCGCCGCAGCGGCTCCCGCGACCACCGCCTGAACTTTGCCCCGGGCTCCGGTTAACACCACCCCTCGCGGGTGGTCTTCTTTTCACCGGGAGACGGCGGCAAAGTTATTCACCACGCCGAACACCGCCGAATTCGCGCGGTGAACAACCTTTCGGCCCCGCGCAGAAAACCCCTGATTTCATTGGGCGGGCTGAGTTGTTCACCGGCTATTCACAGGCCGCTAATCGTGAATAACCTGTGGATAAGAAATCGTTGTCTAAGCCGTTAAACCTGTTAAGCTGTTCCCAGTTCATTGAAAGAACTGAGATGGCAGCGGCGGTTAACCAATCGAAGCTGCACGTTTCAAGGATAATCCCAGGTGACTGGGGAAAGGTTAGGTCAGGCTGGTTGGCCTAGCCCCTCTT